>CAILXF010000050.1 GCA_903838125.1 uncultured Pseudomonadota bacterium | reverse complement strand
GAAACGGAACCAACAATCCGTTTAGCATCAATCACAATCGTTTGCGTATCCGCGGTTGCTGCATTTTCAGCTTGCGGTGTTTCATCCGCAAAAGCATTCACAGTAAATAATTGAGCAACAAGGGTCGCGAGTAGGGTTCGCTTGAAATGACAGTTCACAGATAACTCCAAAAATTATAAAATTTAATGGATTAAGTATGAATAAGAATTATTACGCTTTAAATAAGAATTTATTTCACTTAAATGAAAGATTTATGAGGAATCATTAATATCACTTAATTAACAAAACGCTCATTACCAACAATGGCAATTTTATTTAAATCAAATTTCTGTGCAGCCGTCATGACCGAGATCAAATACCTATATGGGGTTCTTTTGCTAGGTTTTAGATATAACTCCACCTGATCACTTTTTTTCGCAAGCGCACTCATTCGAGACTCAAGCGCGTTCTTACCAGCCAACATTTCACCCTCAACATAAATCTTGCCTGCATCATCAATATCGATATGCACAACCTGAGGCGGCGTTGGATTAACCTCACTGGTAGGAATAGGCATATTTAATCCTAAGGCATGCAACTGAGGTGGGATTGTGATAATTATCATCACCAAGAGCACCAACATCACATCAATTAGTGGTGTGGTATTCATTTCCATGAAAATTTCTTCATCACCTCTATTCATATTCATTGCCATGGTATTTATCCCTTTGGTGGTGGCTGCGTCAAAAAATTCACTTTAGAAACGCCAGCCCTTTGGCAATCTAACAAGACTCTTGCCATATGTTCATACGCCACGTTTTCATCACCATAAATATGCACTTCAGGCTGAGGATTAGCATTTGAAATCAATTTAAGATGATTGAGCAGACCTTCTCTATTTTTAATTAACAGTTTATTCCAATAAGCATTTCCAGAAGCATCCAATGAAATATTAATATCACTCAACTTATCATTACTCGGCTGACTTGATTCCTTAGGCAAGCTAACAGGATGCGTTTGCAAAGCAATGGGAATCGTGATTAAAAAAATAATTAATAAAACCAGCATTACATCCACTAAGGGCGTGGTGTTAATCGAGGACATGACTTCATCCTCATCCCCGCTATTTAAGTTCATTGCCATGATTTACTCTTCACTCAATAAAATTATGGTTACTTAGGCTTAGAGCCACCTAAAAGCACACGTTCTAAATCAGCTGAGAATGAATGAACTTTAGCCATAGCCGCTTTGTTACGACGTACCAACCAGTTGTAACTTAATACGGCAGGAACCGCAACAGCTAAGCCTAGTGCAGTCATAATAAGCGACTCCCCGACTGGACCTGCAACTTTGTCTATCGATGCTTGACCTGCAATGCCAATCGCAGTTAAGGCATGATAAATACCCCAAACAGTACCAAACAAGCCAATAAAAGGCGCTGTAGAACCCACGGTTGCTAAAAAAGCCAGGCCAATGGAAAGACGTGCATGAATTTCTTCAAAGGATCGATTGAATGCCATTTCAATCCAGGTATTCATCGGGATTTGCTTTGCTAAATCACCCGCATAATCTTGCTTTGCAGAGACCACATTTTCAGCAACGTACCTAAAAGCACCATCTTGATCTAGCTGATCAATACTTTTTTCTAGTGAATCATTTTGCCAAAATGCGGTATTCACATCCTTGGCATTTGCAAATAATTTACTTTGCTCTCTAAATTTTGCAAACAACGTATACCAACTGCCAACCGACATAATCAGCAAGATCACCAGTGTGCCTTTAGCTACCCAGTCACCTTGACCCCAAAGCGCTTCTAAGCCATAAGGGTTGAATTTTTCTGACTCTTCTGCAAAAGCAAAAGTAGCAACTGACCACAAGGCAAGAATCTGCCCAAACTTTTTTAAAAAATCTAATGTGTTAAATTTCATTGTGTTCTCCATTGTTAATTTAATTGCCAAGCGTATTTAATCTTTACCCAAGAGGCGACAGGCTTACCATTTTCGGTACCTGCCTTGAATTTACATAAACTTAACGCGTCACGTGCCGCGTTATCTAATCTCTTATACCCACTCGTTTTATCTACACGGCTTTCCTTAACTGAATTGTTCGCATCCACTAAGAAACTTAATGCAACCACCCCTTCCTCTTGCGCATTCAGAGAGGCTTGAGGATATTCAGGTTTATCACAACCAGCAGAGGCATCCAGCTTACCTGTAATAACAACAGGGTCTGGTTTGGGTGGTGTATGGGACACGACAGGCACAGAAACCTGAATATGTGTAACAGGCGCTTCAACTGGTATTGTTGCTGTAGCTTGTATCTCTGGTTTAATCTCCACTGGTAGCGAGACTTCTGGTTTTGGCACAAAAGGCTTTGGCTCAATTTTTTTTATTTTTTGCGTCTTAGGTGGCGGTGGTGGCGGTGGGAGCGGCTCCTTAAATTCCTCAATGAGTCTTGCAGCAATCGATGTCTTTGCAACGGCTGACAGCTTAATTGATAGGCTATGCTCGAACAATATGACCAAGAGAAGCTGCAAACAGATGACAGCAACGATCACAGTTAGGCGACCAAATTTATTTTTCGCTGGATTTACAAAACTCATTTTTCTATTTTAAAACTCTCTCAAACTTTTGAAAAAACTACACATAAGTACAACTTAAAAATAGGTATGTGAAGTTTTTTATTAAGGATGAGATATTCGCCAGAGTTTGTTGCATGCGTATGACAAAAAGAATTTTATATACCAAATAACGCTTAACTCTATCAATGATTAATGAGAAAAAGCCTTTATTCCTCTACTGTCATCCATATGCAATAAACTTATAGAATAATGATTAGAGTCTGTACAAATTAAGCATATAAATCCTCTTTATTTAAAACAGAATCAATAAACTTTAAGCCTAACCTCAATAGAGATCATTGTAATTATGTGGATCAATACAAGTCATTTGCTACTTAAGGGATTGTTATGCATATTATTGCTAAACATCAATATATTAAATGCGCAGCAAGATCAGAAGATTGGCACTATTACTAGCATCAATAGGAATGGACTCACGATTGTTAGAGTGATTACCCATGCAACAACATGCCCTTCATTGCGGGTAGACAATCAAAAACAAGCCATGAATGTTCGGGTCAACGCCTACGACGGAACGCTTGCGAAAAATAAGCCAGCCGTATTTCCAGAATTAGTCTGTGAATTAACCTTGCCTGCATCCATTCAACAGGTCTCTCTTGAAAACAAAGTATTACCCAAGGTGATTTCAGAACCCAAAAAAATTGTGTTGCTTGGTGACACAGGCTGTCGAATGAAAGCCCCTGATGAATTTCAATCATGCGAAAATGCTTTGCTATGGCCCTTAGCCAAAGTTGCAGTGAGTGCTGCAGCTGAAAAACCAGACTTGGTAATCCATGTAGGCGACTATCACTATCGGGAAAGTGAATGTAGCACCCCTGGCTGTAAGAAGAGTCCTTATGGGTACGGTTTTGATACATGGAACGCAGACTTTTTTGAGCCCATGCAACCGCTACTTGAAGCAGCACCGTGGGTTTTTACCAGAGGCAATCATGAATCATGTCAACGGGCTGGTCAGGGTTGGTTTAGATATTTAGATCCAGATCCATTTGATATTGAACGTGCTTGTTTTACAAAAAATTCGGTAGCCTCTGAATTTTCCAGCCCGTATGCAGTTTCTCTTGGTCCCGACCAGCAACTCATTATTTTTGATTCCTCAAATGCATCAGAAAAACTTACGAAAGACTCTGATCATTTAATTAGGAGCTATCAGGATCAGTTTAAAGAAGTAGCTAAGCTCGCAGAAAAAAAACCAAAGAACTGGTTAGTGGTGCACCATCCTTTGCTAGGCTACGGCTACTTACCAAATGCAGGATTTGAAGGAGGTAACGTCACGTTGATTAAATCCTTGGAAGCCGGAAAATATGAAAATTTTGTACCTAAAAACATTCAACTGGCCCTTCAAGGACATATTCATACCTTTGAATTAAATAGCTTTGAGAAAAATGTTCCAATATCTTTAATTACAGGATTTGGGGGCTCGCTTCTTGAACCTCCTTTTACAGAGTCACTGCCGATTAATTTTGAAATGGCAAAGGGCATAAGCACAGTAGAGAGTTTATCTTCTCAAAATTATGGGTACACAACGCTAGAAAAGATCGAAAATGGCTGGGAGTTAAAGCAGAAAGATATGAATGGCAAAACCCATTTAACTTGCCATTTAGAACTCAATAGCTCACCTGAGAAGTTTAGTTGTAAACCGAACAACGAGTAAATTATAGAAATGAATAAAACGATTCAATCCACACTAAGTAAAGTGCCAGAAATTACCCTTTCATTCTGGATAGTTAAGATTTTTGCAACCACCTTAGGCGAAACAGGGGGTGATGCAGTTTCCATGTCACTTGGCCTCGGCTACCTTGTCGGAACCGTAATCTTTGCGGTCGTTTTTCTAGTCGCAGTGTTTGCTCAAATACGTGCAAAAAAATTTCATCCATTCGTTTATTGGACCACCATTATTGCCACGACTACGGTGGGGACCACACTGGCAGACTTTGCAGACCGCTCTTTGGCCATTGGGTATGCCGGCGGAACATTGCTATTATTTAGTTTCCTAATCCTTTCTTTTGTTATCTGGCATAAAACACTTGGTTCGGTGTCTATGAATAAGGTAGGCGACCAAAAAACAGAAATTTTTTACTGGGTCACCATTATGTTTTCCCAAACACTGGGAACAGCATTAGGAGACTGGACTGCTGACACTGCTGGGTTGGGCTACACTGGAGGAGTGTATATTTTTGGCGGATTACTTTTAATAATTTTAGCTGCTCATTTATGGTCCAAGATTCCTAAAGTGATACTTTTTTGGATGGCTTTCATTCTCACCAGACCTTTTGGCGCTGTTGTAGGAGACTTCCTAGACAAGCCAATTGACCATGGGGGTCTCGCGCTCAGTCGCTACTCTGCTTCTTTGGCATTACTAATCCTAATTACTATAGGTCTTCTTATTTATCCACAACGCGCAGCTAAAGGTTCAGGCCATTAGTTGAGAAAAGCCTCATTGATTTAATAATGCAATACCATCCCCAACTTTCAATCGCACTAAAAGTAACAATGTTGCTTTTGTTGCAATACTCACCCTTGGCTTTAGCTGGGCCACCCTTTGTAACCGATGATCCAGAGCCAGTAGAATATCAGCACTGGGAGGTCAACTACGCTGCTACTAAATCTTGGCGTCATCAGGAATCATCCGTTGCAATGCCAAGCATTGATATCAATTATGGCCTCACCCCAGACTTGCAAATTCATGCACAACCTCGCTATTCCTATGAAAAAACTCTGAGCAAAAAATCGACTGGCTTTGACAATACTGAAATTGGGATGAAGTATCGATTTATTAATATTGATTACGGAAACTCCTCAGTCATGGTAGGTACTTATCCCATGATTGAGATTCCCACAGGTGACTCGTCATTACGCCCCAATATGGGCAAAATCAAGACCTTTATTCCTACATGGGTTCAATTTAACAAAGATAAATGGACCGGTTATGGCGGCATAGGATATCGAATCAATCCAGGAGTAGATAACCAAAACTCATGGTACTTTGGAACTGCGGTCCTATACCAGTTCACCCCATCACTTCAATTGGGGAGTGAGGTATTTCATGAGACCCCGGACAAGCCCCTGAATCAAAGCGTGACTGGCTTCAATCTGGGTGGAAGATATCAACTATTAAAAGACTATAACTTACTATTTTCTGCAGGCAGAGGGCTCGCGAACATTGAAGCCACTAATAAATGTTTAGTTTACCTAGCCCTTCAGATACTTTATTAAACTAGGATAATTCTTAAAGTGCTCCAGAGGAATTTCTCCATCATCATGAATAATAAGTATTTTGGTAAATTTGATACGAAAGTTCTCAATTTATCAGTAAAATAATTTACTTAATGACTGCAAGGGGAATGTCTGCTTCTGGCCCACTGCTGCCTAACGACCATAAAATTAGCATGCCTTAAAGCAGACTTTAGCCTATTAAAGTGGGTGCCAAGGTATGTGGAGACCAGTTTTAGAGGGGCATACATGTCATGCAGCCTCGCGTGCGCGTAAGTTCTTACCTACTTATTCTGGGTAGCGCTTAGCCGGGGTCGCTCTATTCTATTGAGTCATGCTCACAAGCACCTTCGCGCGCGCGTAATTTGAAGCGAAGGGCTATGTTTTATACCTTGAGGTTAACTGTTAGTGCTAGCCCCGTGCTAGCCAGCCCACAAATGAAAAAAGGCTCCCATCTCTGGAAGCCTTTTAGGTATTGGTAGGGCGTGCGGGGATCGAACCCACGACAAACGGATTAAAAGTCCGAACAAAACTATGTTGATGCGTGTTTACACGCAATGATTAAAACACAAAATATCACATAAAATCAATGATATATTAAAAATATCTACAAGCCAGTGTTTACATCTATTCCTATTTGTTGATACAATTTTCCTACACAGAGGCTACACAGATACGTAGGAACACAAATGGCAAACCGCAACAACTTCACAGCAGATCGCATTGCAAGCTTTAAGTGCAACCCCGATAGCAAGCAAACAATCTATTGGGACGCCAAAGCGCGAGGTCTCGGCCTCCGTGTCACTGCCGCTGGCGCTAAGTCGTACATCTTTGAGACTAAGCTGCACGGTAAAACGATGCGCATTACCATCGGCGACATTAGTACGTATTCAATCAGTAAGGCGCAAGATGTAGCGACTGAGTACAAAACACTAACCAACAAAGGCATAGACCCGCGTGAGCAAAAACAAGCCATCAAGACGGCTGCAGATAGCGCTCGCTCTGAACAGCAGCGCCAACTTACCACCTTCGGCGAATTGTGGCCTGTGTACCTAGAAGAGAATAAAGCGTCTTGGGGTGACCGCCATTATGCTGACCACGTTAATCTTGCTACTGTCGGTGGCGCTAAAATTGATCGTGGTGGTGGCATAACAATTCCAGGGCCTATAGCTGCGCTATTTCCATTACGGCTATCTGAAATAACAAACGAGCGTATGGCTGGTTGGCTGGAGGCAGAATCAGCTACACGTGCCACGCGGGCAGCATTGAGCTTTAGGCTAGTGCGGGCGTTTATTCGGTGGGCCAACAGTAACAAGACCTACAAAGGCATGATTGAACCAGAAGCCTACACTGCTAGCAATGTCAGAAAAGCGATACATAAAGGAGTAGCGAAAGCAGACTGCTTACAGCGCGAACAGCTACCAATATGGTTTGCTGAAGTGCGTAAGCTATCCAACCCCGTTATTAGTGCTTACTTACAATGCCTACTCATTACCGGCGCACGTCGTGAAGAGCTAACGGGGCTTAGGTGGGAACACATAGACTTTAAGTGGAAAAGCTTAACTTTGCGTGACAAAGTAGATGGGCAACGCATCATCCCGCTAACACCATATGTAGCATTATTACTACAAGACCTAAAGCAACGCAGTGCAGTACCGCCATCTAAACGATACTTAAAAAAGTTAGCTGATGCTGGCGAGGTTTGGTCGCCATCGCCTTGGGCTTTCTTCAGTCTAACCGCCGAAGACGGCAGACTCGCAGAACCTCGTGCTGCACACGTGAAGGCCTTAGCTGCTGCTGGCCTGCCACACTTGTCCATCCATGGTTTGCGCAGATCCTTCGGCACTTTGTGCGAGTGGGTTGAAATGCCAGCAGGCATATCAGCACAAATTATGGGGCATAAACCTAGCGCTATTGCGGAAAAGCACTACAGACAACGGCCACTTGATTTGTTACGCATGTGGCATGAGAAGATTGAAGCGTGGATACTTAAACAGGCAAGCGTTGATTTTAATAGCTCTACACCAAGTAAAGCATTACGATCACCCTCTGATGCTAAAACTAAAATAGGTTAGATCACATGGCACTCCCACTATCATTAAGCAAACACTGGCACGAGATGTCCGACTTAACTATTTACGATGCTATATTTTGGATGATTCACGAAACCGACCCAGAGCAACACACCTATAGGTGTGAATGCGACCCAGAATTTGCGTCAAATTATTCTGACAATCCACATGGGGAGGATGCTGTATATGAAAAAAGCAAGGTGCTTATAAGTGCAGTACGATCTGGTTATATCAAAACCACTAACGAATTTACGCACATTAATCCTCTAGAGATAGCCGCGACTTATATTTTAAAATCAGACTGGATTAGGTGGTGCCAACAAAATGGGTTCACTGCTCTGAGTAACTTATTTTCGCAACAGAGCAACCCAAACACCTCCACAGGCAGCATTCCATCGTGCAAGCTACCCGCGACAACCTCTGCTGCAATTATAGCGCCCATAACTACGTCACCAGTAGCCACGACTTGCGCCCCATCGGTCGCACCAAAACCTAAAAGCCACAAACTGAACAGAAATACCTTAGACCCAGCCATAGACGAGGCCATAAAGCGAGCTGGAAATATGGAACTTGCCGATGTTTTTTTGAAGCTAAAGGAGATGGCATTAAATAGTCACTCACCGTTTACTGGTGGTGTCGGAAGCAGAACATTGAACTACACAAACGACAATAACGTCAACGACAACTTCAGCAAAGATGCCCTAGGGAAAAGACTGAAAATACGGCGGAATAACGCCGTTTAACGCCACATACAGCCACTCGTCGAAGGTCGTCGCCAACGGCATACTTTACTCGAAATAAGTGTGTAAAAAGCATCGTATGTCCTGTACTGCACTGCGAATAAATTTCAGTGGCACGGGCCTCCATCAAGGAGAATTACGATGACGTTAGAAGTTGAAAAACAACCTGCGCTAGCAGCAATTGCTGCTGGTCGCGATCATATCAATACTGGTGAATTTGCTCATGCTACAGATCGAGCTAACCAGACTATCCGCAAAAACTACTGCCTAACTGGTGAATGCTTCGGTATACGCCCAGTGAAATTCGGCAACCGATTGCTTTGGCCAGTCGCTCAAGTTGCGATGCTACTCCAAAAGGGGGTATGTCAATGAACTGCACAGACACCACGTACCTGACCGATGAAGAAATAATCAGTTCTGCTAAGCTTATTCCAACTGAAAAATTTTTAGCCTCAAATCAGTCCAAGTCTAGAATCGATACTGTTAAAGGCATTCTCGCGGCAGGATATAACGTCGCAATAGTATATTGGCACGATGGCGCTATGGCTTACATACCTTTAAAGCCTAATCAAAATGTAGCGTCAGCGACCATGCTAATAAAAGCACACAGAGCGTTTCATGCTGCTTCAAGCAAAAATCCAAACTTAAGGGGGCGCGTATGGACAAAAGTTTAAATGTAGACATCCAAATGGCTGAAGATTTTTTTAGTAGACTTGACCCAACAGCCACTGAACTTACCTTCCAAAGCTTTGACGACAGTCCGCGCAAGTCCACGGCTAAGGCTAAAGTCTTACACGGCACACTTGACCAACATGCCGACGAATTGATTCGCCTTAATAACTGCGGAGCGGGTATTTTTGTCATGGTAAATCGTGGTAATGGTGTCATTCACGAAGGTAAAAAGACATGTCGCACTAACGAAAACGTTATCACCGTACGTGCTTTGTTCGCGGATGCTGACGGTACGCCAATCGGACCGATACTTGAAAAGTGCCCACCGCCACACATTCTTGTGGAGAGCAGTCCTGATAAGTGGCATATCTACTGGCTAACTAACGACACCAAGCTCGAAGAGTTTAAGCCTAGGCAACAGGCAATCGCCAACGCCTTGGACACGGACCCTTCAGTCAACGACCTTGCAAGAGTGCTGCGCGTTCCGGGGTTTTATCATCAGAAACATGAGCCATTCATGACGCGCTTAGTCTCAATCTAACCATCAAAAAAAACCAGCATTCCGCTAGTAACGGTTTGCTGGTCTCACTTGCGTTTGCGCGCAGAAAGTCAATAATCTATGAACGTTATTTTAGCAGATACTGCTGAACAATACAGTACCAACGACCTGTTCAATAAGCTAGGTATTACATGGCCGCCTATTACAACCTACCAATTAAATGCGAAGTCCCATGCAGTCGCGTCACTTGCTGGTGGCGACCTGATAATAGAGAAAAATCGAAACAACGAGCTAACCCGCATAGCTGGATCCATGCGTAGGTTGGGACTTGGAGCGGAGGCTATCGAGGCGACGCTTATGGCAACCAATGCAACGCATGTCAGCCCACCTTTGCTCGATATAGAGGTCAAACAAATTGCTGCAAGTATTATGAGTTACGCAGCTGGTAGTAATGCAAATGCAATCGGATACAGCGCAGCCTCACCAAGGCTTGATTCCGCAGACGGTTTAATTGAATTTTCGCCCATAGACCCAAGTCCACGTGTTTATGCTCTGACAGACTTGATCGTTGCAGTAAAGGTATGTGTCTTAGCTGGTTTAGGCGGGGTTTCAAAAACTATGCTGTCGATGCAGCTAGCTGTATGCGTGGCATTAGGACTGCAATACATGGGTAAGGCTACTTTAGAAGGTGCTGTAATGCTGATACTTGGTGAAGAGGATGCTGAAGAGATTGCACGCCGTTTTAACGCGATTGTAAAAGTAATGAATCTGAGTAATGAGCAGATTGCACTCGTTAAAATGAGGATACGCGCTTTCCCAATGAACGGCTTAGACTCGAGGTTAACCAAAAAACAAGTTGGCTCGCTAGAGGCTACCGAGTTTACTGCTGAAGTGATTGCTGCAGCTAAAGCATTGGCCGTTGAGGCTGAAGTTCCGGTTCGTTTAGTAATTTTAGACCATGCTGGCTTAATACACGGCGGTGAGTTTAATAGCCGTGAAGACGTTGTGCAGACGATGCGGCAAGTTAACCTTATTGCACAGACAAGCGAAGCAGCGGTAATGGTTTTAGCGCACTCACCAAAAACTGCCATAGGTAAAGAAAAGGCAGACTCGAACGATGTAGCAGGCTCGGCCGCTTGGGTTGATCTTGCACGAGCTGTTTTCGTTCTACGCACGATGGACGATGCTGAAGGCAAGACATTTGGTATTAACCCTGATATGAGAAAAAACTATGCGTCGCTATCTGTAGTTAAGAACAACTATGGCCCTACTGGCAATCACTTCTGGTTAAAGCGTATTACTGTCGAGTCACATTCAGTAGGCGTATTAGAGCATGTTAGTTTGACTATACCAGTTGCGCCACTAGCAGGCAGCGAACTGCTGCAAAAACGCATCGTTAATACAATTTCTCAGCACACGGGCAAGTACTCTAAGCGTGGATTTATAGATGCGTACACGGGTAAAGACAGTACTATGAAAGCGCCGAAGCGTTCGATCGAGCGTGCGCTTGATGAGCTAATTGCTAAGGGTGAAGTTGTAATAAAACAACCAACCCTTGAAGTTAGAAAGCTGTGGGGCTTACACCATGCAACAAAAGAGACGCTACATTTAAAATCATAATTTATACAGTTATGACGTCCAAAACTTTACCTCCAGGCGGCCGTCAACAACACTTCTGGACGTCACGGCAACCGTGCCGGCGCTTGAGTTATGGCGTCCAGTGTTATACGTCCAAATATTGAAGGTTCTTGGACGTCATGGCAACCGCGTCAGTGCTTGAGTTACGACGCCCACAACTTTACCATGTCTTGCAGACATTACTGCGTTTGGACGCATAAGCCTAGACATACAAAGATCGATAGAAAACGGCATCAATATTTTATATATTTTTAGTCTCTGGCAGGACACCTCAGCGGGTTGTACATACTATTCTGCAATAATCACTATTGCCAGAAATCATTGACTCGAACTTAGCACTTAGTACGAAGCACTACGTTATAAGGCACGCTTCTAGGCAAGTGCCACCAGACCCTTCAGCAATAGCTAAAAGTTCTGCATCTGACATCGCTTCGAACCTAGCTTCTAAGGCTGAGTTCGAAGCGCTCAGTACGAGGTCTGTAGTCGCTTCAGGCTTGTCTAAGCCAGTTATCTTGCCTATGGCAAGCCAGCCTCTTAGAATGCCGCCAGCATCGTTAGATTCGCGTGCTTGTGCTATGCCGCTAAACACGCCTCCGATAACAGTGTTACGGTCTATATCAAGCTTCTCGGACATCTTGGCTTCCATCGCTGAGATTTCGGCCTGAATGTTACTTTTTGATAGTAGCTTAGATGCCGTAATCCTAGCGCTTGGTACGGCGTACTTCGCGCGACGAGCCGCCTCAGCGCCATTGCGACAAACGACAAATTCGGTCACAAAAGCCTTCTGTCTAGGGGTTAATTTAATATCGAGTGTGTTCATGGTTTACGCCTTTTGCTGCGTAGTTTAGATACTTGATTCTACCCTGCTGGGTCAATTAATCTAGTACGAAGTACTTAGCGCTAAGCGCTACGCTATAAACGATAAATTCCCACCTACCCTGCCCATCGTGCATAATCACTAACTATTACCAATAAGAAAAGTACGCATGATAGAAGACATCAAAAAGACCCTCTGGGCAACCGCTGATAAATTACGTGCCAACATGGATGCTGCCGAATACAAGCACATCGTGCTTGGCCTTATTTTTGTTAAATACATCTCCGATACTTTCCAGACTCGCAGATCAGAGCTGATATATAAGTTTGCAGATGTTAATGATGGCTACTACCTACCTGATGCTGACCAAGCGCTCATTAATGAAGAGCTTGAAGACCGCGACTACTACAAAGAAGTCAACGTGTTTTGGGTGCCGGAAGCCGCGCGCTGGGAAAGTTTGCGCGCGCAGGCTAAGCAGGCCGACATCGGTAAGCGTATTGATGATGCGCTGTCGCTGATTGAAACTGAGAATCCTAAGCTTAAAGGCATCCTCGATAAACGCTATGCTCGGGTGCAGCTGCCTGATGGCAAGCTGGGCGAGCTAGTTGATTTGGTTTCTCAAATTGGCTTTGGTGAGTCTGGCAAGGCAGAAGACCGTGCGAAGAATCACGCACGTGATTTACTCGGCCAAGTATATGAATACTTTCTAGGTCAGTTCGCCAGTGCAGAAGGTAAGCGCGGTGGTCAGTTCTACACGCCAGCTTCTATCGTTAAAACCCTAGTTGCAGTGCTAGCTCCGCATCATGGTCAAGTGTATGACCCCTGCTGTGGCTCTGGTGGTATGTTTGTGCAATCTGAAAAGTTTATCGAAGCGCATGGCGGCAAGATAGGCGATGTTTCGATTTACGGCCAAGAAGCTAACCCCACTACATGGCGCTTAGCAGCGATGAACCTTGCGATTCGTGGCATTGACTTCAATTTAGGTAAAGAGCCTGCCGATACCTTTGTGCGTGACCAACACATAGATTTACGTGCTGATTTTGTGCTGGCAAATCCACCGTTTAATATCTCTGATTGGTGGCATGGTAGTTTAGAAGGCGACCCACGCTGGGTTTATGGTACACCACCGACTGGTAATGCCAACTACGCATGGCTTCAACATATGCTGCACCACCTTAAACCGACAGGCCGTGCTGGTATTGTGTTGGCTAACGGCTCTATGTCATCCAGCCAAAACTCAGAAGGTGAAATTCGTCGTGCGATGGTCGAGGCTGACAAAGTAGAAGTGATGATTGCGCTACCCGGCCAGTTGTTCTTTAACACGCAGATTCCCGCTTGCTTGTGGTTTTTAGTTAAAGAAAAACGTGTGAGACAAGGCGAAGTGCTGTTTATTGATGCACGTAAGCTCGGCACCATGATTAGCCGCGTGCAGACAGAATTGACCGATGAAGTGATTGCCAGAATTGCCGCCACGGTTGCCGCATGGCGTGGTGAGGCTGATGCAGGTGAATACCAAGACACCGCTGGCTACTGCCGAAGCGTAAAGCTGGCTGAAATTGCCGAACATGGTCATGTGCTTACCCCCGGCCGCTACGTTGGCGCGGAAGAAGTGGAAGATGATGATGAAGCCTTCGCCGACAAGATGCAGATGCTGACTGAAAAGCTCGGTGAGCAGATGGCGAAAGGCGCAGAACTAGACCAGTTAATACGTCAGAAGCTGGGAGGACTAGGGTATGAGTTCTGAGTTGGGGAAAGTGCGCTTAGGCGAAGTGGCCGACATATTTACAGGATTCGCGTTTAGAGGAGCAGAATACCTTCCTAAAGGTGCTGGCATTCGTGTTGTTCGAGGAGATAATGTTACAGAGCATTCCTTAAGATGGGCTGAAAAAGAAAAGTGCTGGCCAATCGTTACGAAGAATCTCGAGCCATTTTTGCTGCGGGAAGGTGATATTGTTGTCGGAATGGATGGCTCCAAAGTCGGGAAAAACTTCGCCTCTGTTTCCAAGGTTGATGGCATATGCCTTCTTGCTCAACGCGTAGCCAGAATTCGTGCAAAGCCTGCAATGAATCAAAAATTTATGCGGTACGTAATCTGCAATACGCAGTTTACCGAATACGTTCAGTCTATTCACACAGGCACATCAATCCCTCATATTAGCAAAAGTCAAATTGAAAATTTCGAGGTGTTTGTTCCGTCACTAAACTATCAAATAGATGCTGGCGACATACTGAACTCTCTAGACGACCGCATTAACCTGCTACGCGAAACCAACGCCACGCTCGAAGCCATTGCGAAGGCGATATTCAAATCGTGGTTTGTAGATTTCGACCCTGTTCATGCCAAACAACAAGGCCGTGCACCTGAAGGCATGGACGAAGCTACCGCCGCACTCTTTCCTGACAGCTTTGAGGAATTAGAGCTGGGGTTGGTGCCAACGGGGTGGAAGGTTACAACGATTGGTGAAAATACAAGTTATTTGAATCGAGGCATATCACCCAAGTACACTGAATCACGTGGCGTGTTGGTTATAAATCAAAAGTGCATACGCGACTTTACTCTTGACGTTACCAAGGCACGCCGGCACGATAATATGCAAAAGAAAATTGATGGCAGAGAACTGAAAATCGGTGATGTACTTGTAAATTCAACAGGTGTAGGAACCCTTGGGCGCATTGCGCAGGTACTTTCGTTAGATGAAACAACAATTGTCGATTCACACGTCACCGTTGTTCGTGCATCATCAAACCTTAGCTGGAATTATCTCGGCCTTGTTCTAATGCATAAGCAGGGGGAAATTGAAAGCTTTGGTGAGGGAACAACAGGTCAAACCGAATTGAGTAGAAGTAAACTAGCAAGCATTAAAATAGCCGTGCCATCAGAACAAGTTCTGAAGAAATTTGATAATGTAAGCTTGCCTCTTCGCCAACGATTCTCTGATAATTTAAAGCAAGCACAAACGCTCGCCACCCTCCGCGACACGTTACTCCCTCGCTTAATCTCCGGTCAATTGCGCCTGCCAGAAGCTGCAACGATACTTAAAGAAGCCACAGTATGATGCAATGCGCTAAATCGGCATTCGTGGCATTGATAGTGGTATAAAAGCCAGTTTTCTATACACATCAATCTGCACATGTATAAAAAAATGCATTTTCTATACACGTTTGAGTTAGTATGTATAAAAATTAACAGTTTCTATACATGTTATGTTGGGGAAGCGCGTAATGCATTCAATCAAGCCACTTGAGCAATTAGACGCAGCGCGTTTTGAAACGCCTGCGATATTAAAAAAACTCGCCATCAGCAGCCGCCGCTTGGCAGAGCTAAAAGGTATTGCAGGGTCAATTCCTAATCAGGGTATTTTAATCAATACGCTGGGCTTGCAAGAAGCGAAAGACAGCTCTGAAATTGAAAACATCATCACCACGCATGATGAGCTGTTTAAAGATGATGTACTACCAGAAGCCTTTGCCAACCCCGCTGCTAAAGAAGTGCTGCGCTATCGCCAAGCACTACGTATAGGCTTTGAGCAAGTTAAACAAAGCGGGCTAATTACCGCTAACCATATCATCGAAATACAGGCCGAACTAGAACGCAACAATGCAGGCTTCCGAAAACTGCCGGGGACTTCGTTGAAAGATGGTGGTGGCAACATCGTGTATACACCACCGCAAGATCCCGCAGAAATTGTGGCGCTAATGCGCGATTTAGAGCGCTTTATCAATGATGCCGGACTATCTGACATAGACCCATTAATTAAGATGGCGCTCATTCATCATCAGTTTGAAAGCATACATCCGTTTTATGATGGCAATGGCCGTACAGGCCGTATTTTGAATGTGCTGTATTTGGTGAAAGAAAGCTTGTTGGATATTCCTGTGCTATACCTAAGTAGTCACATTGTACGCACCAAAACAGATTATTACCACTTACTGCAAACCGTGCGAGTAGAGGATAGTTGGGAGGAGTGGGTGCTGTATATGCTAGAAGCCGTAGAGCAAACAGCAGTGCAGACCATTGCGACTATTCAAGCGATTAAAACAGCGCTGCTGGATTACAAGCACCGCATTCGTGCTGAATATAAGTTTTATAGCCAAGACTTAATCAACAATCTATTTACACACCCCTATACAAAAATTGATTTTGTACAGCGTGATTTACAGGTTTCGCGCATTACCGCAACCAAGTATTTGGATGCATTAGCCGAGGGTGGCTTTGTGCAAAAACAAAAAATGGGGCGTGGTAACTATTATGTGAACATTGCGCTGAATGACATTCTAATGGGTAATACGGGGTAAAGTCATGACTGAAGATCAACTGGAACAAGAAACCCTAAGTTGGCTGGCAGATGTCGGTTACAGCCACGTTTACGGTCCAGAGATTGCTGTGGATGGCAATGCACCAGAGCGTAGTAATTACACACAGGTGGTGTTGGTCGAACGCTTACGTAGCGCCATTGCCCGTCTAAACCCACAAGTTCCGCTAGTGGCGCGTGAGGATGCATTACAACAAGTGCTGAACCTAGAAACACCAGTGCTATTAGCGGCTAATCGCCAGTTTCATCGACTGCTAATTACGGGGGTAAAAGTCCAGTATCAGAAAGATGGTGAAACTAGAGGTGACTTTGTGCGCCTGATTGACTTTGTTGATGTGGCCGCTAATGAATGGCTGGCTATCAACCAGTATTCTATTAAAGGGCCGAAATATACTCGTCGCCCTGACATTATCTTATTTGTAAACGGCTTACCATTGGTGCTGCTAGAACTTAAGAACCCCGCCGATATTAACGCCGATATTTGGAAAGCATTTGACCAGATAGAAACCTACAAAGAGCAAATCCCAGATGCATTCCAGTACAACGAAGTGCTGGTCATTACCGATGGCACTGAAGCCATGATGGGTTCGCTATCTAGCAATGCAGAACGTTTCATGGCGTGGCGAACGATAGACGGTGTGGTACTTGATCCCCTAGGCCAATTTAACGAGTTAGAGACACTGATACGAGGCGTGCTGGCGCCCGCCTACCTGCTGGATTTCATACGCTTCTTTGTGTTATTTGAAGATGACGGTACGTTGGTGAAGAAGATTGCTGGTTATCACCAGTTTCATGCAGTACGTGCAGCCATAAACCAAGTAATCACTGCATCTCGCCCCGGCGGTACGCATAAAGGTGGCGTAGTTTGGCACACGCAGGGTTCAGGTAAAAGCATCACCATGACGTGCTTTGCTGCACGCGTGATGACTGATGCTGCTATGGAGAACCCGACCATTGTGGTGATTACTGATCGCAACGATTTAGACGGCCAATTATTCGGTGTATTCTCGCTCTCGCAAGATTTATTGCGCGAAGAACCAGTTCAAGGTTTAACGCGTCAGGATTTGCGCGCCAAGCTAGCAAATCGTCCATCAGGCGGCATCGTGTTCGCCACCATACAAAAATTTATGCCGGGTGAAGACGAAGACACTTACCCCGTCCTGTCTGACCGTAGCAATATTGTAGTGATTGCAGACGAAGCGCATCGAACTCAGTACGGATTTGAGGCGAAATTTAAAGGTGATGCTAAGGGTTACCAAGTAGGTTATGCGCAACATTTACGCGATGCATTACCTAACGCCACCTTCGTGGCATTTACCGGCACACCAGTTTCCAGCGAAGACCGAGATACCCGTGCAGTGTTTGGCGACTACATCCACGTTTACGATATGCAGCAATCGCGTGAGGATGGCGCAACGGTGGCCATTTACTTTGAATCACGCCTCGCCAAGTTGGGGCTGAGGCAAGAGATGCTAGTAGACATCGACGCAGAAGTCGACGAACTGGCCGAAGACGAAGAAGATGACCAGCAAGCGCGCCTAAAGAGTAAGTGGGCTGCACTAGAAAGCATCGTAGGTGCTGCACCGCGTATACAACAAGTAGCTGCCGACTTAGTTGACCACTTTGAAGAACGTAGCAAAGCGCAGAACGGCAAAGCGATGATCGTCGCTATGAGCCGCGAAGTCTGCGTGCATCTGTATAACGCGATTATTGCACTGCGCCCTGACTGGCATGACGAAGACCCCGAAAAAGGCGTAATTAAAGTAGTGATGACTGGCTCTGCCAGTGACAAGGCTTTATTACGTCCGCATATCTATTCTAAGCAAGTAAAGAAACGCCTAGAGAAGCGCTTTAAAGACCCCGAAGACCCGATGAAGTTGGTGATTGTGCGTGATATGTGGCTCACTGGTTTTGATGCGCCGTGCGTGCATACTATGTATGTGGACAAGCCGATGAAGGGCCACAATCTCATGCAAGCCATTGCACGGGTGAATCGTGTGTTCCGCGACAAACAGGGCGGGCTGGTAGTCGACTACATCGGTATCGCAAATGATTTAAAACTAGCACTCAAAGAATACACCGCCAGTAACGGGCGTGGTCGCCCTACGGTGGATGCGTATGAGGCATACGCTGTACTGGAAGAAAAGCTCGACGTACTTCGCGCAATGCTACATGGCTTCGATTACAGCGCATTTCTGACTAGCGGCCACAGTATGTTGGCTAAAACGGCGAACTACGTGCTTGGTATTAAGGATGGCAAAAAACGCTTCGGCGATACTGCGCTGGCCATGTCAAAAGCATTTACGTTGTGTTGCACGCTCGATGAGGCCAAGGCCGTGCGTGAAGAAGTGGCATTCTTTCAGGCTGTTAAAGTGCTACTAACTAAAAAAGAAGTGAGCAGCAAAAAGAAAACTAACGAAGAGCGCGAGTTGGCCATACGTCAAATTATCGGCTCCGCAGTAGTGTCGGAAGAAGTCGTCGATATCTTCGATGCTGCTGGCCTAGAGAAGCCGAATATTGGCATATTGGATGAAGACTTCTTGAATGAAGTACGTAACTTGCCGGAGCGCAATCTAGCTATAGAAATGCTGGAGCGGCTACTGGAAGGCGAGATAAAAACCCGCTTTGCTACTAACATCGTGCAGCAAACTAAGTTTTCCGACCTGCTGGCTAACGTCGTGAAGCGCTACACGAACCGCTCGATTGAAACTGCGCAAGTAATGGAAGAGCTGATAGAAATGGCGAAGAAGTTTAAAGAGGCTGCAGATAGAGGCACTGACCTTGGTCTGAATGCAGACGAATTAGCTTTCTATGACGCCCTCGCCAATAACGAAGATTCTGTACGTGAATTAGGCGACGAAACGCTGAAGAAAATAGCGCATGAACTGGTTGAAAGTCTACGTAAGAACATTAGTGTTGATTGGGCTGTTCGAGAAAGCGTACGCGCTAGTCTACGTTTATTGGTTAAACGTATTCTGCGAAAGTACAAGTACCCACCAGATCAGCAGAATGATGCTGTGGAGTTAGTGTTGCAACAAGCGCAGGCTTTGGGTGAGGCTTGGGGGTAAGTCCACTTTCATTAAGCAAGGCATATAATAGGGATTCTAGATGGAAGTCTTCGCGTGGCAAATAGGAATTATCCTAGGCATAGGTCTCGCATCAGTATTGTTTGGAAAGAATGGTTGGGTCTTAGCTTCTGCGGCAGCAGCTATTTGGACTTTAGTCATGATTTTTACGTCATGGCTGATGATTCTTCAGTTCGTGACTGTATTTGCTGGATTTGTATGGGGGAGTGTTATTGTTGAGTCGCCGAATTACAAAGACAATAGTTCAAACGCATGGGGCATCGTTATTGTAGGCATAATTGGCGTTATATGGGCGGTTGACCATTTCAAGAATTCAGATAATCAGCAGCAGATTTCTCAAAATGCTCGCCCCTTTATTACGGCGCCTCCAGTTCAATTAGAACCTAACCTTAATGAGAATATCGTGCCAACCGTTGCTGCAACAGAGCCTCAAAAAAAACCAGACCCTAGGCTAGATGTAGTAATGACTGAAATGGAACAAGAATTTCCGGAGCTTAATTCAAAATCTCAGCAATATAACCAACATGCCACCGATACAGTGATTGCTACATGGACTGAACTGCAAAAATCAGGAATGAGTGAATATGATGCACTATTAAATAGTCGTCAAGCATATAGGGATTACAGGGCTCGCACTAGAGGTGGGGTTGTGCGGGAAAAAGATTCACAGGGGCACGTGACTATCCATAACTGAATTAATTATGGATTTAATACGCTTCCAACCAGTGTAATTAGCTCACGCCACGCATGAATAACTTCATGAAAAGTGAACTGGCAGTGTGTCAGTGGAGCAGATATGTGCCGCACCCGAGATGCTGTAGCTTATGTATAGCAGCGTTGTAATTCAGGTCTATCAGGCGCTGACTAAAATCTGACGACACATTTATACTTAATACATGCTCCTTTTTTCTGTAGTAGGTGTCCTTAACCTGTTTACACTCCGTATCTTTTTGAGTTGTACTTGATGGCGGATTAGGTTTTGCTCGATCTGTCGGTGACACAGAGGAGTTAACTTGTGTATTTACTTCTTCAGTATCATTGCAAGGAGTAGAGCTCCAGATATTTTGGCCACTACTTGTTTTTCCGCAGTTATTAAAGAGCAGCGTGGCACGTATTCGTAAAGAAAAATATCGAAAAAACAATACCTATTTTTAAAATACTGTTTACAGATTTATCTATTATTAACATTTTGTTGTCGCCCTAGTGTCGTCTTGCTTTTTATAGTTAACCGAACTGTTTATTCATTTCGTGCGCATAGCGCACAGTTATGCTGGTGTTATTTAGCGCGCTCACGCTCGCTGACATGCTACTATACTCATATGTGCATTACTTCTAGACAATACATGATACGTAGAATTATCGCCGATTTCGCAGCCCCTTTTGTGCTGTGTTCCAGAGGTATTTCTCTGGTAGTCCGAACGTTACGACGCTGCCTACGCCGATCATAACCCCCTTCTCTGAGTTCTACCTCAGCAAAAAATCTGCTACAAATTTTATAATTTTTATTTTCAAAACCCCTTAAACGAAGTCACGCCGTTCCCCCTCCCCCGATTCGCAGAAGCACCACCCCACTTCGGATTCGGTTTACCAAAGCCGTCAGGGGGACCCAAGCATTCCACAACTAAACTAAATACACGTCGCGCGTAGCGCGTCGTTTCCAGTCTGGGCTGTAAGCTTTTAGCTTATAGACCAGTATCACGCAGCACCCATTTTGGGTGCTGTTTTCGTTTGTACTTTAAGGAGCATTATCATGAAACAAGGCATACCACTTAACTCAGCTAAAACTGCCAGTTCTGGCAGCGCTGTTAAATCAGTAGCACTCGCTACGTTCAGGTTTCTGCGTGCATCTAGCACGCAGGCATCCAAGCTGCCGGGCTTGCTTCAGCAAGCCAGTAGCGACATCGTAGAGGCTTGGGCTGAGTCTAACCCCAGCCCAAAGCCATAGAGGAGAAACATCATGTTCATGACAGGATTCATGGTCTTTCTCGGTACGGCAGCATTGCTGGCGAAACTACCGCGGCGCACGATGCTTCGTGCGCTACATCACGACGCCGCAGTCGACGTCGCCGTTACAGTGTTGGTGCTAGCCATACACTGGGGAACCTTCTCAGGCGTCATGGCAGCGTCCATCGCGGGTCTAATGACCAGCATGATGACATCAAGCATGAAGAAGCTAGTGGGACACAGCGACGGGGACACATATTACCCCGGCCGCATCTGCCTAGAAGTCTAAAAAGGCAGAAACCGCTAGTGCAGGTCGCACTACTCGCAGCATCAGCAGAGGCTGGACGATCTATCGTCCGCATCCTGCTGCAGATATACATGAAGAAGCTCAGGTAGCGCTAGCTACCCAGCTACATAAACAGCAACACAACAAACAGCCTCGTCTTGCACCGCAAGCGGGGCTTTGTCACATCTAAATCTAGGAGAAATACAAATGGCACATTTAATCGAAACAATGGCATACAGGGGCGAGACGCCGTGGCATGGCTTAGGTAATCCACTCAGCGACAAGCAGCCGCTTGAAATCTGGCTACGTGAAGCAGGGATGGACTGGGCTATACAATCCAGCCCCGTGCATTACCTCACACAAAACAGCGCTCAAGTTTACGCAGACGCAAAGGTACTGTACAGGTCAGATACAGGCGACGCACTCTCAGTCGTCTCTAACCGCTATCAGGAAGTCCAGCCACGTGAAGTGCTGGAATTCTACCGAGATCTGGTAGATCTAGGCGGATTTGAGCTTGAAACCGCAGGTGTACTTAAAGGTGGCAAGAAACTGTGGGCGCTAGCCCGTACAGGCGAGGAGACAGTACTGCGTGGCGGCGACCTAGTCAAAGGCTACTTGTTGCTCGCCACTGCGTGCGATGGAAGCTTAGCTACTACCGCACAGTTTACGTCGGTGCGTGTGGTGTGTAACAACACGTTGCAAATGGCCACTGGCGATAGCACAGGGGCCATTAAGGTGCCACATAGTACGAAGTTCGACGCAAGTCGAGTGAAGCAACAACTTGGCATTGGCGTAGGCCACTGGCAGAACTTCATCAGCAACATACGTAGCTTAGCCGACAGGCCAGTGCATACGTTCGAAGCACGTCGCTACTTGGTCGAAGTTCTAGGTGATCCATCACTTAGCTACCACCAGCAGCCCAATCTCAAGGTACTGAATCATGTATTCAATCTCTATATCGGTGACGGTATGGGGGCAAACATGGCTTCAGCAAGTGAGACTGCTTGGGGGCTAGTGAACGCAGTGACGCAGTACGTAGACCACGAGCGTCGCGCGAGGAGCTCAGACAATCGTCTGGACTCAGCGTGGTTCGGCATGGGTGCCAGCATCAAACAAAAGGCACTCGACGAGGCATTAACACTTGCAGCCTAATTAACTGTAAGTGGCAGTCAATACCGGTAGCAGTAAAACCAAACAGACACGCCTCGACTGGCTTAGCCCGTCGGGGCGTTGTCGTTTCTAACGCATCAACATTTATCAAATAAAGGAAATATCATGACAAATACTACACAACCAAACTACTTCAGCGAACTCGCTGCAATCAACGTCACCGAGCACGTCGAAAAGAAAGGCCAGTTCAACTATTTGAGTTGGCCGTATGCCGTCTCACAACTGCGTAGCTTCGATGACACAGCAACATGGGTCATCCAACGCTTTAACGGTTTACCGTATCTCAGTACTGAGACAGGCACCTTCGTAGAAGTGGCTGTGACGGTCAGAGGCATTACGCTCAGTCAAATACACCCAGTACTGGATAGTCGTAACAAACCAATTCCAGTACCCAGTGCATTTGATATCAACACCAGCATTCAACGATGCTTGGTTAAAGCCATCGCACTGCATGGTCTAGGTCTTAGCGTGTATGCAGGCGAAGATTTACCACAGCCAGATAATGGTGGTATTCCACCGTCACAACACACATTGCACCAAGTGTCGTCTAGCCAAACGGCAGGTCTTGTACCTGCACCATTTGGCAAAGTACGTCAGGCGTTGGAGCAGCAGCGTAGCCAAGCATCTAATACTGAGCCGCTTACAGCAAACCAGCTGCGCTATATCAAGAAGCTGATTGCTGAGACGCATACCAACGAGGAGCAGTTACTCAGCTTCTTAGGCTTCTTCGATTTAGAAAGCATACCGAAGTCAGAAGTTAACCGCGTAATACGCACACTTGAAACCAATAAACAGGAGGCAGCTTAAAATGAACGCGCTATATCAATTAGTACAGGGAACGCCTGAGTGGCACGCGCATCGCGCTCAATATCGCAACGCTAGTGAGACTGCCGCAGTTATGGGCGTATCACCGTGGCAAACACCTTATGAGCTATGGTTAGTGAAGACTGGGCGCAAGGTGACTGTGGAAACAGAAGCCATGCGCCACGGCACAGCGACAGAACCCGCCGCGCGAGCGGCGTTTGAGCAAGAATCAGGCTTAATCATGCAGCCGCTAGTGATAGTCGACGGTGAGTACTCGGCGAGCTTAGATGGCATCACGCTAGCATGCGATACCATCGTTGAGATCAAATGCCCATATCGTGGACAAACGAGTGAGCTGTGGCAGACGGTGCATACTGGCAGTGTGCCTGCACACTATATGCTGCAGGTGCAACATCAGCTCATGGTGAGTAAAGCCAAGCATGCTTATCTGTGGGTGTATGACGGGCAGCAAGGCATAGGGCTTACCGTCGAGCCTGACGTTGTAGCCTTCGCGCAGATTAAAACTGCGTGGGAGGCTTTCCAGCCATACCTAGATAACGACACACCACCACCGATGGCGGACCAAGATACGCTAACACGTAGTGATGTGATATGGCAGCAAGCCGCAGTTGAGTATCTAAGCTGTAAGGCTGCGTGCGACGAGGTGCAGGCTAAGGCCGACGAATCTAAGGCTAAGCTCGTCGCGCTTACTGCACATAGCAGAGAGTCTGGGTTCGGTGTCTCCGTGACTAAGTTCTGGAAACAGGGTAATGTCGATTACAAGAAAGTACCAGCGCTAGCGGGTGTGGACTTGGAATTATATCGTGGCAAGATGCGTGAGGAAGTAAGAGTAACTGTAGCTGTATAAGGTAGTATCAGCCAAGGCCAGTAGGTCTTGGCTGTCTAAATTATAATGATTCGTGTTGACCTGAAAAGACTACATGAAGCCTACACGAGCAGATTTAGACTGGATGTGAAAAAGGCTCCCATCTCTGGAAGCCTTTTAGGTATTGGTAGGGCGTGCGGGGATCGAACCCACGACAAACGGATTAAAAGTCCGCTGCTCTACCAGCTGAGCTAACGCCCCATTGTACTAATGGGTAATACTATATTTCTGGTGAAATTTTCTGTAGTGACTGAACTGCTGCTCGAAAGCATCACCTACGAAAGGGCGCAATTATGCTAGAAACATTGCACTTGGTCAATGTATAACTTGGAAATATATAAACTATTTACATTCCCAATCTAGAGCTAACGGTGAAACTTTTGTGGAAACAGATTAATAGGGTGATTTAACGCATGCCCGGCATCTTGCCGCCCATCATATTACCCATGCCACGCATCATTTTTGCCATGCCTCCTTTGGCAAACATTTTCATCATTTTCTGCGTTTCTTCAAACTGCTTAAGAAGTCGATTAACCTCTTGCACCTGTACCCCAGATCCGTCGGCAATACGTTTTTTACGCGTCGCTTTAATTAACTCCGGCTTACGTCGCTCTAACGGCGTCATGCTATTGATAATGCCTTCAATACGGCGCACGGCCTTATCGGCATCTGCAGGATTCATTTTGGAGGCCATGCCCGACATTTGCGCTGGCAATTTATCCATCAGGGCTCCCATGCCACCCATTTGACGCATTTGAGACATTTGTGCTTTAAAGTCATCTAAATCAAAGTTTTTGCCGGATTTCACTTTGTCCGCAAGTTTTTGCGCTGCGGCCATATCAACATTTTTGTGCGCTTGCTCAATCAGGCTGAGCACATCGCCCATACCGAGTATGCGTGAGGCCATTCGCTCTGGGTGGAATGGTTCCAAACCATCCACCTTCTCACTCACGCCGATAAACTTAATCGGCTTGCCAGTAATATGGCGCACAGATAATGCAGCCCCACCGCGCGAGTCTCCATCTAGCTTGGTTAGAATAATGCCAGTTAGGGGTAGCGCGTCACCAAAGGCCTTGGCAGTATTTACCGCATCTTGCCCCTGCATAGCATCAACCACAAACAAGGTTTCAATGGGATTAAGCTGTGTATGCAATGCTTTGATTTCGGCCATCATAGCTTCATCAATGCCCAAACGACCTGCGGTATCAAAAATCACCACATCGTAGTAGCCACGCTTAGCAAAATCTAAGGTCGCACTTGCGATGTCGGCAGGCTTTTGATTAGCATGGCTATCAAAGCAGTCTATTTCCAGTTGCTTCGCGAGCGTTTTCAATTGCTCAATGGCTGCTGGACGATAAATATCAGCACTGGCTAACAGCACTTTCTTTTTTTGTTCTTTTAGAAGTTTAGCCAGCTTGGCTGAAGTGGTAGTTTTACCAGAGCCCTGCAGGCCAGCCATTAAGATGATGGCAGGCGCGACTACTGCTAAATTAAGTCCCACATTAGCTTTGCCCATTAACACAGCAAGCTCATCATGCACCACTTGAATGACTGCCTGTCCTGGCGTTAGGCTTTGCAGGACCTCTTGACCCTGAGCGCGCAATTTAACCTGAGCGATAAAGTCTTTTACTACAGGCAAGGCAACGTCGGCCTCCAATAGCGCCATACGCACTTCGCGCATGGCATCTGCGATGTTTTCTTCTGAGAGCCGCGCTTGGCCACGTAAATTTTTAATCACGCCCTGTAGGCGGTCGGTTAAGTTTTCTAGCATGACGCACTCTTACTATTGATTAGATGCCCAATTTTACATCAAGCTATTATGTTTGAAGCATATTTAAGCCATAATTGCGTTATGCAAAAATTAATCTCTTACTTAGCGGTTGTCTTTATCTATTTGGCTGTTGCCACGGACTTTTGGCGTTGCGCTAAAACCCCTGCCAGCGTGCGTTACCTAAAGCTTCATACCAGCATGATTGCGCTTGCGTTGATTATTCATGGTTGGCTGTTATACCAAGTCATTTTTGACCATGGTTATAATTTGGGGCTCTTTAATGTCTTATCAGCAATCTCTTGGCTGACCGTACTGATTTATTGGATTGCAGATCTCAAGCACGAACTGACTAACCTACAAGCTTTTGTATTGCCACCCGCAGCCATTTTTGCTCTCTTGCCTGCATCCAATGTCACTGATCGCGTGCTACCTGCAGCTGAGTCTAGCTTATTCTTAGCGCACATCAGCATTGCCTTACTGGCCTATAGCTTATTTACCTTTGCCACCTTGCATGCGCTACTCATGACCATTGCGGAACGTAGCCTGCATAACAAACCCACCTTAATTAAATTACCTAGCTTTCCTCCACTGATGGTGATGGAAACCTTGCTGTTCAGAATTATTATCATGGGCTTTATTTTGCTGACTATTACACTGGTGAGTGGCATGGTATTTTCCGAGCAGATTTTTAATAAGCCGATGCAGTTTAGTCACAAGATCATCTTCTCTATAGCCAGTTGGTTTATTTACGCTAGCCTGCTGTTTGGCCGCTATCGCTATGGTTGGCGTGGTATTAAAGCCATTCGCTGGACGCTAGCTGGATTCCTACTCCTGTTGTTAGCCTACATAGGCAGTCAATTTGTATTGCAAATTGTGCTTGGGCGTTAGTGCTATACAGCACTAAAGTTTAGCGCAAACTTATCTGCGGCCAAGCTTGCTGCGTTGCATATGCTGCCAAGGTTGGATCTGGGTCGACCGCAACTGGATGAGTGACTAACTTCATCAACGGCAAATCGTTGTGTGAATCACTATAGAAATAACTCACATCAAAATCCGACAATTGCTGACCGTGCGCTTCCAACCACTCGTTGATGCGCGTGACTTTTCCCTGCTGAAAGCTAGGCACGCCAGTGACACCACCCGTGTATTCACCATTGACCATTTCAGGTTCAGTGCCAATTAAATGCTCAATACCATAAGCCTCGGCAATCGGTTTAGTCACAAAACTATTCGTGGCCGTAATCACTAAGCACAAATCACCCTGGGCTTTATGTCGATCCACCAAATCCTGCGCTTTTTGCATCATCATTGGACGTATCACTTGCTGCATAAACTTGACATGAAGCTGATCTAAGAATGTCTTGGGGTGCTGCGATAAAGGTCTTAATTGGAACTCCAAAAATTGAAGAATATCTAAATTCCCATTTTTATAATCTAAATAAAACTGCTCATTACGCTCGTGATGGGTTTTAGCGTCAAGCAAACCTTCGTTAATTAGAAATAAGCTCCAACTGTAGTCGCTATCGCCTGCAAGCAGAGTGTTATCTAAATCGAACAGGGCTAAATTTTGTTTTTTCATATTAAATTTTCTTGTCATTTAAAGCATTTTTAGCGGAAAGTACTAAGAACACACCCAGTAAAATAACGGCCAGCGCTAACCACTCTACGTTTGCAACATGTTCGTTTGCTAACCAGATGCCTACAATAAAAGCTACGATAGGGTTAATAAAGGTATTGCTGCTAGCAACCAAAGGACGCACCGTTTTCAGTAAATATAAATAGGCGCTATAGGCCACTAGAGAACCGAGTACGATTAAAAATAACAGCGCCAACCAAGACTTTACACTAACAGTTTGTGGCCAAACTTCTCCATGCACCGCGCTCGCTAGCATAAGCACCACGCCACCCGCCAACATTTGTGCAGCACTCGCCATTAGCCCCTGAGGCATCGCTAAGCGCCTACCCCAAACTGAGCCAAATGACCAACTAGCGGCGGCCAGTATCAACAATAGTGCACTCACCACATCGCCATGCAGACTGCCACCTAGGTTTAAGATGGCGATTCCAACCAAACCAAACGCAATCCCTAGCCACTCTTGATGGCTGATTTTACGCCCGCCGATGGAAGAAAAAATCGCCATCCAAATCGGGGCGGTAGCAATAGAAAGTGCAGCCACGCTGGAAGAAACCGTTTGTTGCACATAGCAAACAGTGCCATTCCCCAAGGCTGGCAACAATAAGCCGACAATGCTGGCCCCTAACCATTGCTTTAGCGTTGGGTTAGGGGCACCTAAGCTACGCATCACCATATATAAAATTGAACCAGCAACGCTAAAACGTATCCCTGCCATCAAAAATGGTGGGAAGCTTTCCATGCCGAAGCGAATGGCCAAATAAGTAGAGCCCCAAATAAAGTAGGTACAAAACAGCGCCAATATAACCAATACTTGCTGGCGACCGACACCCAACTTTTGTAAGTATGAATTCAGTAAAATAGGTGACTTCCAGGAATTTAATGATTGAGGCAGTCTATCGCCGAAGCGCGGACTGCCTCGTTTTTAATTACAGTTGTGGATGTGCGCGCTCTGATTTTGATTGGATCTTATTAAGCGCATTCAAATAGGCTTTGACTGAGGCCACTACAATATCGGTATCTGCACCCTGGCCATTCACAATACGTCCGCCTTTAGACAAACGCACCGTCACCTCGCCTTGCGCATCGGTACCGCTGGTAATGTTATTGACCGAATAAAGCTGCAATTCTGCGCCGCTTTGCACCATCGTCTCAATCGCTTTAAAAGCGGCATCCACTGGACCACCCCCGTCGGACTCAGCGCGATTTTCTACGCCATTTTCTGACAGCGTGATTACTGCATGGGGCACTTCACCTGTGACAGAGGCTACCTGCAAATACACCAATTTAAAGCGCTCTGCTGTTTCAGAAACAAATTCATCACTCACCAAGGCATGCAAATCTTCATCAAAAATTTCAGATTTTTTATCGGCCAGAGTTTTAAATCGAGTAAATGTAGCATTCAACAAATCTTCAGTTTCCAGCTCTATACCCAATTCTTTCAGGCGTGTTCTGAATGCGTTGCGCCCAGACAATTTACCTAGCGTCAATTTATTGGCGCCCCAACCTACATCTTCAGCCCGCATAATTTCATAGGTTTCACGGTGCTTCAACACACCATCCTGATGAATGCCAGACTCGTGCGCAAAAGCATTAGCACCGACAATCGCCTTATTTGGCTGAACTGGATACCCGGTAATGGTGGACACCAATTTGCTGGTTGGCACAATTTGCGTAGTATCAATGCGTGTCGTCAAATTAAAGACATCAGCACGCGTCTTAATGGCCATTACAACCTCTTCTAGGCTGGCATTACCCGCACGCTCACCCAAGCCGTTAATGGTACATTCTACTTGACGTGCACCACCCATTACCGCTGCCAAAGAGTTGGCCACAGCCATACCCAAGTCATTATGGCAATGTGTAGACCAAACTACTTTATCGCTATTGGGCACGCGCGAAATTAGTTCACGCATACGCTCTCCCCAAGGAGCTGGAATTGAATAGCCTACGGTGTCTGGCACGTTGATGGTAGTCGCGCCGGCCTGAATCACTGCATCAAATACGCGAATCAAGAAATCCATATCGGAGCGCACCGCATCTTCAGCAGAAAATTCTACATCCGTTGTATATTCCAACGCCCATTTAACCGCCTGCACCGCACGCTCAACCACTTGGTCCTCGGTCATGCGTAGCTTATTTTCCATATGGATTTTGCTGGTTGCAATAAAAGTGTGAATGCGACCATGCAAGGCTGGCTTAATGGCTTCACCGGCTCGTCGAACATCATTCTCACTCGCACGAGCAAGGGAGCACACGGTGGCAGTTTTGATGATTTTTGCAATTTCTTGTATGGCTTCAAAGTCACCCTGACTGGCGGCGGCAAAACCAGCTTCAATCACATCCACACCCAAGCGCTCAAGTTGACGCGCGATGCGAATTTTTTCCTCTTTGGTCATAGCCGCGCCTGGGCTTTGTTCGCCATCGCGCAAGGTGGTATCAAAAATAATAATTTGGTTTGGTTTCATGGTTATTACCTAATTTTTTATTACATAAATATGGGATTAAATTCTTTCAAAGAATTTAGATCTACTATTGGCTCAAACTTATTACTAAGTGAGCAGTGCAGTGCGTTTCCGCACTCCATTTATTCAAGTTTTGGGGTGTAGGCGCGCTAGCGCAGAGTGCGAGCGCGCAGCGCTAATAATCGTGAGGTACGCAGCTTATGACTAGGCAACGCTGCAAAGCGCAGTGCCAGAATTTTTCGCACAAATAATGCGCTAGCAATGAAGCTCAACGCAAAAATAATATTCAATATAGTGATATTAGACATGGTGATAGAAATATAGTGTTTTTTAAAACATTCTGCAAGCATTTAGCCGTTTGAATTTCTTATAGTCCTGATAAGCAAAAGCAATGAGTAGCGGTCTTTGCAAATCCTTATCGATTGAAGCGTTCACGCACCCACAGGATATAACCAGAAAACGCATACACTGTCATTACAAAAAACAGCACTTCTGGTGGGCTGTATGACACCAGCACGATAGCTAATAGAATGCCTAAAATGACAATAAACGGCACGCTACTTTTCAAATTAATATCTTTTCCACTGTAATAACGCAAATCGCTGACCATAGAAACGCCGGCAAATACGGTAATGCCCCATGCCATCCATTTCATTTGTAGCACACCGAAAAATATATCACGCCCACTGACGCCATATTCATATGAGACCCAGACAAAACCTGCCAGCAAGGCTGCCGCCGCTGGGCTAGGCAACCCTTGGAAATAGCGCTTATCCTGTTGTGCATCGTCTAATTTTGTATTAAATCTCGCTAGACGCAATGCAGCACATGCACAGTAAACAAAGGCTGCTAACCAGCCTAATTTTCCTAGTGGCTTTAATGCCCACACATAAAGAATGAGCGCCGGAGCAACGCCAAATGAGACCATATCAGACAAGCTGTCATACTCAGCACCAAACGCGCTTTGCGTATTGGTCATGCGGGCCACACGACCATCTAGCCCGTCCATCACCATTGCAATAAAAATAGCGATGGCAGACAGCTCGAAACGCCCGTTCATGGCCTGAACAATCGCGTAAAATCCTGCGAACAAGGCGGCAGAGGTAAATAAATTAGGCAGCAGGTAAATGCCGCGTCCTTTTAACCCACCGTCTAATAACGGATTTTTAGTGCGAGTGCGTACAGGTTTTTCAGCCATAATTTCAATTCAATTAATTTACTTGGTATTAGTATAACAAAGCTAAGCTTATTAGGGCTCGTTAAAAAGTAGCATCCTCCATCAGCAATACGTGCATAGCATTAAAGCAATCATAAGCTGTGTGTTAATATCGCGGCTTAGAAAAACTGTACTTATATATTCATTACCCCTATGCAATTTACACTTCATAAACAAGACGGCCTCGCTAGACGTGGCACCGTAAGTCTAATTCACGGTGATGTACAAACTCCAGCATTTATGCCCGTTGGCACCTATGGCACAGTCAAAGCCATGTCGCCTTTAGAACTTAAAGAAATCAATGCGCATATCGTCCTTGGCAATACCTTTCACCTATGGCTACGCCCTGGGTTGGATGTTATTGCAGCCCACGGAGGGTTGCATAAATTCATGGGCTGGGATGGTCCAATCCTAACTGATTCCGGCGGCTTTCAAGTATGGAGCTTAGGTGCTTTACGTAAAATTACCGAAGAAGGCGTGAAATTTCGCTCGCCGATTAATGGTGATAGCTGCTTCCTAACACCAGAAGAATCCATGCGTATTCAGAAAGTACTAAATTCTGACATCGTCATGATTTTTGATGAATGCACCCCCTACCCAGCTAGCCATAGCGAAGCCAATGACTCCATGCAACTATCACTACGCTGGGCACGCCGCAGCAAGGATGCGCATGCCGGCAACGAAAATGCACTATTCGGCATTATTCAAGGCGGCATGTTTGAAGATTTACGCGACGTCTCATTGGCCGGGTTAACCGATATTGATTTTGACGGTTATGCTATAGGCGGTTTATCCGTCGGCGAGCCTAAAGAAGACATGTTGCGCATCTTGGCGCATACCGCGCCAAAAATGCCAAAAAATAAACCGCGCTATTTGATGGGTGTTGGTACGCCAGAAGATTTAGTCGCCGCCGTCAGTCAGGGGATTGATATGTTTGACTGCGTGATGCCAACGCGTAATGCCCGCAATGGCTGGCTATTTACGCAATATGGCGACATTAAAATTAAAAATGCTGGTTATAAAAGCGACACCCAGCCTTTAGATGCGGATTGTGGCTGCTATACCTGTAGCAACTTCAGCCGCGCCTATCTGCATCATCTGCATAAAGTAGGCGAAATCTTGGGTGCACGTCTAAACACCATCCATAACCTGCATTATTACCAAGAACTGATGGCGGGGATGCGAAGCAGCATCGAAACCGACTCCTTTGAAGCATTCAAGCTTAAATTTGCAGCCAAACGGACACAATTAACACAAGCGGCTGAAGTAAGTGCTGAGGAATCAGACTGATCCGGCTAGTCGGCAATAACTTATAGTGTGTGCTAGAATTCAGAGCTAATTTTTAACCAGCAAGACAACTTAAAAAAGGTCATATCATGTTTATTTCAAATGCATACGCAGCAACTGGTTTTGCCAGCAATGATTTAATGAGCTTCTTACCGCTTATTGTTATTTTTGTTTTGTTCTTCTTTATGATTATTCGCCCACAAATGAAGCAAGCGAAAGAGCAACGTAACATGATTGCAGCCTTACAAAAAGGCGATGAAGTTGTGACCAGTGGTGGCATTGTTGGCAAAATCAGCAAAGTAAGCGAAGCTTTTGTTAGTGTTGAAATTGCAGCCAATGTTGAAATTACTGTGCAACGACAAGCCATACAAAGCGCACTACCAAAAGGTACAATCAAAAGCATTTAGTGTTTGCTCAGTTAAGCGTGTTCTTCGCGCTTAACTGATGTTTAGCTCACACACTCCTTAAACCACACACCGTTATTGACTAGAGTCTGAATATGAACCGCTATCCAATGTGGAAGAACATCTTCGTTGCCATCATGATTTTGATTGGGCTAATCTATACCATTCCCAATTTTTTTGGTGAATCGCCAGCGGTACAAGTCACGCCTTCCAAAAGCTCCACCAAGCTAGATCCAGCACTGCTTGGTCAAGTGGAGGCGATATTTAAGCAAGAAAAAATAGCCTACGATGGCATTTATCTAGATCTACGTGGTGTGAAAGCCAGGTTTGCCAACACTGATACGCAGATTAAAGCCAAAGATGTATTACAAGCGAATCTTGGAAAAGATTATACCGTCGCCCTAAACCTATTATCTCGTTCACCAGAATGGTTGCACAACCTTGGTGCTAAGCCGATGTATCTAGGTTTAGATTTACGTGGCGGCGTCCATTTCATGCTGCAAGTAGACATGAAAGCAGCACTAGATAAAGCCGCTGAACGCTTTGTGGGTGACTTTAGAATTGCCTTACGTAAAGAGCGTATCTCATATCTCGGCGTAACGCGTGAAGGTCAATCGGTGCAAATTCGTTTTAGCACTGCAGGTGAGTTGCTAAAAGCGAGAACTGTCATTAGTAAAGACTTTCCTAATTTAACGCTAAAAGAAACTACTGAAGGCACTGACCAAGTATTGACTGCCTCACTTAATGTGCTAGAGCAAAAACGTATTCAAGATTTTGCCTTAAAACAAAACATCCAGACTCTGCATAACCGTATTAACGAACTCGGTGTTGCCGAACCCATTATTCAGCAGCAAGGCTCTGATCGCGTGGTTGTACAACTTCCAGGTGTCCAAGATACAGCTAAAGCCAAAGAAATTTTAGGTCGTACCGCCACGTTAGAAATCAGATTAGTAGATGAAGAAAAAACTGATGTCGCGACCCTAGAAAAAGCTGAAAAAGGCCAAGCACCGCTTGGTGATGAAGCGTATAAAACGCGTGATGGCCGTACGATCCTAGTGAAAAAGAATGTGGTACTGACCGGCGATTACATTACAGATGCGGGTCCTGGCGTGAACAGTCAATCTGGTCAATCCGTCGTAAACGTGACTTTGGATGGTCGTGGCGCGCGTGTGTTTCAACAAGTGACGCGTGAAAATGTCGGTAAGCGTATGGCGATTTTACTCATAGAAAAGGGCAGCACCGAAGTCATTACCGCACCCGTGATTAACGAAGAAATAGGCGGCGGTCGCGTACAGATTTCAGGCATGGCCAACACGCAAGAAGCCACCGACATTTCCTTATTACTGCGTGCCGGCGCGCTAGCAGCTCCGATGGATATTATTGAAGAACGTACCGTTGGGCCTAGTATGGGTCAAGACAACATTACCCGCGGCGTGCACTCAACGCTATGGGGATTTGCGGCTATCGCAGTGATGATGATGGTTTACTACATGGCATTTGGTGTGGTTTCTGTCGCGGCCCTCGCAATCAACCTATTGCTGCTCGTGGCAATCTTATCGATGTTGCAAGCGACCTTGACCTTGCCAGGACTGGCGGCGATTGCTCTAGCGCTAGGGATGGCCATTGATGCTAACGTGCTGATTAATGAGCGTGTGCGTGAGGAGTTGCGTAATGGTAATACGCCTCAAGCCAGTATTCATGCTGGTTACGAACGCGCTTTTGATACGATTTTAGACTCGAATGTCACCACGCTCATTGCTGGTTTAGCCCTATTTATGTTTGGTACTGGGCCAATTAAAGGCTTTGCCGTGGTGCATGTATTGGGTATTTTGACGTCAATGTTCAGCGCGGTTCTGGTGTCACGCGCCTTTGTAAACTTGATGTACGGCTATCGTCGTAAAGTCAACAAACTATCAATCGGCCAAATTTTTAAAGCGTAAATACAACGCTTACCCAAACCCTATTTAAGAATATTTAGAGTACATATTATGGAATTATTTAGAATCAAAAATGACATTCCCTTTATGAGTTACGGTCGTTTAACGACCTCAATCTCATTGGTGACATTTCTATTAGCCATCGTGTTTTTAGCTACCCGTGGCTTAAATTTTGGCGTGGACTTTACTGGCGGCACAGTCATGGAAGTCAACTACCCACAAACGGCTAACCTAGAAACAATCCGTAAAGCAGTAGATAGTATCGGTCTTAAAGAGGCCACGGTACAAAACTTTGGATCTAGCCATGACGTGCTTATCCGCTTGCCTGTAAAACCAGGCGCTTCTGTATCACAGCTTTCAGAGCAAGTAAAAGCGGCATTGGTGCAAGCGGACAGCACCGCTGAAGTGCGACGTGTTGAATCCGTAGGCGCACAAGTGGGTGATGAACTTTATGAGAATGGTGGCTTAGCCCTGTTCTTTGTCTGCGTGGGCATTGTGCTCTATCTATGGTTGCGTTTTGAGTGGCGTTTTGCAGTAGCAGCAATTATCGCCAATATGCATGATGTGGTGATTATTCTGGGCTTCTTCGCCTTTTTTCAATGGGAATTTAACCTCACAGTACTGGCGGCGATTTTAGCGGTTCTAGGCTACTCGGTGAATGAATCAGTAGTAGTGTTTGATCGAGTACGTGAAAACTTCCGTAAGATGCGTAAAGCGAGTGTAGTCCAGGTCATTGATAATGCCATCACACGCACCATGTCACGAACAATCATCACCCATACCATGACGCAAACAATGGTAGGCTCTATGTTGTTATTTGGTGGTGAAGTGTTACACAACTTCGCGCTCGCCCTTACCATCGGCATCTTATTCGGCATTTATTCGTCTGTATTAGTGGCCTGCCCAATAGCTATGTGGCTAGGCGTAAATCGCGCCAATTTAATTGGCGATATTGAGAAAAAAGAAGCTGATAAAAAAGAGGTTGTAGAAGTCATTTCCTAATGCTTTCGCGTTAAAAAATTGTATAGTCACATCTAGCAACCTACATTAAGGGCACTTACGTGCCCTTAATGTTAAGTATCCTTGATTAGTAATACAACTCCCGTATACACTGGACACTTTAATTAGTGGCAAATCCCATTGGATAATATTCCCATCTCTTGGCAACTAGGCATACTCGCCCTATTGTTGCTATTTTCGGCCTTCTTCTCAATCGCCGAGACCAGCTTAATGTCGCTCAACCGCTACCGGATGAAGCACCTTGCCAAACAAGGTCATCGTGGAGCCAAACTTGCCAGCATCCTCTTAGCTCGCACCGATAAACTATTAGGCGTTATTTTATTAGGTAATACGCTGTGTATCTCAGCATCATCAACCTTGGTCGCAGTCATCAGTGTGAATTTATTTGGTGATGGTGAGTTTGTCTTGATGATTGGGACGCTTAGTATCACCTTTGCCATTTTGGTCTTTAGTGAAATTTCACCGAAAGTCATTGCTGCTGCCTATCCGGAAACCATCGGCTTTGCCTGTAGCTATCTACTCTATCCATTGCTGTGGTTATTTAACCCAGTAGTTTCCTTCGTTAATCTCTTCGTTAAAGGCTTTGTGCGCATATTAGGCATCCGAGTTAACTTTGAAGAGTCCCTGCATGCAGTCAGTACTGAAGAGCTGCGCACTATCGTCAGCGAGGCTGGGCATTATATGCCGCAGAAAAAACGTACGATTCTGCTTAATTTATTGGACTTGGGAAAAATTACCGTCGACGACATTATGACTGCGCATACCTTGGTGGAAACCATTGATTTTGATGCACCGTTGGAAGACATATTGCAGCATATATCCAGCAGTCAGCATACGCGCATTCCAGTGCGCCAAGGCGAACATGATGAAATCATCGGCATTCTACACATACGAAAAGTGATTACCCAGTTGCGTTCTCATCATTACAACAATGATTTAGATAAAGAAGCGTTACGCGAAGTGATGGCTGAGCCGTACTTCATCCCATCTGGCACGCCTCTATTCACGCAAATACAGCAGTTTCAAGAAAATCAGCAGCGCGTGGGTTTGGTTGTGGATGAGTATGGCGAGTTTAAGGGCCTAGTCACTTTAGAAGATATATTGGAAGAGGTTATTGGCGACTTTACTACGCAGTCGCCATCACGCCTTGGTAGCTATCGCAAAGAGGCCGACGGGAGCTGGTTAGTAGATGGAAGCAGTACACTGCGCGATCTTAATAAGAAATTAAACCTACACCTACCACTTGATGGCCCACGGACGCTTAATGGTTTAATTTTAGAACATTTCGGCGACATTCCAGATGCCAACACCAGCTTTAAAATAGGGTCTCATACCCTCGAAATAGTCCAAACCCAAGACAGAATCGTAAAAAGCGTCAAAATTTTCCCTTAACTTCATGTAAATTCCACACACCGCGGATCACTACCAGTATTGCAATACGCATACTGAAATTGCCATTGGCATGACCGTAATCATTAAATGCAACTATTTGTTAAGACATTACTCATAATGGGCTTGAATTTTTTATAGTTTGGCTCAAAATAGGTACCAATATGGCTCACTCTCCTTCTGATCACGGTACCGCACTTAAACCTGAAGTTGCAAAACCTAAATTGCCCCCCATGTTTAAGGTGTTACTGCTCAATGACGATTACACGCCGATGGAATTTGTAGTGGCATGCATTGAAAACTTTTTTAACAAAAGCCGTGAACAAGCGACGCAAATCATGCTCCAAGTACATACAGAGGGTATGGGCGTATGTGGGATTTACCCACAAGATATTGCAGAAACAAAGATGAATCAGGTGTTGAAGCATGCGCAAGAAGCGCAGCATCCTTTGCAGTGCGTAGTTGAGTTGGCATAACCAAAACTGACCGTAACGCTAGCATGATGATTGATAGAATATAAGGTAATAAAATGATAGCTCAAGAACTCGAAGTAAGTTTACATATGGCCTTTATGGATGCCCGACAAAAGCGCCATGAGCTCATTACGGTTGAACATTTACTGCTAGCCATGATTGACAACCCAACTGCAGCTGAAGTGCTCCGCGCTTGCGGCGCTAAGCTCGACGTATTACGCACCGAACTTAACCAATATATTGAAGAACACACACCAACCGTTACTGGCCTAGAGGATGTAGATACGCAACCTACGTTGGGCTTTCAACGTGTAATTCAGCGCGCCATGCTGCATGTGCAGTCCTCCGGAAAAAAAGAAGTGACTGGTGCTAACGTATTGGTTGCTATCTTTGGCGAGAAAGATTCTCACGCTGTATTTTTCTTGGGTCAACAAGGCGTTACACGCCTAGATGTAGTCAATTTCATTTCGCATGGTGTTTCTAAGTTGGCTGAAACCGCTAAACCAGAAGGTGCCGACCCGGAAGCTGAAGTTGACGCACCGCCAAATGGTGCATTAGAAAACTACACCCTCAATCTGAATACTCAGGTACTAGCAGGGAAGATTGATCCACTGATTGGACGTGGTCCAGAATTAGAGCGTGTGGTGCAAACCTTATGCCGCCGTCGCAAAAATAATCCATTATTAGTGGGTGAAGCTGGTGTCGGTAAAACTGCCATTGCAGAAGGGTTAGCGCGCCGTATCGTTGATAAAGAAATTCCTGAAGTATTGGCTAACGCCGTGATTTATTCACTAGATATGGGAGCTTTACTAGCCGGCACTAAGTATCGCGGTGATTTTGAGCAACGCCTAAAAGCAGTGATGAAACAATTGGCTGACAATCCAAATGCAATTTTATTTATTGATGAAATTCACACCTTAATCGGAGCAGGCTCGGCCAGTGGAGGCACTTTAGATGCCAGCAATTTACTCAAGCCCGCATTATCCAATGGCTCTCTTAAATGCATTGGTGCGACGACTTACCAAGAGTACCGTGGCATATTTGAAAAAGATCACGCCCTATCACGTCGTTTTCAAAAAATTGATGTGGCTGAACCTAGCGTGGCTGAAACGATTGAAATTTTAAAAGGCTTGAAATCACGCTTTGAATCTCACCATAACGTCAAATATACTGCGAGCGCTTTGACCACTGCGGCTGAATTATCAGCTAAATATATCAATGACAGACATTTGCCAGACAAAGCGATTGATGTGATTGACGAAGCGGGTGCAGCCCAACGCATCTTGCCAAAATCGAAACAGAAAAAGGTGATTGGGAATAAAGAGATTGAAGATATCATCGCCAAAATTGCACGCATTCCGCCCAAGAATATTTCCAGCGATGACCGTAGCACCCTTAGAACACTGGAACGTGATTTAAAAGCTGTAGTTTTCGGTCAGGATAAAGCGATTGAAACATTAGCCTCTGCGGTGAAAATGGCACGTAGTGGTTTAGGCCAAGGTAACAAGCCTATCGGTAGCTTCTTATTTAGTGGTCCTACTGGTGTGGGTAAAACTGAAGTAGCTAAGCAACTAGCTTATATCATGGGCATTGAGTTAATCCGCTTTGATATGAGTGAATATATGGAACGTCATGCGGTATCGCGCTTAATCGGTGCACCTCCTGGCTATGTCGGTTTTGAGCAAGGTGGCATGATGACCGAGGCGATTACCAAGCATCCATATTGCGTACTACTGCTAGATGAGATTGAAAAAGCACATCCAGATATTTTTAACATTCTGCTGCAAGTAATGGATCATGGCACATTGACTGATAATAACGGACGCAAAGCCGACTTTAGAAACGTGACCATTATTATGACGACCAATGCTGGTGCGGAGAGTCTATCTAAGTCAAACATGGGCTTTACCAATGCCAAGCAAGCTGGCGATGAGCAGGCCGACATTAAGCGTTTGTTCTCACCTGAGTTCCGCAATCGCCTAGATGCAACGGTGTCATTCGCATCGCTATCACAAGACATTATCCTGCGCGTGGTTGATAAATTCCTGATTCAACTTGAAGATCAGTTACATGATAAAAAAGTGGAAGTAACTTTTAGTGATGACTTAAAAGCCTATCTAGGCAAAAAAGGCTTTGACCCACTCATGGGTGCGCGACCAATGGCTAGATTGATTCAAGACACTATCCGCAAAGCATTGGCGGATGAACTGTTGTTTGGAAAACTGGCTAATGGAGGAACTGTACATGTTGATATTGACGATAACAATGAGGTCAAACTTATTTTCGTTCAGGATCAACAGTCGGCAGAAACTGCGCTAGCCACAGCATAATAAAAGGCGCTTTTGCGCCTTTTATTATGGTATTTTTTGCATGACGCTGACAAACAAAGCTGACGCAACTAAAGTATTTAGCCAAGCCCTTACTTTTGGGTAAGTCGCATTTTCAAACCAATGACTATCTACCCCTGAAAACTGACGCACAAACGGAAATATTGCAATATCGGCCACACTGAGTTGGTCTGATAGCAAAAATGTCGACTGCGATAACTGACACTCTAGCTTGTGTAAAAATACTTCTGCCTGCGCTCTATAAGTCGATGAAGACTGTTCAGGAAAGCGAATTGCATACTTATACTTATCCAACGCTTGCTTAAAGCTGGTGTCGTTTTCAGCAATCAACTGTTGTGCCAATTGTTTATCTCCTATCAGCCAGCCATCTACATCCCGCTGTTGCAAAGCCCAATGCATGATATCCAAACTTTGCTCTAGCACTTGCTGTTTAGAAGTAGTCTGATCCTGAAGCACCAATACTGGCACGGTGCCTTTAGGCGATACAGCAAGCAACTCGCTAGATTTTGCGCTTAGTGTAATTTCATGCATGTCAACGGCGATACCCGCATATTTTAGCGCCATGCGTGCACGCATCGCATAAGGGCAACGCCGGTAGGAATAGAGTACGGGTCGCACAACTACCCTAATGATTTACAAATATCGCGGACTAACTGCGGGCCTTTATAAATCAATCCACTATAAACCTGCACCAAGGAGGCGCCCGCAGCGATTTTTTCAACGGCATCCGCGCCAGTTAAAATACCACCAACGCCGATAATAGGTAAAGCACCCTGTAAGCGTTGTGATAACTGGGAAATGACTAGCGTTGACTTTTCTCTTACAGGTGCACCAGATAACCCACCGATCTCCTCTGCATGTTCCATACCCTCAACCAGTTCACGCGACAAAGTTGTATTGGTGGCAATAACACCATCTATTCGATGTTCCAGCAATAAATCTGCGATTTCATTGACTTGCTCAAGCGCCAAGTCGGGTGCTATTTTCAAAGTAATGGGCACATAGCGACCATGCTGGTCAGCCAATTTAGTCTGCTCGGCTTTTAACTTCTGTAGTAGTTGTGATAATGCTGCTTTTTCTTGTAAAGCACGTAAATTCTTAGTGTTAGGGGACGAGATATTTACCGTGATATAGGTCGCGTGGGCATAGACCTTTTTCATGCAAATCAAGTAATCATCAACTGCATTTTCCATAGGGGTATCAAAGTTTTTTCCGATATTAATACCGAGCACGCCCTTATATTGGGCAGCCTTTACGTTCGCAATTAAGTAATCCACCCCTAAATTATTAAACCCAAAGCGGTTAATGATCCCTTGCGCCTGCTTCACTCGAAATAAACGAGGCTTAGGGTTACCAGGTTGCGGTCTTGGCGTAATAGTACCTATTTCAATAAAACCAAAGCCTAACGAAGCCATAGCATCAATAACAACACCATTTTTATCTAGTCCTGCAGCCAAACCTACTGCATTGGGAAAGGTAATGCCCATCACAGTTCTAGACTCGCAAATAATCGGCGATGGATACAAGTGGAGCAGACCCGCCGTCTGCGCAAACTTCAAGCTTTTCAAAGTCAAATCATGGGCAACTTCAGCATCAAGCTGAAATAACAAAGGTTTTGCGAGTGTGTAAATATCCATACTGAGATTTTACTGCAAAAAGCATGTGGCCGTCGTTGCAATCAAACATGATCGTAAGCAATATAAATGTGGCTTATTTACCATCGCGATAGCAAGCAATGGCATAATCATTAAGTGCATTTATTGCTAACAAAATCATGACAAAACATCATCAAACCCTACAAATACTTGGTGGCATTACGCCTACGCAATTTTTAGCTGAATTCTGGCAAAAAAAACCTTTATTAATTAAGCAAGCCATTCCAGGATTTAAAGGATTATTAAGTCCGGATGAACTCGCAGGATTAGCTTGCGAGGAAGATGTGCAGTCGCGGATTGTGCAGTACATCAAGGGGAAATGGTTGGCCAGTCACGGCCCTTTTGCTGAGGATGATTTTGCCAATCTTCCAGAAACACCAACGACTGACAATAACTGGACCTTGCTTGTGCAAAGTGTGAACCACTATATGCCGGAAGCAAACCAGCTATTGCAACAATTTAACTTTATTCCGCACGCAAGACTAGATGACCTCATGGTGAGTTATGCGCCCAACGGAGGTGGTGTTGGACCTCACTTTGACAGCTACGATGTATTTCTTTTACAAGGTCAGGGCAAGCGACTATGGCGAATAAGCGAGCAAACCGACTTAAGCTTAGTTGAAGGCGCACCATTACGCATTTTAAAGAACTTTGATACTGCACAAGAATGGCTTTTAGAGGCGGGTGATATGCTCTACTTGCCGCCACACCTTGCCCATTGGGGTATCGCTGTTTCTGAAGGCGCCATTGATTGCATGACTTACTCAATTGGTTTTCGTGCCCCTAAAAACCAAGAACTAGCTACCGAATTCTTAGGTTTTCTGCAGGACAAACTAAATCAAGACCAAATGGTCCTGGAGGGTATCTACCAAGACGCTGATTTGCACTTGCAATTACACCCTGCGGAAATTTCCAATAACATGGTATCTAAAGTCAGCGCCAATCTAAATAAAATTCAATGGACAGGATCCATGGTGACGGAATTTCTTGGCACTTACCTATCTGACCCGAAAGCCGATGTCGTATTTGATGCTAATAAAAAAATCTCAATGCGCACATTTTCTGAAAAGTTAGAAAAAGTAGGCATCACCTTAGATCTTAAAAGCCAGATGCTCTTTTCTGGTGAAAACGAATTGTGCCAATTTTTTATCAACGGTGAGATTGCAGAGTTTTCTGGGGATGTGGCCAGTGTACTTAAAATGCTGGCAGATAATCGACAGCTAGCCGCTAGCGAATTTTCCGCAACCATTATGAATAATGAGCTATTTCTACAACAACTGCATACTTGGTATTTAGCTGGTTATTTACAACTTGGCACACCAAAAAACTTTAATTTTTAAGTATCAACTGTAATGACAGCGTCACAATGAACGAAAAACCGTGGATGCGACGTTTGTTTTAAGCAAAAAAAGGATTTTTTTGTATTTTTAATGGTATAACCATTCAAATATACTGGTTTTTTTCCTAATAACTGGTAAAATTTGCACCACTCGATATAGTTTTTAGTTCAATCTAAATAGTTGTTATCGAAAAAACTTTTTAACTAGTACCAAACCCTTAAGGAAATAAAATGACACGTTCAATCCTATTAGCTGCATTGTTAGCTCTTGCTTTAACTGCTTGTGGTAAAAAAGAAGAAGCTGCTCCTGCTGTTGAAGCTGCTCCAGCTGCTGAAGCTGCTGCACCTGCTGCTGCTCCAGAAGCTGCTCCTGCTGCTGACGCTGCTGCACCTGCTGCTGCTCCAGAAGCTGCTAAATAATTAGTATTTAGCCATAAGTATTAAAAAAGCCGACTTTTAGTCGGCTTTTTTAATGTACAAATCCTAGCTTTGATGTTTTTTTTCGGCTAAATAGATGCACCGCGTTTAACTAATTGTGCGCCAATCAAAACCCAGCAATTGGTCAGCCACTCCAATCCACTCAGGCTCACAACTTAATACTTTAGCCAAAGCCGCCCGAGCTAAAGACACGGTATTATTTTTAGCGCTTAAATGCGCAGCCACAAGATGCTGTAACTGACTATTATCTAGCTTGGATAATAAATTTGCAGAATCCTCATTATCCAAATGCCCCAAATCGCCACCTACGCGTTGCTTAAGTGTCCAACTATAAGGCCCCGATTGCAGCATTGTTGCATCATGATTGCACTCTAGCACTAGTGCATGACAGCCACTTAAGCGTTCTTCAATATGCGGGGTGCTACGGCCAACATCAGTCAACACACCCAACCGATGATTCCCGTCAGAAAAAACACATTGTATGGGTTCGCGCGCATCATGGGGAACTGGATATGGCTGCACTTGAATGTCATCAATCGAGAATATTTGATGGCTATCAATCACATTTAACTGAAGATCATGCTGACTTGGCATGTAGCGCGTAACCATTTTTAGTGTGCCATAAGTCATCCACACTGGAATATTGTACTTAGCAGCCAGTTTGAAAGCCCCGCCTGCATGGTCATCATGCTCATGAGTGATCACGATTCCAGCCAAGTCACCAGGGGCTAACTTAAGGCGAGAAAGGCGCGCCACTGTTTCTTTAATACTAAAGCCACAATCGAGCATGACTTTAGTGTTTTTAACTTCGACCACCAGGGAGTTGCCAGCACTACCACTCCCTAGTGAGGAAAAACGCATACTGTGAACTACCCCGCCCTAAAGGACGGAGCTTCTAACTTCAACGGCGCGAGCGAAATGCTAGACTTACGTCCAGCACTGCGACTGACAGCGCCTCCATTAGCAGTAACGACTATTCCAGCCGTTATCATGCGTTGCGCTTCG
>CAILXF010000049.1 GCA_903838125.1 uncultured Pseudomonadota bacterium | reverse complement strand
TTTCCGTAATGGTGACAACGCTCCAATGGCTTTAGTTGAGTTGGTAGATCGTCCTGATACTGGTGCTGAAGTTGTAGTTGCAGACTAATTAGCAAGTCAGTCATTGTTGAATCAAAAAGCCAGCTTAATGCTGGCTTTTTGCATTTTAAATTGCTTACTTCAATCCTAACTAATAAGTCGCTCAATCTCACGCTTTGTAAATGGCCATGCTAACTCCTCATTAGTATCAACTCTTCTTATTACTGGAATTGAAGTTCCATAGAGGCTTAGCAGAGCCTCATCATCAATTATTTCTATGGTTTGCCAGGTAATAGGATGTAATTTCACTATCGATATTAACATGTCCTCAGCTTGCTCACACAAGTGGCAATGAGATGTTGAGTATAATTTTAGATTAGTAGGCAATATAATTTTGTCCTGACAACTTAGAAAAACTGTAGCTTACTTGCGCCGTATCAAATACCAATGGCTTACATAAGCCTTTCTAAGCATAGTTTATCGTTTTTTTTATTAATTCACGTGTTAGAATTCAAAATAATTTAAAGTATTGTTTCCCCGTAAAGGCAGCCTTGATGAGTGACCTAGAAACCGTTCAAGATCATCGGTCTAAAATTAAAAGCATGATTGAACGCCACAAGCTAGTTGAAGACCTAGTGCATAGGCAGGATATGCAACGTCATGACATAGTGGAATCTATGGTTCAGCAGAATAACCAGTCAGAATTGCATCGATTCTTAGATAAGCTTGAAAACACGGAAGTGGCACGTATACTCGAAACGCTTTCTTCTGACGAGCGTCAAGTCTTGTGGCAGCAGATTAATGAAGAGCGTAAGGAAGAGATTCTCTTAGATGTTTCCGATTCCGTCCGTGTAGAGTTTGTCTCTGAGCCTAAGCAAAAAAGTCAAAGTATGGTGATTCGTGTGTTTGATTTGCATGAAGGCCGTTTACGTCAAATTCCTATTTTTACCCGTGAAGATTTAGCTCAGGCTAAGCCAATTTGGGTTGATTTAGTAACCCCAGAGGATGAGCAGTTAGCTTGGGCAAGAGAAATTTTTGGTGTTAATCTACCTAACCCTAAAGAGCTGACAGACTTAGAAACTAGTGCTCGTTTTTATGAAGAAGAAAACGGTGAAGTGCATCTACATTCTGCATTCCTGCTAGACCGTGAAGATGAGTCGCGCAATGTACCTGTGGCGTTTGTTTTGAAGAACGACACCCTCTTTTCAGTGCGCAGTGAAGAATTACCAGTATTCCGTTTGCAGCGCTTGCGTGCGCGGGCTCAGGCTGGTTATGTTTCAGAGGCTAAGGATGTGCTGCTGGATTTGTATGCGGCCGATGTAGAGTACTCAGCGAATGCGCTAGAGGATGAATACGTTAGACTGGAGGAGGTAGGTCGCCAAGTATTCCGCTCACATATGACCAATGAGCAGGCAGCCGAAATCTTGACTGCGATTTCTGTAGAAGAAGATCTTAATGGGCGTATTCGTCGTAACGTTCTTGATACACGCAACGCCTTATCTTTTTTAATGCGTCGTAAATTTTTGTCTATCCCACAACATGAAGATGTGCGTGAAATTTTGCGTGATATTGAGTCCCTAGATGGCCACACAAATTTCTTGTTTAATAAAATTAACTTCCAAATGGATGCAACCGTCGGCTTCTTGAATGTTAACCAAAATAAAGATCTAAAACGGTTGACTATTATTAGTGTGGTTTTCATGCCCATTAATGTGTTGGCAGGCATTGGTGGCATGTCTGAATTCTCAATGATGACGCACGCAGTCCCTTGGCAAGTGGCCTATAGCATCTTTATCATAGGTATGATCGGCATCGGCCTACTGACTTATACCGGTTTGCGTTATATGGAAATTCGTAGAATAAGAAACCATCGCTTAGAGAATAATTAATATTAGTTTCTTCGCGACCGTTTTATTCACCTACCTATAAATAAGCACCCCTGATGAATCAAGACATACAATTTGTTTGGCAAGAAGTTTATGCTGATCTATCTACGCCAGCGGCGCTGTGGCAGTTGGCAATTATTGTTTTAGCTTGTGCGTTAGCTTGGTTTATTAATGGCGCCCTGCGCGCTTATGTGATGCGTAGCGCCCCTGATAATTGGAAGTTAGGCATAGGTGGCGTTAATCGTGTGCTATTTCCCCTTACTTCCCTCATCTTTGTGTTGGTTGCCAAAGCCATTCTTGGCTACTGGCAGCATACGAGTCTATTGCGCTTAGCTAGCACTTTGTTGCTGGCAATGGCCGTGATACGCCTAGTCGTGTACGTGGTACGTTATATATTAGCCCCAGGTGGTTTACTTAAAACATTAGAGAACTCTATCTCAGCTGTCATTTGGGTGCTACTGGCCTTGCATCTCAGTGGTTTTCTGCCAGATCTATTAAATACACTCGCCGACATTAAATTTAAACTTGGGTCTCACCAAGTCAATCTGTTGCAAACCCTACAAACCCTTGTGATCATTGTAACTACACTATTAGTCACACTTTGGTTTAGTCGGTTTATTGAGAATAAATTAATGCGCGCGCAAAACGTCAATATGAATATGCGTGTTGTACTCAGTAAATTACTTCGCATCCTATTGTTGTCTATTGCCATGCTGATAGCATTGTCAGCTGTGGGCTTAGATATTACGGTTTTATCAGTGTTTGGAGGTGCGCTAGGCGTGGGTTTAGGCTTTGGTTTGCAGCGTATTGCTAGCAATTATGTCAGCGGCTTTATTATCCTGCTAGATAAATCCATGCAGATAGGGGATGTGATTACCGTAGATACCCATTATGGCGTGGTCAACGAGTTACGCATGCGCTACCTAGTATTGCGTAAGTTAGATGGCACGGAAGTGATTATTCCGAATGAGGTGCTCATTGTTAGCCCTGTCATTAATCACTCATTTTCAGATCATACCGCACGCGTGCAAATGCCTATTCAGGTCAGCTACGACAGTCCGTTAGACAAAGCTATGCAGCTCATATCAGAGATCGCTAAACGTCATCCACGGGTACTGCTTACGCCTGAGCCTGCGGTGTTAGTAAAGGGTTTTGGGGAAAGCGGTATTGATTTGTTGTTATCTATTTGGATTCCAGACCCAGAAGAGGGCTCGGCGTCGCTTCAGTCAGAGCTTTATCTTGAAATATGGCGTGCCTTCCAGAAAAACCATATTGCTATACCGTATCCGCAGCGTGAAGTGCGCATACTCGGCAATCCAACTCCATCTGTCAGTTAGTTTGCTACTAATCATTGACTTACCTCAGTAAAGCAAAGAATGACAGACAATAAAAAAGCTCACATTTATGTGAGCTTTTTTATTGCTTAAATAATTGACTATTTAAGTTTTGTTTCTTTGTACATCACGTGTTGACGAACAACTGGATCAAATTTTTTGATTTCCATTTTGCCTGGCATAGTACGTTTGTTTTTTGTAGTAGTGTAGAAGTGACCAGTACCGGCACTTGACTCTAATTTAATTTTTTCGCGCATGATTCAAATTCCTTATTAGGCTAAAATAATTTAGCGCTTAGATTTTTTGGCCTTCAGCACGCATTTTTAATAAAACAGCATCTATGCCATTTTTGTCAATTGTACGTAACGCATTGTTAGTAATGCGCATGCTGATCCAGCGATTTTCGCTCTCAACCCAGAATTTGCGGTTTTGCAAATTAGGTAAAAAACGGCGTTTTGTTCTGTTGTTAGCGTGAGAAACGTTGTTACCCACCATTGGCTTTTTGCCAGTTACCATACATACACGTGCCATGGTTAATCTCCAAACTTTTTGCTTTTTTCGAAAGACCGCAATTATAGTACTAAAACTTATATTTCCTCAAGCACAATCTAAAGAAAATTCAAGGTTTATGACGTAAATTTCATACTTAAAGCAAACTAACTGAATTAGTCGCTTAAATATGGGCCAGGTTAATGTTTTCCAGTACTACCAAAGCCGCCTTCGCCACGTTCACTCGTATCAAAATCATCTACTAAATGAAACTCCGCTTGTACCACAGGTACAATCAGCAACTGCGCAATGCGTTCCATCGGGTTAAGCTCAAATGCAGTGTTGCCACGGTTCCAGCACGACACCATCAATTGACCTTGATAATCTGAATCAATCAAACCGACTAAGTTTCCTAATACTATGCCGTGTTTATGACCTAGACCTGAACGAGGCAGTATCAAGGCGGCGTAATATATATTGTCCAAATGTATTGCCATGCCGGTAGGAATTAGCTTTGTTTCGCCGGGCTGTAGAGTTATCGTACTTTCTATACAAGCACGTAAATCAAGACCAGCAGAGCCTGCAGTAGCATAGGTTGGCATTTGTTCGTGCAAGCGATCATCTAGAATTTTTAAGTCGACGATAATTTTCATGGCAATCTCAGTAAAAATGAATGTAAATGGCAACCAGCATTAAACACTAAATGTTCAATAAAATCACTACGCAGAGTAATTTACTTTTAGTAGGAAATGCAATAATAAAAAACCCGCTATTAGCGGGTTTGAGTTTATTAAAGAAATTGATTAAAACCTATACGATGCGCTTAATCCCATTAACCAATTTCGACCAGCAGCTGCTTCATAATTTCTGTTGCTATTATCGTTAACACGAACAGCGCCTATATAAGATCTATCCAAAATATTTTCAATTCTTAGGTATTCAGACACCTTCCAATTGGAGAGTTGTTGCTCAAAACCCCCTCTAATATTGAATATCGTGTATCCAGGAGCTGCTTCAGAATTTATATCATTAATAAATACTTTACTATTTGATCTGCCTTCAAGTGCTGTTTTGAAGTTTAATTCAGGATATTTCCAAGAAATCTCACCATACAACTGTTGTTTATAAGTGCCTGGAATAATGTTTCCTGCATTTACTGGAGCCCCAACGTTAACTGCGCCACCTATGCCGCTAGTATATTTATTGTCAAATTTTGCATCTAAATAAGTATATGCACCATATAGACCTATATTGTTTCTTAATTGAGAGTCGGCTGAAAATTCAAGGCCTTGTCTACTAGTTTGAGCTGCATTTCCATAAACTGTATAAGTACCGTTATTACTGACAATGATTTCATTGGTAGTATTGGTTTTAAATACAGCTAACTTAATTCTAGTGTTATCCGATGTATATGACTTGATTCCTATTTCATAATTGCCACTGGTACTTGGTTTGAGATTCAGGTTTGGGCCTATTGGGTTTAAAGGATCTTTGTATGCCATCTCAATGGTTGTGGGAGTCTCAAATCCTTTTCCGTAATTAGCGTAAATGTTGGTGGACTGGGTTGTCTTCCAGATTAGCCCAATGACAGGGGTTGTTTTTGAAAAGGAGGTAGAGCCGTTAATAATAGATTTAGCCCCTGGCAAACCTTCAAAATTAACATCGACCTGAGTATGCCTCATGCCTGCATGTAAATCTACCACTTCAGACAGTCCTAATTTACCCTGTATAAACTGATCAATATTTTTGGCTGTATCATTTTCATTACGGTTGATACCTCCGCTAGTCGGTATAACACCATGACTAGTATCAGTATCTTTTCGAGCGTCAGTTAGTGAGCCGTACCCAATGCCTGTTGTAATTGAGTAGTTTTTTGAAAACACCAACCCTTTATTGGTCCAATTTACTTCACTACTCCAGAAGTCACGTCCGATTTGGCTTGCACGACCTCTAGTTAGATCTGCCCCTAATATAGGCAAAGCAAGATATTGCAAGTTGTCGCGGTGGCCTACGTTACCAATAAAATTTAAACTGTTGCTTTCATCTATCCGGTGTTCAATATTGGTGCCTATTTGGGTATTGCTTCTAGAAACTCTAGTATTCGCAAGATTAGCTGCGTCAGGCACTGAGGTTGGATTTGTGTAGACGCTGGAGTAATTGTTTTTGGTACATCCAGAAGAACACTTTCCGAATGTTTTGCCTGAGTAACCATCAGAGCCATCAAACCCAGCTAAGCCTAGAGGGTCTTGGGCCTCACTTTTGAATGCATTTGCAAGAATATTAACCCTAGTGGAGTCGGAAATATCAAATTTAATTTGTGCAGTTTGTTGATCTTTCCAAGCGGAGCTGTGCTGACGATAACCATCAGTTTCAAAATGATTAATGTTGAGTAAATATTCAATACCCTTGACTGTTCCTGAAGCACTTGTTGACTCTTTGGTGGTGCCATAACTTCCAGCCATAAAGCTAAATCCAACTTCTGGACTCTTTGGCGCATCCGCCGTTATTAATTGAATAATGCCACCAGAGGAACTGCCGTAAAGTGATGAAAATGGTCCTCGCATCACCTCAATTGCTTTAATTGCCTCGAGATCAATATTTCCTGGCTGCCCTATGCCGTCCGGCATAGTGAGGGGGATCCCATCAACTATTATCCTGACGCCTCTAACTCCAAAAGCTGATCTGGCACCAAATCCACGTGTAGAAATTTGAGGGTCTTGAGCCATTTGAGTGCGGTTTTGAGCCGTTAAGCCTGGAACACGAATTAGACTTTCAGACAAATTCATGGCTGCTTGCCCATCATGAATACTTTCTGATTCCACTACATCAATAGAAACTGGTAGATCAAAACTATTCGCTTCAACACGAGTGGCTGTAACTACAACCGGTGCTGTGTTTAAAATATTCTGTGTATCGTCAGCAGCAATGACATTTTGTGAGATGCCACAAGCGCCAAGTACGGCTATGGACAAGAGTGTTCTTTGGAAAGTGCTTGGGGATGACATGATGGCCTTAAGAATCTACGTATGTGATGGAAAATTTTAGACACAATACGTTACAAATTGCTTTAAAGCATCAGTAATATCATTATTTTTTTATTTTTTTCATTAAATGGGTGAGGCGAGGGGTAGGTCGTTGGAGTTTGCTAGAGCATTTTAACCATGTGCTGCAACAGTTGTCTGGCAACTTCTGTTTTTGGCGCACGAGCTAACGAATGCGCCCCATTTTTATCAAGCAGGGTAACGCTGTTGTCCTCGCTGGTCATGGCGTCACTGACTAAGTTAGCTGCTATT
>CAILXF010000048.1 GCA_903838125.1 uncultured Pseudomonadota bacterium | reverse complement strand
CTATTTGTAATGTGGATTGGTATCAATGACTTAAAGACAACTACAACTGGCGGCGCTGGAAATATCGTAGACCCTCAAAATATATCGGCGATTAATACCTTAGGTCAGCAAACGGCTAATTTAGTTGGCAGCCTTTACACTGCGGGCGCTAGAAATTTCTTAATTCCGAACTTAGGAGCCGCTAAATCAGCGGCTGTAGCAACTCCACTTGGATATACATACAATGCCAACTCCACAGCTTCACGCGAGTTATATAGCCAAGCGGTTTGGAACAACGTGTCATCACAGGGTATTAATTTTGTTCCCGCTGACTGGAATACGGTTTTTAATTACATTGCCTTAAACCCATTGCAGTTTGGTTTAACAAATATCAATGTAAATGCTCCTGCTTGTGGCACAACTACCGCATCCTTTAATTGCGGCCCAGCGAATTACGTCACACCAAATGCCGACCAGACATACTTGTACGCTGATGGCCCACTCTCATCGACTGGAGGCGGTCACTTCACTACGGCAGGGCAAAAAATTGAAACTGATTATTTTTATGGTCTTTTAGTTGCGCCTGGACAAGTCTCCATGCTCGCTAATCAAGCATCAATTTCTCAAATTGCTATGAATAATTCATATTTGGATCAGGCTACTTATAGCTTTAGGGGCAGCGCACCCAAAACATTAGGAGCTTGGGCTTTAGGTGGGGTACAACAAGTCAATATGTCGGGCAGTCAAACTAGCACCAGTAGCACGCCTTATAACGGCGCCGCTGGTATGGACTATCAATATGATGCAAACATCTTGCTGGGTGGCTTTGTAGGGTATGGGCAGGCGCAAGTGAATTACAGCACTAGCGGTAACTTTACGCAGTCTGGCACAACCTTGGGGGCGTATTCAAGCTATAAGGATGGTGCTATCTGGGCTAATGGACTCGTCGCTTACAACTGGTTAAACAGCAATGTAAATCGCGTGACACCAATTGGCATTACTTCATTCTCAAACGCCTCAACAGTTAACGGTTCAAACACCTCTGTAGCAGTGCAAACAGGCTATAACTTTGACTACAGTGTCATTAATCACGGCCCAGTTGTTGGCTATGCGTATGTAAATACCAATATCAATGGTTTTACAGAATCGGGAAACTTTAATAGCTTGCAATTTGGAAGTCAGAATATCAATGCGCAAGTGGGCTCGGTTGGGTATCAAGCTCAGGCAAAAGTGGGTGATTGGCTTCCATTTGCAAAAGCTATCTATAACAGCCAGCTTGGTAACTTAGATCGTTTGGTAACAACGACATTAACTACAGTAGCAGCACCAAGTTATACGATGCCTGCTATGGGTTATGGCAGAAATTGGACAAACCTAACGGCTGGTATTGGTTATCAAATTGATCCTAAGACTGTAATCAGGGCTAGCTTTACTGAGCAAGTGGCGCAACAAAGTGTGAATAGTTATAACGCTATTGTCAGTTTGAGTTCACATTTCTAAGCATATTAAGGTGTCGTGTTTAACACGACATCACAACCACCTCAAAAACCGTCTATACGCAAACTAATTGCGGCGCCAAATAGCTTTACTGCTGAGAACTCCGTTTTTAAGCTGTAGGGCTGATTTGAGGTGTTTGCTTAAATTCGTCGTCTTTATCCCACGAATTGAATAAATACATTTAGCCCCACCAAAGATTATTGCTATTTTCTTTGGCGGAGCTAAATGCTAAGTCATTGATTCTTGGAAAGATTATTGATGGCACAAACTGGTCGTCCTTTTGCGTAAAAGAAAACATACTTACTACGCACTTTTATTTAGCAAAGGACAAACAATGGCACAAGCAAAAACACTTACTACAGCAGAACTAGATCAAGTACTGCGCTACATCAGTACGCGAAAATATACAGAGCGTAATCGAGCAATGTTACTAATGGGATTTTGGGCGGGACTTCGTGTAAAAGAAATTGCCCAATTAAAAATGGGCGATGTACTAAATGACGATGGCACGATTCGCAGTGAAATTCGTTTATCTGCGGCACAGACTAAGGGCAATGATGGCAGAACGGTATTTTTGCCCAATAAATTGCGTGATGAATTAGCAGTTTATTTGGCAACCCGTCATATTAAAGATCCTGCTATTGCGCTTTTTCATACCTCCAATCGGCTCAGTTTTACACCAAACACCTTATGTCAGCATTTCTTTTGGATGTATAAGAAGGCGGGCATTGCGGGAGCGAGCAGTCATAGTGGTCGCAGACAGTTCATAACCACATTGGCAAATAAAGGCATTTCCGTACGAATACTAGCCAGTCTTGCGGGACACAAGAGTATTGCGGTGACGCAAAAGTATATTGATGTGAATGACGATATGAAGCG
>CAILXF010000047.1 GCA_903838125.1 uncultured Pseudomonadota bacterium | reverse complement strand
CGCTTTTTTTAAATCTAGTAATTGCAAAATTTAGAGGTACGCCATGGCAAGACCAAAGAAAAGCGATCAATTAGCTGAAAAAAAGAATCTGGAGATTGTTAGCCCAGAGCTTCAAGAAGCTAATGCCGAGGAACGCCGCACTCGCCTAAAAACCCTAATTATATTGGGTAAAGAGCGCGGTTATCTAACTTATGCTGAAATTAATGATCACTTGCCAGATGATGTGCAAGGTTCAGAACAAATAGATGGCATCATCGGTATGATTAATGATATGGGCATACAGGTGTATGAAGAAGCCCCTGATGCTGAAGTATTGTTGATGTCTGACTCTCCGCCAGCCGTTACTGATGATGATGCTGTTGCAGAAGCAGAGCAAGCCTTAGCGACTGTAGATTCAGATTTTGGCCGAACTACTGACCCCGTGCGTATGTATATGCGTGAGATGGGTACAGTTGATTTGCTGACACGTGAAAGTGAAATTGAAATTGCGCGCCGTATTGAAGATGGCTTAAAACATATGGTGCAGGCGATTGCTGCTTGCCCTACCACGATTGCTGCTCTATTGGCGATGATTGATAAAGTGGAAAAAGATGAATTAAGCGTTGATGACTTGGTGGATGGTTTAATTGATGCTGATGTAGGCCTAGATGACGCAATGCCAGCTGAAGCTGCAGCCGAAGATGAGGAAGAAGAGGAAGATGAGGAAGAGGAAGACAGCGATGAAGATGGTGCCAAAGCCGCTGCGATTTCTGCTGAAGCCTTAGCTAAACTTAAAGAAGAAGTTCTTAAACGATTTGCTGTGGTGCGTATTGCACATGACAAAATGACGGTTATTTTAGCTACCAATGGGTCGCAAGACCCAGAGTACCAAGCATTGCTAGCTGAAATATTGCTTGAGCTTACTGTATTCCGCTTTTCTCCAAAGCAAGTTGAAGGTTTGTGTGATCAAGTACGCGAATTAGTTGAAACTGTGCGTGGACACGAACGTAAGGTATTAGATTTTTGTGTAGAAAAGTCAGGTATGCCACGCCTGCACTTTATTAAATCTTTCCCAGGTAATGAAAGTAACTTGAACTGGTTGGCGGACGAGTTAAAAGCGGACAAACCTTATATCGCAAAATTGATTCGCTATAACCACTCAGTGTTAGACCAGCAGCAGCGTTTGATTGATTTAGAGGCTAGAGTTGGTTTGCCAATTAAAGAGCTAAAAGAAATCAACAAGCAAATGACCACAGGGGAAGCGCGTGCACGTCGTGCTAAACGTGAAATGATTGAAGCAAACTTACGTTTGGTGATTTCAATTGCTAAAAAATACACCAATCGCGGTTTACAATTCTTAGATTTGATTCAAGAAGGTAATATTGGGTTGATGAAAGCGGTGGATAAATTTGAATATCGCCGTGGTTTCAAGTTTTCAACTTATGCTACTTGGTGGATTCGTCAGGCTATTACCCGCTCTATTGCAGATCAGGCGCGTACGATTCGTATTCCAGTACATATGATTGAGACGATTAACAAGATGAATCGTATCAGTCGTCAAATCTTGCAAGAAACTGGTGTTGAGCCAGATCCAGCATTGCTGGCTGAGAAAATGGAAATGCCAGAAGATAAGATTCGTAAAATCTTAAAAATCAGTAAAGAGCCAATATCCATGGAAACGCCAATTGGCGATGATGAGGATTCACATTTAGGTGACTTTATTGAGGACAGTACAACACTTGCCCCGATTGATGCTGCCGTCTATGCCAGTTTGCGTGATGCAACGAGCGAAGTGTTAGAGTCATTAACACCACGTGAAGCAAAAGTCTTGCGCATGCGATTTGGTATTGAAATGAATACTGACCATACATTGGAAGAAGTGGGTAAGCAATTTGATGTAACGCGAGAACGTATCCGTCAAATCGAGGCTAAAGCCTTGCGTAAATTACGCCATCCAACGCGATCAGAACGCTTGCGTAGTTTCTTGGAAACAGGTCAAGATTAATCTTATTAATCTAGGATTTAATTAAAGGTTTCGGCCCCCTAGCTCATGCTTGGTTAGAGCAGCGGACTCATAATCCGTTGGTGCTGTGTTCGACTCACAGGGGGGCCACCAATATACAATCGGCTTCTAGGGCATATACCTTAGAGGCCGTTTCCAATTGCAGTCTCACAAACTACAACTCCTTAATTAGAGCGACTACTCTTAAAGGCGGAAGTGATATCTTAAAGGCAGAAGTGATAAAAATTTGACAACAAAGACAATAGGAGTAGTGTTGGAAAATGTGTTGCTATGTGCAATATATTTATTAAGTCGTTTATAGATTCTGCTAAATGATATACAAAAATTACTTTCTTCCTTACCGCGCATTGCTAGCCATATTAGCGATAAGCTATCTTATATTTTTGGTGCTAGTAACCTATTTTCAACATATTGCAATTGATACTATCAATCAATTCGCTGATCAAAGCTCTACTTTATATGAGCACCCATTTATTACGCATTCAGATGTGCTCGAATTAAGCTTAATAATCTACAAAATTCGGACCGAAAACTTAGGTGCACTATTAGATTCTAAAAGTAAGATTTCCTCTAGCATTGATACTCAAAGTCAGTTTATATTGATAGATAAGCTAATGAAGGATATATCAGATCACTTCTTAGGAAATCAGTCTAAAGTTGAAGAGTTGCGTGTAGCACTCGGTGAATGGAAAAATAACATCGCCATTTTTAGAAAGCTTATACTTTTAGATCATAGAATTGAAGCCAAAAATTTTCTAAATGATAAAGTAAACCCAAGTTACAAAGTGTTGAATGATAAATCAGCATACATATTAAATTACTCAAATAATAAAGCCTATGTTATTTCGACTAACATTAAATCAAGTTCGCAATCTATAAATCAATCAATCTTGAACGCCTTCGTCATTTTAATCTCTATAATGACTATTGTTGGAGGGATAGCAACCGCATTATTATTAAGGATACTTAATAAAAGTGATCTCGCTAATATTGAAAGTCAAAAACAAGTAAACATCGCCGCCACTTCCTTCGAGTCTCAAGAAGGTATGATAGTGACTGACGCTGAGACAAAAATTCTTCGTGTAAACAGTGCTTTTACTACCATTACCGGCTATACCGCTGAAGAGGCTATCGGCCAAACGCCACGATTATTAAGCTCAGGTCGTCAGGATAACTCCTACTATGAAGCCATGTGGAAGAGCCTTACCGAAACGGGGGCATGGAAAGGTGAGATCTTGGATCGGCGTAAAAGCGGTGAAATTTACCCAGAATATCTTAGCATTACCGCAGTACTAGATGCTCAAGGAATTGTAACTAATTACGTAGCTTCGCTTAGCGACATTACCTCAAGCAAAATCGCTTCGGATGAAATTAGGAATTTAGCCTTTTATGACGCACTGACCCACTTGCCTAATCGACGCCTACTAATCGATAGGCTAAAACGAGCTTTGGTTGTCAGTGCGCGGAGTGGTAAGCGTGGCGCGTTACTATTCTTAGATCTTGACCAATTTAAATCATTGAATGACACAGCAGGCCACGATGTGGGTGATTTGCTCCTGCAAGAAGTTGCTACCCGTCTAACCAACTGTATTCGTGAAAGTGATACAGTTTCACGTTTGGGTGGCGATGAGTTTTTGGTACTTCTTGAAGACTTAAGTCAACATGAGATTGAAGCTTTGACTCAAACTGAAGTAATTGGAAAAAAAATTCTCAACTCAATAAGTCAGCCTTATCAACTGGATACATATAACCACCACTGCACAGCAAGTATAGGGGCGATTTTATTTGATCAACATTCAAGTGATGTAGAGGAGATAATAAAAAAAGCGGACATTGCCATGTATCAAGCTAAATCTGAGGGGCGCAATGCCTTGCTTTTTTTCGATCCACAGATGCAGCAGGCCATCTCGTCACGCATGAATATGGAGCAAGAGTTACGTCAAGCCCTATTGCAAAAGCAGTTTGAGTTACATTACCAAATACAGGTAGATGGCGCAGGCCGTTCGTTAGGGGCTGAAGCATTAATTCGCTGGAATCATCCGCGGCATGAAATGATTTCACCCCTGCTATTCATTCAATTAGCCGAACAATCGGGCCTCATTTTACCAATTGGGCAATGGGTCTTGGAAACAGCTTGTACACAACTGATACTCTGGCAACAACACCCGTCCAGCAAACATCTTGTCCTCTCTGTCAACGTGAGTGCTAAACAATTTCAACAAGAAAAATTTGTGACAGAAGTGCAAGAAATAGTGCAACGTTATGGCATCGATCCCACAAAGCTTAAATTGGAACTGACTGAAAGTATGTTGGTGGATGACTTTGCTAACATTGTGGATAAGATGAATACATTGTCAAAATTAGGCATTCACTTTTCATTGGATGATTTTGGGACAGGATACTCTTCTCTCCAATATCTCAAAAAATTGCCCCTGTCTCAACTGAAAATTGATCAGTCATTTGTACAGGAAATTAACATTAATCCCAGTGACTTTGCCATTACACGGACGATTATTGCAATGGCACACAGCTTAGATCTTAGTATAATTGCAGAGGGGGTTGAGACCAAAGAGCAATTGCAATGCTTACTAGACATTGATTGCAACCAATTTCAAGGGTATTTATTTGGTAAACCAATGCCAATTGAAGCATTTGATGCTTTACTTAGGGAAGGCTAATTAGTCGATTAGTCTTAAATATCTGTATATGGAATCCTCCTCTAAATAGCATTTAAATAGCAAGCAGGAGTTCCCACGCAACCAGTTATAAGCGAAAGAGTTCATCCCATTGCTATGGGTAGTGAGCACAGTCCGGTTAAATCTGCTTAGAGGCAGACCCAATCCACTTATCGGTTTACCTGCAAAATAGTTTGCTATAAAGCAGGCGGATATAAATCGGCCTTTGGGCCATGTGCGAACCTAGAGATATTCCCTATTTCCCAGATTTAATAAATATATTTACAAGCACAGTAATTATTGATGTATATTAGTATACATTGATACATAAATAATACATATTTATAAAACTGCGCGAGTCTTAAATGACTTGATGATACGGTTATCCACACGGGCTTAAAGGTGCTGAAGTAATTACAGCGATGACCTCGCATATACCATACCAACCCAGGCTAGGTATATTTGGATGGAATTGAATGTGGAATCGGTATTGCTTATGATGCACTTTTGTTGATGCCTGCCTAAAGTTGTTTCGTGACAATGGGTGCAAGTTACTATCCAATCTGTCTATAAATTTAGAACATCAGTTCAGTTTTTGTTGGTAATAATGCCCATTATATTTAGATCTTATGAATAACAAATCAAATAACTTCCCACCTAGTGGCAGAATTGAGTTTTGTGATGTTGCTGACAATTCTCCGGCATTGATATGGATGGCTGGGAAAGATGGACTTTGCAACTGGTTCAACCGAGGGTGGTTTGAGTTTACAGGCCGAACTATGGAGCAAGAAATAGGAAATGGGTGGTCAGAAGGCGTCCACCCTCAAGACTTTCAACGATGTGTCGACCAATATCTTAAGCATTTTAATGCGCGCGATGAATTTCTTTTGGAATATCGTTTACGCAGATCAGACGGGCAATACCGTTGGATACTTGACTCTGGCACCCCAGTATTCGACCCCACAGGATTATTCCTTGGTTATAACGGCGTATGCTTTGATATTAATGAGCGTAAAGAAACAGAAAATGAAACTCGCATTTCTGCCATAGCATTTAATACACAAGCAGGCATATCTATTACTGACGCTAATAAATATATTATACGTGTCAACCCAGCTTTTACAGCTATTACCGGATACAGTGAAGACGAGGTTCTTGGGCGCACTCACACAATGCTGAGCTCAGGTATACACAAGAAAGAGTTTTACGAGGCTATGTGGGCCAGCATCTCTCGTTTAGGTTTTTGGGAAGGTGAAATCTGGAATCGTCGCAAGAGTGGTGCGCTCTATGTAGAAAAAATCACAATCACTGCAATTAAAGATGGTGCGGGCGAGGTCACTAATTACCTGTCCAATTTCATTGATATTACTCAACAAAAAGATCTTGAAGATCAAGTGCATCATTTGGCATTTTATGACGCACTGACTAATCTTCCCAATCGCAGTCTCTTAAATGACCGATTTACACAAGGTATTGCAATGTGTAAACGTAGCAGATGTTATAGCGCATTGATGTTTCTGGATTTAGATAACTTTAAGCCACTCAATGATTTACATGGCCATATGGTTGGTGATTTATTGTTGACGCAAGTTGCAGACCGCCTAAAAAAATGCGTGCGTGAAATGGATACTGTTGCGCGCTTTGGTGGTGACGAATTTATTGTCTTACTCAGTGAATTAAGTCCAGATAAATCAGACTCTATGGCCCAAGCAAAAGCCATTGCAGAAAAGATACGAAGTAGTTTAGAAAAACCTCATTTACTTAACATGCACACCGAAGGGGCACCATCATTTAAAGTTGACCACTGCTGTACTGTATCAATCGGGGTATTAGTTTACTTTCATAATGAGGTTGACCAACAAGTTTTGCTTAAGCACGTTGATGCCGCAATGTATGAAGCTAAAAACACAGGAGGAAATCAGATGCGATTTTATGGCGAGAAAAGTTGAAACTTACGATAAGTGAATTTTTTCGTCGTTTAGAAAAATAAATCGAACGCTTTAGTTGGGTCGCTAACCACTAAATTCGATGTCTGCTTTAGGGTATTTCACTTCATTTATCACCACAGGCCACATATACCAAGGTGTTTTCAGAGGGTGTGTGAATGCTTGGTGGCAGATGCAGGAATTTCAGCTTAAACAAAATCTTTAACAAGTTGCTGTAAATATTTTTTAATGCTATTTTGATAGCATAATGAAAACGATAAATAGAAAAACATGGTTAACTTTAATACTCGCCATATTGGCGTGCGAGTCGTTGATAATGATGCTGTTTTGGTTAATTCCATCAATTCCTCCCTTGTTTCAGATTGTCATTGATGCATTCCTGCTCACCTTATTTGTTGTACCTCTCACTTATTGGTTAGCATTTCTTCCGATGACTAGAGCTGCTAACGCTCTACATATAACCGAGCAAATATTAATAGGAACACAAGATCAAGCGCTTGCTTTGCTTACTGGGTTAGCTGCGGTTCGTGATGATCAAACAGGTCAGCACATTATTCGAACAATGATTTTTGTACGAACCCTAGCAGAACGGTTAAAAGAAATGGGGTATTATGAAGATGAACTGAATGAGGACTTTATTCACATCTTATATAAAGTAGCGCCATTACACGATATCGGCAAGGTAGGAATACCCGATAGTATTCTTAATAAAAAAGGTCGCTTGTCAGAAGCTGAGAAAGTTGTAATGATGACCCATGCAGCAATAGGATCGTCCATTCTGAATGCTGCTAAAGAAAGTTTTGATTATGACCGTGGCATGATAGCTACTGCGATTGAAGTCGCCGGGGCGCATCATGAAAGATGGGATGGCGCTGGCTATCCTAATGGCCTAAAGACTTATGATATTCCGCTTTCTGCACGTATTATGTCTTTGGCTGATATGTATGATGCATTAACTAGTGATCGTCCATATAAAGTGGCATGGACACATGAGCAAGCAGTTCAGGAAGTCGTTAGAATGAAAGGCATAGCTTTCGACCCCAACATAGTAGATGCATTTTTACTGGAGGAGGGCCACTTCAAGCAGATTGCAAATGATTTCCACGAAAATTAACTTAAGTACTATTTAGTTTTTCTATTGTTTGCAAATGTCCAATTTTGATCGGAAGCTAAGATTACTAATGTCTGCTATATCGAAGTTGTAATTCTAATAATTAGATCTGATGAAAATTTCGCCATCAGGTCTTAAGTCAAAAGCAATACAAATGCGCTCTTCATCAGATGTAAATGGAATGGTGCGGTGAAATAAAGACGACGGGAATAAGACGATGTCACCGACATTTGGACTTACCACGCCTACGGGGAATTCGTTGTGTTTTTGAGGGTAATTGTCGCCATGTATCCCGTATTCAAAGCAGCCTTCAGTCTGATCTTTCTTATCAGTTGGTAGTGCTAGGTATACCGCTCCACTAATCCAGCCAACCTCATGAATATGAGCGTCTAGATGACCGCCACGTCGCATTTTTACATACCATGAACTTGTAAATTCTAAGGTGTTAGGGAATGATTTAATGAGTTCACAGTCGGCACCAGCAAAGCGATTTTTGTAGTTGATGAACTCTTCCTTAACTAAGTCGCCCAGCATTCTAAAGGACGCTTCTGGCCGCTTGAATAGGTTGCCTGCAGATTGGGTGCCAAAGTGGAGCATGCCTTGTTTGCGTTCTTCTATACTGGCATTGCTTACATCATTGAGTAGGTTTGCGAGAAGTTGGCTATTTGGCTCTGATAAGGCTTGAATGCTGTTTTGATAGACAAAGTCAAAGCCGTTTTTGCAAAAATTATAAGGGTCTTCCACACCAAAGTTTGTGGCGTAATGTGTCGATAGGGTGGCCAAAAATGGCGCAGTATGTTTTTTGTTAAGGGCAATTTCATCCAATTTATGTTTAAAGTCATCAAAGCGTTCGGCTTTATATAAACAATAAAGACTTCGCTCTTGCCAATCGTCTAGTTGAGAACGTTCAAAATAGGCCACGGCTTCATCAAAGCGCTTTGCTAGATATAGAAATTCACCCATATTGTAGTTAGCGCCTGCGTGATCAGGATTAATTGAGATGGTATCCAGGTAGCTTTGAATAGCGCCTTCCATATTGCCTTGATCGCGCAAGCATTCACCTAGGTAATTGTGGGCATCAGCATAGTTGGAGAACATCGATATTGCTAATTTGAAATGGCTAATGGCTTCATCTAACTTACCTTCATCGCGGAGCGCTGTGCCAAGGTTGAAGTGCCCCCTGGCATCGTCGTTAATAGAAAGAGCGGTGCGATAGCTTTTGATGGCAACTTCTAATTGACCTTGTTTTTGCAAAACTGTACCTAGGTTTCCGTGGGCTTCAAAAAAACCTGGTTGCAAAGCGATGGCTTTTTGGTAGCTAGTGACCGCTTCATCTAACCGCCCTAAGTGAGTCTGCGCTATACCTAAATTAAATAGCAAGTCAGGCGTATTAGGCTGTATAGCAAGTGCTCTGCTGTAACTGGCAGTGGCTTCGGTGAATTTAGATAGACCATCTTGAGCTAACCCCAAGATATGATGCAAAATAAACGCATTGGGATAAATAGATGCCAACTTTTTAGCGGCAGTTTCTGCTTCCGTCAATTTGCCTGTACTAAGCAAATTGAGCACAGGTTGAATGTCTGATTGACTAGGTTGTCTGGCGGATTGCACAGGTTGTTTTGCCATGGTTGATTTCACTTTATGAAGTGCGTTAATTAAAGTGCAAAAGCGCTTTACTAAAGAGGTAACATTACTATTAGCTTCTATTTTAAAATAAATCTAGTGATCCCGCTTTTGTAATTTAGTCGCCACTTGTCTCAAAAAGCGCAACGCCACTTTGGATTCATCTAATAGCAGGGTTTCAATATTTTCTTCGGAAATGAGCACGACGTCAGCATGATCAGAGCTGACCACGGCGTCGCCGATGGTAGGCATATTTGATAACAGCGCTATTTCACCAAAATATTCTCCAGCTTCAACCGTACGCAGCACATCTTTATGTTGCAGTAACTGGACTTGTCCCCGCACAAGATAATAAATGTTATGAGTAGTGTCACCAAGGCTAAAGATATGCTCAGCATGATGGTAGGTCTTACCATAATGTTGCATTAATTTACGCATATAAGGAGATGACGGTTTGGAGGCCTGTTTTGATGTATGAATAAACAGACTTTTTAGCAACAGCACATCCCTTTTGCGAAGTGTGGCAATTAGTTCAGTGCCAAGCAAGAAAGCAGTGAAATTAAAGTAGAGCCAGGTAATAGAGAGAAACAAATTTTTCATACCTCCGAATACGGCGCCGTAAGACTCGTTAGCGGATAAAAACCAGCTAAAGGCAGGTCGCATCAGCAGCCAGATGATGGCGGTAAATAACGCACCGATAAAGATATGCTTAATATAGAGTCGGACAGGAAAAAACATGACATAAAAAATAGCAATTGTAAGTGTGGTCAATAATAAAGACAAAAGCATGGATGCAACGACTTCGCCCGTATCAGAAATTCCAAAAATTAAATGGAGCAGCTTATGATTGTTAGTAACAAATGCGATGACCTGTTCAAGCATCAGGCCAGATAGCGTAAATAAAAAAAACAGTAATAACATGGCAACTACGGCAAGCATGTCTTTCACCTTGCGCCGTAAAAAGGAACGCGCCTCAACCAAGTTGGCTATATTGTAAAATGTGGAGCGAATAGCGCCAGCCAACGGCGTCACTGCCCACAGCAGAATAAATAAACCGAGAGCGCCCCAAGCCGCTTTTTGTTGAGCTGTTTTGTAAACTTCAACCATAATAGTGCTGCTCAATTTAGGTACTAAGTTGCCAGTAATAATCGCTAGTTTCACAATGGCATATTCAGAACTAAATACTAATTGACTCAGTAAAAAGAACATTAGTAAAACCATCGGAATCAGTGCAAACATGGCATAGAAGGACAGCGCCGCGGATAGCCCTAGTACATTGTGGCGTTGAAACGCATTAAAGGTTTCATGAGCAACAAATAAGGGCGTGCTATAACGTTTCTCATCGTAAGAGAAACTTGATTCTGTGACCGCGCTACGTATATTGTTAATCAAGCCGGCTTTGGGTTTTGCTGTAAATTTTGTTTTACCCATATTTTCTATCATGCAATTAACAACTACTATTTAAGTGCTTAAATTTTTCAGTGGCAGCGATTAAAGCGGAAGTAATACCAACCTCCATAGCTGAGTGACCAGCATCTTGAATTATATGAAACTCTGAATGCGGCATAGCACGGCTTAACTCCCAGGCGCTTTTGGGTGGACACACCATGTCGTAGCGCCCTTGCACAATGATGGTAGGGATATGCGCAAGTTCTGGTGCAGAGGCTAATATAGCAGTGCCATCCACAAAGCATTGATGCTCTATATAGTGAATCTGTATCCTTGCTCTAGCCACTTCAGTTGCGTCTTGTTCACTGCTTGGCGTTTCAGCCTCTTTGGATTCTTTTGGGATCAAACGCATAATCGAATTTTCAAAAGCATTCCATTGCCAAGCTGCAGGAATGTTTACTGTTGAATCATCACTAAATAAACGCTGGCTATAAGCAGATAAAACATCACTTCGTTCTGATGCAGGCAGGTATGTAATAAGCGCATCCCAAATCTCAGGATAGAAGTGGGCAATATCACCTAAAAACCAGTTTAGTTCAGAAGGGCGGCTTAAAAATATGCCACGCAAAATAAGACCGGTAACTCGCAACGGAAAAGCAAGAGCATAACTAAGGGCTAATGTGCTCCCCCACGAACCGCCAAATACAAGCCATTTTTGTATGTTCAATTCATTGCGGATTGCATCAATATCTGCGACAAGATCGGCTGTTGTATTTTTAATGACGGAGCCTTGAGGCTTACTTCGACCACAACCGCGCTGATCAATTAGAACGATCAAATAGAAAGAAGGGTCAAAAAACCGACGTTGAACTGGGTTGCACCCGCTACCTGGGCCGCCGTGCAAGAAAACAACTGGAACACCATTAGGATTGCCACATACTTCATAATAAACTTCATGCAAATCATCAACTCTTAAGGTATTTTTGAATGAAATATCAATTTCAGGATACAAGATGTAAGTGGGATTTTGCATAGATTAAATTAAGCTTTCTAATTGATTGTAAATGATATTTTTCTATATTTTAGCATTTAGGCGCTTTGGTAAAAACACTTATTTACGCAAACCTAGAACTAATTGTAAATAAATTGTAACTAATGTATTGCAATTCGTGATTGAGTAGAATATAGTTCTGTACGCACATGAAAATGTGCAGTAAAAATGATTTCAATAAACAGTTAAATAATTTGGGAATACATCAAAAAATTTAGCTGCAAGAGAAATGATTTTACAACCTTAGTAGTTTAACTTTGGAGATTAATATGCAAATCAACAAGATCAAATTAGCACTTGGCTTAGTTGCAGGTTTATCAGTGGCAATGCCAATGGTAGCTTCAGCAGCAGCAGACCAAGAAGCAGCAATGAAAGACGCAAACAACTGGGCTGGTCCTCGCGGTCAGTACAACAATCAAGGCCACAGTGGCTTGACACAAGTTAACAAAGGTAACGTTAAAAACCTTAAAGCAGCATGGACATTCGCTACTGGTGTAAACCGTGGTCACGAAGGTTCACCTGTTGTTGTTGGTAACATGATGTTCGTTCATACAGCGTTCCCAAACAATGTATACGCACTTGATTTAAACGACAATCAAAAAATCGTATGGTCATATTTCCCTAAACAAGATCCATCAGTACAAGCTGTTTTATGTTGCGATAACGTAAACCGCGGTCTTGGTTACGGTGATGGCAAAGTTTACCTTCAACAAAATGATGGTAACTTAGTTGCTTTAGACGCTAAAACTGGCGCTAAAGTATGGTCTACATTAGTAAATGATCCAAAAGTTGGCGCTACTAATACTAATGCTCCACACGTAATTAAAGATAAAGTATTAACAGGTTGTTCTGGTGCTGAATTTGGTGTTCGTTGCTTTATCGCAGCTTACAACTTAAAAGACGGTTCATTAGCATGGAAAGCATACTCAACAGGTCCTGATGCTGAGATGTTAATCGGTGCTGATTTCAACAAAGAAAATCCACAATACAGTGCATTGTCAGTTTACGCTGATGTGAACGGTGGTAATAAAATGGGCGGTTCT
>CAILXF010000046.1 GCA_903838125.1 uncultured Pseudomonadota bacterium | reverse complement strand
CTGCCTGCAATAGGCTGTTGGCGCGATTTAAGTTAAAGCGAATCAGTTGTTGCCAATTGGCATTGACTACTTGATCTGCAATCATTTGCTCAGTCACACCAAATTTAGCCATTTCATCCTGACATAAATAGATGCGTTGTTTACTCGCATTCTTTTTAAAATCATCAGCTATATCTTGTAGGAAATTGATGAGCTGCAAGGCGCTACAGAGATGATCTGACAGTTTAATATTTTCAGGACTGGCTTGATCATATAAATGCAGTAATAACCTGCCAATTGGGTTGGCTGATTGCGCGCAATAAGCTAAAACTTCATCGTAATTAGCGTAGCGAGTTTTGACGACATCTTGCCTAAAGGCATTAAGAAGATCATAAAACGGTGATAAGGGAAGCTTCTTGCTACGGATCATTTCGCCTAACACTAAGAAAAATTCACGCTTTGGCTTAATGTACGCTTGCAATAAATCGAGCTGTTCGCGGAACTCATCTAATAAGGCTAAGCGCTCTTCTATGCTTAAGTCGCCTTCATCGGCAAAATCATCGGCTTGGCGAGCAAAGCTGTAAATTAAGGCTATAGGTGCACGTAGATGCTGAGGTAAGAAAACAGAGGCTACTGGAAAATTTTCATAATGGCGGCTAGCCAACAACTGGCTTTGATCAATAATGCTTGCCGTAGAGCGTATAGATTGATTGGGTGTGGCATGCGTCATGGCGTGAGTATGCCACAAATATTGTTGATTTATTGCCAACGATAACGCCATTTAAAGTATAAAAACGCGTATATTTATGTTTAAAGCTTTTAATTAATTTTGGCAATGGTCCTTGTGGCTGTTGTGTTAGGTATTCATGATGAAAAAACCGTATTACATCGATTTTCCGCAAGAGCATTTAGAAGGGCACCAGCACCAGTATCGTTGCGCTGATTGCAAGGTGGAAACCACCACAATCAATGGCTTGCTAGAAGGGCACCTTCCTAGTTGCTTATACCGTCTCAAGTTAGAGAAAGGTGGTTATGAGGCGACAGGTTGCACAGTAGAACCCGCGTCACATGATGCCGATGATTTTGATTAAGTGTAGGTTGGGCATGGGCTTGCCAATCTAGATTTACGCATGTCATATTACAATCTCATTTGTTGCCCTTTGGGCCGCAACGATTAACACTTTATAGGCATTACACATGTTAGCAATTATCGGCGGTACCGGCTTAACGGAGCTAGACAATATTAATATTACTAAGCGCTTATTGGTGCGTACGCCATATGGCGAGCCCTCGCAACCTCTGGTGTTTGGCAACCTATATGGGCGTGAAGTCATTTTCTTAGCGCGTCATGGCAACGGCCATACCATTCCGCCACATGAGGTGAATTACCGTGCCAATATTTACGCATTGCAATCCCAAGGGGTTACCGAGATTGCAGCAGTAGCTACTGTAGGTGGTATCCATCCCGATTTATCTGCGGGTGTGATCGCCATGCCACATCAGATTATTGACTATACGAATGGTCGCAAAAATACGTTTTATGATGGAGTTAGTTTGCCAGTGAAACATATTGATTTTACCGAGCCCTATTGTCCAAATTTACGTGCTAAATGGTTGCGTGCGGCTGATAGTGCAGGCGAGGCGATTGTGAGTACGGGTGTTTATGCCGCGATGCAAGGACCGCGATTAGAAACTGCAGCTGAAATCAATCGCCTTGAGCGTGATGGCGCCACCATGGTAGGTATGACAGGTATGCCGGAGGCTGCGTTGGCGCGTGAACTGGGTATAAGCTATGCTGCGATATGTCCAGTGGCTAATTATGCTGCAGGACGGGGCGAAAGCCTGCATAGCATTCAATATGAAGAGGTCATACTTAACTTAGATAAAACTATGGTGCGGGTGCGAAGTATTATTGCGCAATTGGTTCAGCAACATGGCAGTTAAAAACGTACTTCGCATGGGTGAACCTTGCTTATTATTAAAAGCGGCACCTGTTGAGCAATTTGATACTCCAGAATTGCATGCGCTGATTGAAGATCTTGAAGATACTATGTTGGCACAAAATGGCGCTGGCATTGCCGCGCCACAAATTGATGTCAGTTTGCGCGTGGTAATTTTTGGCCAGTTACAATCTGAGCAAAACCCACGGTATCCCGACGCCGATATAGTGCCTTATACCGTCTTAATTAACCCAGTACTAACGCCAATTAGTACTGAAATGGAAGATGGTTGGGAAGGCTGTCTATCTGTACCTGGTCTGCGAGGTATTGTTCCGCGTTATACCAAGCTGCACTATAGAGGGTTTGATCAGTATGGTAATGAGGTAGATAGGTTGGTAGAGGGCTTTCATGCGCGCGTGGTACAGCATGAATGTGACCATCTAGACGGGGTGTTGTACCCGATGCGCATCAATGATTTAAGTCAATTTGGATATTCTGATGTATTTTTTCCTAATCAGGATATTCAAGATGACTAAATGTTTGCTATAATCGCCGCTTCGTTGCATAAGTAGCTAAAATTAGTTGAAAAACTGATACTGCTAGCAAGCGATAACGGAGAGATGGCAGAGCGGTTTAATGCTACAGTCTTGAAAACTGTCGTGGGTGCGAGCCCACCGTGAGTTCGAATCTCACTCTCTCCGCCAAGAACGCTGAAACCCGTATTCTGTAGCCAAATCAATAGGTTGCTAAGTGCGGGTTTTTTTATTTCACCACACGCTTGTAGCGCACGTTTTTAAAGATCTAATCCCTAATATCTCGTATTTCCGTCACAGCACAACTCGTAATATCTTGTAGTTTCATTGCTCTTGGATCATCTTTCTCGCATAAAGTGCCTACTTGGGCATAGGTATTCGCAATAAACACTTCTTGGTCTATGCCTTTCCGTTGGATACCGTACTCAACGCGCTCGCGCTCTTCATGGGTAAGCTTGCTTACTAGGTTTTTAGTGGCCCAAATGCGTCCAAAACGTGCAAAGTCAGAAAGGCGGGCGCCAATATTAATCGTATCGCCCAAAACAACAAGTTCGTAATTATTGTTAGTTTTAAACGTACCCAACCACTCTTCGCCTTCACTTAATCCTATATTCATATAAAGTTGATTGGCCCAACCTTTCTTTAGAGACCAGGCATGGCTAATACTCTTCATGGCCTCACGCACCTTGCACGCACAGGCCATAGCATTCATTAGGTAATTGTGGTCAGGCTGCGGAAAGAAGTAATACACCATGCCATCTCCGGTATGTTTACCATAGGCACCAAAGTGTTCTCTATATATAGGATCAAGCATCGACCATATTTCATTAATAAGCTGGAAATACTCTTCAGGGGGTAGTTCTGAGCAAATACGAACCGAATTTTGTAAATCCGCTACCATTACGGCAACTTTCGTGAGTACTGGCAGTCTTTGGCTGAGCAGGGTGCGAATGACAGAGTCACGTTGTGATAACCAACCAAGCAACTGATCAACATCAGCTGTTTCAGGGGCGTAGGTAAAAAGTACACCTTCTCTAAAGCTGATGGCGAAAACACGCTGACGGCCAGAAGTCGGATTATCGATAACAGATTCTTGAATCATTGCATTTTCAGGCGCGCTAGCTTCTGCATAGCAACGCTCTACCTGCAATCGATCATCAGCACTCAAGGTAACGGTGCTTTTAGCCAGAGTTGCTAGGGTGAGGCGCTGCTTAATTGCATTAAAGTGAACACCAAGCAAGGTATCTCTATCATTCGCACTAAGGGGTTCAGACCAGCAAAGCAGAGTTGGAATAAGCGACCTATCCTCTGCACGGTCAGGGATGGCAGTATCACTAAAGAAAGTATTTTGCGCAGCTTGGTTTAACCAAACTAACCCACAGTCATAATTCATCATATAGGCTGGGTAAGGAATCTTATCAATCGTGACGCTGATTGATTCTTGGCTAAATGTTTTATTAGAATTGCCATTAGACATATTATTACGATTATCTTTTAACCTCGTAGGTGAGCTATCTGATGGGGTATCATTCATTAATTGATCAGGTGTGGCGCTCGCTTCCATTTTGGCTGTAGCAGGCTGCTTGCCATTTAATTGTGTGCAGATTGCGTCCATGGATAATCCGGCACGCTTGAGTGCGCGAATTTCTTGAATACGTGTTGATACCCAATCAGGAAAGTAACCAATTGTAGTCAGCGGTTCTCCGGGAGTTGGAGGGAGACGCTTAACTTCAGGCTTAGGGACTAGCCCTAGGTTGATATAGTTATTGAGCGTTGCACGTGATATATCTGCTTGATGAATTAAATCTTTACTGGTTAACATTGGGTATACCCGTTTGTTATTTAGACAGTTGTAACTATACAGTTGAACAGTTACTTGTCAAGTGTCTAATTACACAATTCAAATTTAATTTGGCGCTTGTTGTATAAATGAGACAGTCCATCTTTAAACTGTCTATTTATACAGTTTAAAAAGATTGTTTCTGGACAGTTTAATTGATGTCGATTTGCGCTAATGCCAAGTGGCGTTTAGCGTACTCATTGGGGATATTGTGCTTAATAAAGACGTCGAAGAGGTCTGGGTCAATATGGCCCTCGTTCTTCATGCGATTCATAATGGCAAGGCTTTGAGTGAGGGGCATGCCTTTCTTGTAGGGCCTATCGACTGCGGTTAAGGCCTCAAAGATGTCAGCAATACCCATCATGCGTGCTTGGAGGGACATCTGGTCGCGGGTGAGCCCTTTTGGATACCCTTTACCATCCATCCGTTCATGGTGTCCACCTGCGTACTCAGTGACGTTTTTTAAGTGTTCAGGCCATGGCATCTTTTCAAGGAGGCTAATTGTTGACACGATATGGCTGTTGATGATCTTCCGTTCATCCTGCGTGAGCGTACCGGCCACGATGGTGAGATTCTGTAACTCATTCTCCGTGATTAGTGGCTGGGCCTTTCCTTCACGATCCAGCCACGTTTGCTGTGCGATCTGCTTGACGCGGCTAATATCATCTTCCTGCATCCGTTCACCACCAATGTTGCAATTGCGTAGGAAGTTAAGATCTTCGTCAACCCGACGCATGTCATTTACTAGCGCCATCTTGAGTTGATCACTGGCTTCAGGGTTTGTCTTACAAGCGCTATGATACCGAGCTTGGATATCCTTACGAGCTAGCTCAAATCGCATGCTAATCAGTTCAATTCGGTCAAAGATTGTTTCAAGCTTGGTTCCTTTGTCAACTACGTGGACTGGGGTGGTGATCTTGCCGCAGTCATGTAGCATGCCAGCAATCTTAAGTTCGTAGCGATCCTTGTCCGTCATCTGAAAACTGGCTAATGGTCCAGTTGATTCATTGTGGGCAGCCTCAGCAAGCATGAGTGTAAGTTCTGGAACTCTTTTACAATGGCCGCCAGTGTAAGGTGACTTCTCATCAATCGCCGTGTTAATGAGGTTGGTAAGACCCTCAAATAGATCGTACAGCTGGATGATAAGTAGTCGATTAGATAGTGCAATGCCAGCTTGTGAGGAGAGTGACGCTGCCATTTTTTGTGCTGAAGCGCTAAATGGCTCAATGGAGCCCTGTTCATTTAGGCAGTTAACAAGTTGAAGTACACCTAGTAAAGTCCCATCATGGCCGATAATAGGGGTTGCAAGCACTGAACTGGTCCGATAGCCCATCTTTGCATCAAATGACTTGGCGCCAGAAAAATCGAACCCTTTTTTCGTATAGGCATCACTAACGTTCACGGGCTGTCTAGTAATGGCGCAGTGTGCTGCAATGGCGCTATGGTTTGGTTTTCCTTCGATGCTGAGCGGAATTTCAGCTAAGGTAATTGCATTGCCACTTGTGCCACCCATTTTAATCTTAAGAGTTTTATTTTGGATGATGGCAAATTTGAGGGTTTGTTCTGGCGTCAGGCGGTAAAGCGTCCCACCATCAGCCTTCATTGCATCCTGGGCCATCTCAAGAATCATCTCAAGCATTTTATCAATGTTCGTTTCGGTCGATAGAGCGGCGCCAATGACGTTAAGTTTATCGAGAATATCAAGTGTCTCTCGTGTCTTCTTTAGGCTACGCTTAAGTAAAGCGTCAATCTTAGTGGAACCTTTCCCTGTGAGGGTTGTAGACTTCATTTAAGGCTCCATTGAATGCTTTTTTTGGTCAATATATTATTGGCTTGGCATAGCCATGCAATTTTATGATTCTATACTTCAATATCAGTATAATAAGACGATATATGGAATTCAACACATTATTTTTAAATTCACATCTATAGGTGAAATTTATTGTCATCCCTAATCATAATATTATGATGAGAGCACTTAGAACCACAGATTCGCGGATTGTCATCTTGGATATTCTCGAGAAAACCCTTGGAATGGTGTAACTAATTATGATACCAAGTGACGTGAGCAGTCAGGAGCACCATTTACAAGGTACTGCAGGATCTACCTTGGAGGAAGCGTTTGTCCAAAAAATTGAGCGTAGCCTTTATTTACCGGATTGCGTTGAGTCGGCTATCCACTCGCTGTGTTTATCTTTTTCAGCGCCTGAGGTGCAGGCATTACAAAATCTAATCACAGCAATTTTAGTCTTAGCTGTCTCTATAGAAGTAGAGGGGGAGAAGCAGGCAATTGAAGGGTCTGAGCCTGCATACCACAACCGTCGACACTTCATTGAGGTGTTGAATGCGGTCCTATTACTTTTGGCGCAGGAAACCTTATTAGCGGATGAAGCGCAATGGCCCCATGACACGTGGCCCCACTTTACCTTGCGAGAACGTTTGTTATTGATTGCGGCAGCCATTGGGCATGATTTTTTGCACACAGGCCGCATTAATGAGCATTTAGAAGAGTTGGAACAGATTTCTGCTGACAGTGTACAGAGAATATTGCTTGCAAACGGGGCATCAAAAGACGATGCCAGCTTTGTTTATGCTCTCATACTATCGACCGATCACGCGCAACTGCAAAAAAATCATGATCAGGTTCGCGCAATTACACACAATCAACCGCTGGATGCCTTGCTTAGGGCTAAAATCTTAATGAGTGAGTCCGACGTTTTTCCTAGCCTGATGCCTTTGCATGGCCGTAGCCTCGGGGTTAAGTTATCCAATGAGTGGCAGCATGCTGGGGTGGTGGGTGCCTTAAAGGCAGCAAGCCCTGCGGGTCGTGCTGCGTTCTTGGGTCAAGTAAAGATTAGTTCCCCTCACGCGAAGACACTAGGGCTGGATACCTTAATTCTAATGCAAATAGAGCGATTGTTGCTCGAAGGTATTGCATCGCATTAGGCGAATGGCTAGCGCTTTCATTCCTTAGCCAGAATGATGGATCTGTATTAAAGACTATCGTGCGACGTTTAGTGGTAGGCAGTCATCAGTTGTGAGCCTAGGCGTGCTGAGGTACAATAACGACCTGAATTTATAAGGGTGCTTATCAGTCGATGCAAAATGCTTTAACTGGTATAGAGCCTTTAATCACTTATCTTGAGTTGCTTATAAACAGCGACTTGCACTTTAAATTGACTTAATTTTCAAGGAAATAAAATGAGCCAAATCATCATAGACCACAACCCAACACCAGAAAAATTGAAAGAACTAGGCGTTTCTAGCTGGTCAATCTGGGATTGTGCACCATCAAAATTCCCATTAGATTTCGGTATGACTGAAAGCGCTTACGTGCTTGAAGGTGAAATTCATGTAACACCACAAGGTGGTGAAAAAGTGGTCATTAAAGCAGGTGATTTTGTGGTATTCCCGAAAGGCATGAAATCAAACTGGGAAGTCGTTACTCAATTGAAAAAGCATTACAAGCATAGCTAGTCATTAGCTTTCAGTCATCTAGGGATGGCGTGAATGTTGGCAGTTAAAAAAGCCTTGATGCATCATCAAGGCTTTTTTTATGTGCTCGCATTATTCTATATTCGTCACATTTCGTTATTGAGACTTTCCCTTAAAGCGCTGATCCTGGCTTCATCAAGCTTTTGTCCTTTTTTAGCCGAAATCAAAAACGTATCTTCAGCGCGATTCCCAAGGGTATTGATTTTTGCGTTATGTAATTCAATTTCTTCAATTAAAAAGCGATGCGCTAACGTGGCTAAGAGGCCTGGGCGGTCGTTGGCGGTAATCTCCAGTTTGTGATTGTTGCTCTCTATTTCTGGGCTAATCCTAATTTGTGCTTGAATTGGCATATGTTTGACCTGGCGACTAATTCGACCCTGTAGTGGGGATTCTAACGGACTGTTCGCACCAATTTTTTGTGTCAACTCTACTTCAATAAACTTTAATAATCCACTGTAGCTTACCGACTTACCTGATTGATCTAAAACAATAAAACTATCTAAAGCGTATGCGTGATTGGTCGTGTAAATTTTTGCTTCGACGATACCATAACCCATGCGGTCAAAAAAGTTACAAATGCGTGCGAATAGATCATTTTGATCTTTCGTATAAATCATGACCTGAATGCCATCGCCACTTGGGCTGAGCCGTGCCCGCACAATGGGCGTGATGCTATTAAGGTGTGGTGTAAGTAAGCGACTATGCCAAACGATTTCATCGCTTTCATGACGCACAAAGTAATTGGCGCCGAACTGCGCCCATAACGTTTGGTAGGAGTTGGTATTGAGTCCATATTTATTAAGTTTTTCTGCGGCTTCTGTTTTACGTGTAGCGATTGCTTGTTGCGTATAGAGGTTTTGATGTGCAAAGGAATGCATCAGCGCTTGCTTGGTTGCGTTGAACAGGTTTTCTAGTAAGCGCGCTTTCCATTCATTCCATACGGCTGGGCTAGTGCCGCGAATATCCGCTACTGTTAGTAAATACAAGGCCACCAAACGGCGTTCCGTTTGCGCAAATTGTGCAAATGCTTCAATGATGCTCGGGTCAGATAAGTCAGACTTTTGTGCAGTGGCCGACATTTTTAAATGAGATTCGACTAACCAGGTGACCAAGTCGCCATCAGCCTTAGATAATCCATGCAACTTGCAGAACCTAAGTGCATCCACAGTTCCTAGCTCGGAGTGATCACCCCCACGGCCTTTGGCAATATCATGGAAAAGGGCAGCTAAATACAATAAGTGTGGCGCATCAAATGCCGCAAAAAGCTGACTACACAATGGGAATTCATGCTTAAGTTCTGGTTTTGAAAAGCGACGTAAATTAGCTAGGACGTTGAGGATATGCTCATCCACGGTGTAGACGTGAAATAAATCATGCTGCATTTGACCGATAATTTTACCGAATGCAGGGATGTAACTACCCAAAATACCGTAACGATTCATGGCCCGTAGGGCGTGATTAACACCATTGGGCTGTGAAAGTATCTCTATAAAGCGTTTTTTATTTTGCGCGTTTTGCCTAAAGTCACGATTAACAAGGCGTTTGACACGTTGCAGGTTGCGGAGCAAGGTAGCACCCATACCTGTAATTTCAGGGTGTTGTTGCAATATGAGGAAGGCTTCAAAAATTGTGCCAGGATGCTGTTGCAACAAGCTTGCAGTTTTCGCCTCCAGCCATTGGTCATGCGCTTCAAAGTGCGCATTAATCGGTTTTATCACCGGCGGCGTTGCTGATAACTTTTGCTGCAGTAGTTTCAGCAAGATTTCATTGATTAATCGCACGAACTTGACGCTACGATAGTAGCTCTGCATCAACTGTTCGCTGGCTCGCTTGTTACGGGTGTTAACGTAGCCTAAGTCCGCAGCTAATTCGTTCTGGTAATCAAATAGCAGGCGGTCTTCACGGCGGTCACTTAAAAAATGCAAATGTATACGCAGTATTTGCAGGTTTTTCTCATGCTGGCGGATCTGACGTACTTCAAGTGCTGAAATGATGTTTTGTTTAGCTAATATGGTCCAGGTGTTGCTATGGGTATGATGGCGATCTTGGCCCATCATTAAACTATTGGTAAGCCAGGCAATCATATGCAAATCGCGTAATCCACCTGGACTTTCTTTGATATTGGGCTCTAAGTTGTAAGCCGTATCATTGAATTTCGCATGACGATTGTCTTGCTCTTGAAGTTTTTTTGCAAAAAATGCAGACACATTGAGTGTGCGCGCAATTTCAGTAACAAAAGTGTTGTAAGCATTAGTGTCACCAGTGAGTAGGCGAGATTCGATGAGATTGGTTTGAACGGTGATGTCTTTTTGGGCTTCAGTCACACACTCTTGAAGATTGCGGACGCTGTGACCAACGGATAGCCCTATGTCCCACAACATGCCTATTAACGTCTCGACTTGATGGTTGTAATGATTATCTTGGCTACCTTGTTCAGGTAGAAGGATCAGCAAGTCGATATCAGAATGTGGGTACAACTCACCACGCCCATAACCGCCCACAGCTATTAAGCAGCAGTGGCTATCAAACTGCATTTTCGCCCATACCGTAACCAATAGATTGTCTATTAGTTGGCAGTGCTGTTTAAATAAGTAGTGCGTACTTGGGTGTAGGCTGAAATCGGCTCTTAATGTATAAAAGCCATCTTTCAATTGTTGGCGCCATGTAGCAATATCGCCTGTGTCGAATTGGCTAATCACCAGTGGATGTGTTGTAGCATTTTCTGACGACATGTTCATTAATACGGATTGCTCCACCACGTCATTTGATTAACGACTCAATTATGATTTTTGTACAAAATTCGGAATTGCAGGCGAACCGCCAGATAAGGTCATTACCTCAAAGCCCGTTTCTGTGACCAAAAGCGTGTGTTCCCATTGCGCGGATAGGCTGCGATCTTTCGTGACGATGGTCCAACCATCAGACATCTGTCTAATATCACGTTTCCCAGCGTTGATCATAGGCTCTATGGTGAACATCATTCCTGCCTGCAATGTAAGGCCAGCTCCAGCTTTTCCGTAATGTAGCACTTGAGGGTCTTCATGAAACACTTTTCCGATACCATGCCCGCAGAACTCACGTACGACGCTATAGCCGCTTTTTTCGGCAAAGGTTTGAATGGCGTGACCGATATCACCAAGCGTGGCGCCTGGCTTGACCTTATTAATCCCAAGCCACATTGCTTGGTAGGTGAGCTCGCACAAACGTTTAGCTTGTGCTGAAGGGTCGCCAACATAAAACATACGACTGGTATCGCCATGGTAGCCGTCTTTAATCACGGTGATGTCAATATTGACAATGTCGCCATTTTTAAGCATTTTCTCGCTAGGCACGCCGTGGCAAATCTGCTGGTTAATAGAAGTGCAAATTGATTTAGGGTAGGGTGTATGGCCATCGGGCGCGTAGTTCAGTGGCGCTGGAATAGCATTTTGTACATCCACGATATAGTCATGACACAGCTTATCTAGTTGCTCGGTCGTTACGCCATGAATGACGAACGGCGTAATATAATCCAGCACTTCTGCAGCAAGCTTACCGGCGATGCGCATTTTTTCAATATCGTGTTGGTTTTTAATTGAGATTGCCATGTGCTTAACTTAAATAATTAAATGATCACGCATTTTAGCATAGGCAAGCGGATGCGGATAAACGATGGCGCCAATCTTAGCGTATCAATTTAGTTGAAAAGTCGTAGCTTAATACTAGCTTAGTCAATGAGTTAATGGTAATATGCGCGCTCTGCAATTTAGCAGAACTATGTAATAAAAATTTACATACAACCCAATCAAGGGTGCTGAACGTTGAAGGTCTGTAGTTTAAGTGACTGTAAACTAAAGTGTTTTTGGTGTTGTATGAATTCATAACCCTTTAGAAAAGAGAATCATTATGTCAGTCACCATGCGTGATATGTTGGAAGCTGGAGTTCACTTTGGCCACCAAACTCGTTATTGGAATCCTAAAATGGCACCGTTTATTTTCGGTGATCGCAATAAGATCCATATCGTCAACCTAGAAAAAACTTTACCAATGTTTGAAGATGCTGTTAAGCATGTGCGCTCTTTAGCTGCAAACAAAGGTCGCATTCTGTTCGTTGGTACTAAACGTCAAGCCCGTGACATCGTTAAGGAAGAAGCTTCACGCGCTGGCTGTTCATATGTAAATCACCGTTGGTTAGGTGGCATGTTGACTAATTTCAAAACTGTTAAACAATCAATCAAACGTCTGCAAGACTTTGAAGCGATGTTACTTGACGGTAGTTTAGAAAAATTCGGTAAAAAAGAAGCGTTGGGCTACAAGCGTGAAATTGAAAAATTAGAGCGTTCAATTGGTGGCATTAAAGAAATGGGCGGCTTACCAGACGCTATTTTCATTATTGACGTTGGTCATGAAAGCGGTGCGATTACTGAAGCAGCTAAATTAGGCATTCCAGTGATTGGTATCGTGGATACTAATAACTCACCAGACGGCGTAGCTTATGTTATCCCTGGTAACGATGACTCATCACGTGCAATTCGTTTATATGCTCGCGGTATTGCGGATGCTGTTTTAGAAGGCCGTAATTCAGTGATCACAGAAATCGTTAAATCAGCGGCTGAAGAGCCAGTAGAAGCAGCAGAAGTTGCTGCTGAGTAATTACTGTTAAATAAAAAGGGGCTTAGTGCCCCTTTTTACTTTCAGAGTCACTTAAAATATCAACAATAAAATCAATTCATTAAATAGATTATTTAATGTGATTTATAGAATTATAGGAGCTTAAAATGGCTGAAATTACCGCAAGCATGGTAAAAGAATTACGTGAGCGCACTGATGCGCCAATGATGGACTGTAAGAAAGCGTTGACTGAAGCCGAAGGAGATATGACGCGCGCTGAAGAAATTTTACGTGTACGTTTTGGCAATAAAGCAAGTAAAGCTGCTGGCCGTGTGGCTGCTGAAGGTACTGTTGGCATTAGCATTAGTGCTGATGGTAAAACTGGCGCGATGATTGAAGTAAACTCTGAAACTGACTTCTGCGCTAAAAATGAAGACTTCTTAAAGTTCGTCAATGAATTAGCGGTGATTGTTGCTAACAGCAATCCAGTAGACATTGCGGCTGTGGCAGCTCTGCCTATGCGTGATTCAACTGTTGAAGATACACGTGCACAATTGGTTGGTAAAATTGGTGAGAACGTGACAGCCCGTCGATTTGTACGCCCAGTAGTGCAAGGTAAACTTGCTAGCTACATTCACGGTAGCAAAATTGGTGTAATCGTTGATCTAGTTGGTGGCGATGACGCGCTAGCTAAAGATATCGCGATGCATATTGCAGCCGCTAAGCCAAAATCATTAGATGCTTCTGGTATCGATGCAAGTTTGATCGAAACAGAGCGCCGTGTTGCGATTGAAAAAGCGAAAGAAGCAGGCAAGCCTGAAGCTATGCTAGAAAAAATTGCTGATGGTACTGTGCAAAAATTCTTAAAAGAAGTGACTTTGTTAAGCCAAATCTTTGTTAAAGATGACAAGTTTACGATTGAGCAATTGCTTAAATCAAAAGGTGCTTCAGTTGCTTCATTCACAATGTTTACAGTGGGTGAAGGCATTGAGAAGGTTGTAGTTGATTACGCAGCAGAAGTTGCAGCTGCGGCTAAGGTTTAATCAACCAACGTTGAATGCGGGCGTTTTAGCTAGCGGCACCTTTAATAAGTACTTTAGTTAATAAGTTGGCAATAAAGAATGGATTAAGCGTAATGCTTAGTCCATTTTTTTTAGCCAAATTTGGCTCATGCTTATACGTTTTAGCACTTTTTTCTGCCCTAAAAAGGTGTTTTTATGCTTAAATAAGCAAACTTAAAAAAGAGGAATAATATGGCCGCTCCAGCCTATAAGCGCATCTTACTTAAACTCTCAGGCGAGGCATTAATGGGTGACGATGCCTACGGCATTAATCGCGCAACCATTTCCCGCATTGTCAATGAGGTGAAAGAGATTGTAGATTTAGGTGTGCAGGTGGCGGTAGTCATCGGCGGTGGTAATATTTTTCGCGGTGTAGCACCAGCTGCTGCTGGCATGGATCGCGCTACAGCAGACTATATGGGCATGCTGGCCACAGTCATGAATGCGATGGCTTTGCAAGATGCAATGAAGAATGTGGGTCTTAACGCTCGCGTTCAATCAGCCCTTAATATTGAACAAGTGGCAGAACCCTATATACGCGGTAAGGCCATACGCTACTTAGAAGAAGGCCGTGTAGTTATTTTTGGTGCCGGCACAGGCAATCCGTTCTTTACTACCGATACAGCAGCAGCCTTACGTGGTATGGAAATGAATGCTGAAGTTGTGATTAAAGCGACCAAAGTTGATGGCATCTATACAGATGACCCTAAAACACATCCAGAAGCGATGCGTTATAAAACGATTACTTTCGATGAAGCGATTATTAAAAACCTAAAAGTGATGGATGCTACTGCACTCACTTTGTGCCGAGATCAAAAGCTTCCGATTGTAGTATTTAGCATCTTTAAGCAAGGCGCGTTAAAAAAGGTGATCATGGGCGAAGATGAAGGCACCATGGTAACGCCTTAAAATTACGTATATCTCGATAGACAGAACAATATTAGTAAATTACAGACTTAGTTGGAGAAGCAAATGTTAGACGATATTAAGAAAACAGTAGAACAGAAAATGCAAAAGTCATTGGAGTCATTGCAAAATGATTTAGCCAAGATTCGCACTGGTCGCGCGCATGTGGGCTTGCTAGATCATGTGATGGTGGAATATTACGGCGCCATGGTTTCTGTTAGTCAAGTAGCCAATATTAACTTAGGTGATTCACGTACGATTAATGTACAACCCTATGAAAAGCCTATGGTGGGAAAGGTTGAAAAGGCAATTCGTGATGCTGATTTAGGCCTAAATCCAGCTACCAATGGGGATTTAATTCGAGTGCCTATGCCAATGCTCACTGAAGAACGTAGACGTGATTTAACTAAAATTGTGCGTTCAGAAGCAGAAGGTGCAAAAGTCGCCATTCGTAATGTGCGTAGAGATGCTAATGACACATTGAAAAAGTTAATTAAGGACAAAGAAATTTCCGAGGATGATGAGCGTCGTGCGCAAGACGATGTGCAAAAATCCACCGACAAAGCGGTTGCTGAAGTTGATAGAATGCTAAATGCTAAAGAAGTTGAATTGATGGCTGTTTAGCAGCTTTTTAACCATACTTATCTTGGTAAACTTCTTCCTACATCGTAATCTAATCAATCAGGCTTGGCTTGCTTACATGTCTATTCTTGGTATAAACGATTAGCATGAGTCTTTTTAGTAGCGCTACGCAAAGTGTGCCTGTAACTGCTGAAATTCCTCAGCATATTGCCGTGATTATGGATGGTAATGGCCGGTGGGCACGCAAACGCTTTTTGCCTAGAGTGGCTGGGCATAAAGTGGGCGTTGATACGGTGCGTGACTTAGTGAAGCACTGCATCAATCTTAAAGTTGATTATTTAACTTTATTTGCATTTAGTAGTGAAAACTGGCGCCGACCTAGTGAGGAAGTTTCATTCTTAATGGGCTTATTCATGGATGCACTTAAGCGCGAAGTTGTTAAGTTGCATCAAAACAATATTAAACTCTTATTAATTGGTGATCGCAGTCGCTTTGATGCGGCGCTTATTGCTAAAATTGAAGAGTCAGAACAGCTCACAGCTAACAATACCGGCCTTACCTTAACGATTGCTGCGAACTATGGTGGTCGATGGGATATATTGCAGGCAGTCAATAAAATGCAATTAGCGTCGCCAGAATTGACAGGTATTTTCAGTGAATCGGACTTAACTCCTTATTTATCGATGCACTACGCTCCTGAGCCGGACTTATTTATTCGTACTGGTGGAGAAAAGCGTATTAGTAACTTTTTGCTATGGCAGTTGGCTTATGCAGAATTTTATTTCACCGACACTCTATGGCCAGATTTCAAAGAGGATGCTTTTAAGTTGGCTATTCAATCATATCAACAACGTGAACGCAGATTTGGTCGTACTAGTGAGCAGTTGAGTGAAGCCAATGATTAATGTTCTTATGGCTCTCGTTTATCCTTTAGGCCCAATCAATCGCCATGCTTAAAACCAGAGTCATTACTGCTATATTCCTTGTGATTGGTTTTTTAACTGCTTTGTATTTAGCATCCGATCGCACTTGGGCATTGCTAAGCCTTAGCGTGACTTTAATTGGGCTATGGGAATGGTCAAAGCTAATTAGCCTAAACACATGGCAAATGCGTTTAATGCTTTTGGTTGGCTCGGCGATTGGCTTACTGTTCATATTCAGCCCTAATTTATCCATTTCGCCATTTTACGATGTTGTTAAATTGCTGTTGATGGCTATTGCGAGCCTATTCTGGCTAATCGTAGCGCCAGTGTTTTTATGGTCTGGCAAGCAAGTTAACTGCAAATGGTGGATGGCAGCATTGGGTTTGTTATTGCTGATGGCTACTTGGCTAGCATTAGTTGGTTTGCACCACATTAGCCCTTGGGTGTTATTAAGCGTACTTGCGACAGTTTGGATTGCCGACAGTGCAGCGTACTTTGCTGGCAAACGTTTTGGCCGAAATAAGCTTGCACCATCAATTAGCCCAGGGAAGACTTGGGAAGGCGTTGCTGGTGGCATTTTAGCGGTCAGCGTTTATGGGTTTATCCTTTGCTACAGCTTTAATCTAAGTGTATGGCTCATTGCTGGTATGGCAATGTTAGTTGTATTAAGTGTCATGGGCGACTTGTTTGAATCATTACTTAAGCGTCAAGCTGGGGTCAAAGACAGCAGTCAACTCTTGCCGGGTCATGGCGGTGTGCTTGACCGCATTGACGGCTTAATCCCTACTGTAGTCTTGACCTTTTTTGTGTATTTGTTTTCGCCATTTTGTGAAGTGATTAGTGCATGCTTAACTCTGTAAATCCTTTGCTAGCGAAAAATGTAAGCATACTGGGGGCAACTGGCACCATTGGCTTACATACGCTTGATGTAATCACGCAACACCCCAATCGTTTTAATGTATTTGCCTTAACCGCCAACACTAATGTTAAGGGTTTATTTGCATTATGTGTCAGCTATGCGCCTCGTTATGCTGTAATGCTCAATGTCGCAGCCGCCAATGAATTGGCAACTCAACTTAAAGCTATAGGCTCTAGTACTGTCGTTTTGCACGGTGAAGAGTCGCTGTGCTATGTTGCTTCGCATGAAGAGGTGGACACGGTCATGGCTGCTATTGTTGGTGCCGCCGGCCTGCACCCTGCGATGGCGGCAGCTAAAGCGGGTAAGCGTATTTTGCTCGCCAATAAAGAAACTTTAGTTATGGCTGGCAACTTGTTTATGCAAGCGGTGGGTGATGGTGGCGCCACACTTCTTCCTATAGATAGTGAGCATAACGCCATATTCCAAGTCATGCCAAGGCAGCGCGGTGCGCAATTGTCCCAAATGGGCGTCAAGCGCGTTATTTTGACTGCATCAGGAGGACCTTTTCGCAATGCCAGTCTTGATGAATTAAAAGCGGTGACACGTGCACAAGCTCTTAATCATCCTAATTGGGTAATGGGCCCCAAGATTACCGTCGACTCAGCTTCACTCATGAATAAGGGCTTAGAAGTCATCGAAGCGCATTGGCTGTTTAATGCATTGCCTAATCAGATTGATGTAGTGGTGCATCCACAAAGCGTCATTCATTCAATGGTTGAATACATTGATGGAAGTGTGCTTGCGCAGCTCGGCAACCCCGACATGCGCACCCCGATTGCTTATGGTTTAGGTTACCCAGAAAGATTAACTAGCGGTGTGAGTAGTTTAGATTTACTGACCACTTCGCGCTTAGACTTCAGTGCCCCTGACCTTGAGCGCTTTCCGTGTCTTCGTATTGCCTATGATGCTTTAAATCTTGGTGGCACAGCTCCAGCCATACTGAATGCAGCCAATGAAGTTGCAGTTGCGGCGTTCTTAGCTGAGAAAATAGGCTTTATGGACATCCCTTGCATGATAGAAACCGTATTATCAGCCGCTAGCATCGAGCAGGTAGAGTCCATCGCACAATTGGTAGCAGTAGACGCTATGGCGAGGCAACATGCATCTGATTGGTTAAGTGTTCATGCTTAAGTTGGAGTTTCGTAGTTTATGCTAGACCTTCTGCTCACCCCAATTAGCTTTATATTAACATTGGGCTTATTGGTCACAGTGCACGAGTATGGGCATTTTCAGGTGGCAAAGTGGTGCGGCGTAAAAGTATTGAAGTTTTCAATTGGTTTCGGTAAGCCACTCTGGCGAAAAAAGATTGGTCGTGACCAGACTGAATTTATACTGGCAGCCATTCCCTTAGGTGGATATGTAAAAATGCTTGATGAGCGAGAGTCTGATCAAACTATTGTTACAGTATTGCCAGAACAAGATTTAGCGCGCGCCTTTAATCGGCAGTCTGTTCAGAAGCGTATCGTTATAGTCTTGGCTGGACCCTTGGCTAATTTACTCCTTGCGATTGCTTTATATTTCCTATTACTAATGCAAGGTGTGGTCGGCATGAAGCCGTTGCTAGGCAAAGTGAATGAGCATACGCCAGCGGCTATGGCCCAAATGCAAATGGGTGAAACGATACAAAAAGTCGATGGAAAAGAAATCGCGACTTGGCAAGATGCGCGCTGGCAGTTATTGAATGCTTCACTCAAAAAGACCCAAGTGGACATTCAAACGATTGATGAGCAGCAAGCAATACAACACCATCAATTAGATTTAAGTAAAGTTAATCGGGGTGACTATAATCACGACATTTTAGATCAGTTAGGATTAAGGACTTACCAAAGCAAGTCACCACCTTTAATCGGTGAAGTCATCAAAAATGGCCGCGCAGAGGTTGCTGGCTTAAAAGTGAATGATCTAGTCCTTAGTATTAACCATCATCCAGTCACAGTTTGGGGGAATTTCGTAGAAGAAATTAGGCGCCAGCCTAACGTAGCGCTTGAAGTGATTGTGCTACGCGCACGCGAAACCATTACAATCAGTCTAACCCCAGAAGCAGCGAATGAGGGTGGTAAAATAATAGGACGCATTGGGGCTGGTGTTAAGCTGACGCAAGCGGATTTAGATAAGATTTTTGTCACGACGCATTATTCCACGTGGGAATCTTTACTAAAAGCGACAGAAAAAACATGGGAAACCTCAATTTTTAGCTTAAAAATGTTAGGTAGGATGCTGACAGGGAAATCTTCATGGAAAGCTATGAGTGGTCCAGTAACAATTGCCAGTTACGCCGGACAAAGTGCGCATATGGGCCTTAAATCCTTTATCGGCTTTTTAGCTTTAATTAGTATTAGTATCGGGGTGCTTAATCTATTGCCAGTACCTGTGTTAGATGGCGGCCATTTCATGTATTATGTGATAGAAATTTTCACTGGTAAACCAGTATCAGATTCAATTATGATTATTGGGCAAAAAGTGGGTTTTACCTTATTAGCCTTAATGATGTTTTTGGCTTTATATAACGATATAAATAGATTAATAACAGGCTGATCGAATGGCAATTAAAAATACAACGCATCTTAATCGAGCAGACTTTAAATTAGCCGCATATAAATTTAAGCATCTGACGCTCCAGACCATGCTATTAATCCTAGGTGGTCTATATGCTGGTTCAGTTTTAGCCTTAGAGCCATTTGTGGTTAAAGATATCCGGGTTGAAGGTATTCAGCGTACTGAAGCTGGCACTGTATTTACCTATCTGCCAGTGAAAGTCGGCGAAACCATGAATGATGACTTGGCAGCACAGGCCATTAAGTCTTTATATGGCACAGGGTTTTTTAAAGATATCCGAATAGAAGCGGATGGCGATGTGTTGGTGATTACCGTGCAAGAAAGATCTTCAGTTGCACAAATTGAATTTAGCGGAAATAAGTCCATGCCTACGGATAAGGTAAAGGAAGGGCTTAAACAGATTGGTATCGCTGAAGGTCAAATTTTTGATAAATCACAATTGGATCGTGCTGAGCAAGAAATCAAGCGCCAATATTTATCTCAGGGTAAGTACGGCGCTACAGTCAAGACAATAGTGTCGCCACTAGAGCGTAATCGAGTGGCAGTTCGTTTTGAGATTGAAGAGGGTGCAGTCTCTAAAATTCGAGATATCAACATTGTTGGCAATCAAATTTTCACTACTGATGATTTACGTGCACAACTGATATTAACCACGCCAAACTGGATGAGTTGGTGGAATAAAAATGATCAGTATTCTAAGCAAAAACTTAATGCTGACCTTGAAGCTTTACGTTCATTTTATATGAACCAAGGCTATCTTGAATTTAATATTGACTCTACACAAGTATCCATTACCCCAGATAAAAAAGACATTTACATTACAGTCAACGTCACTGAAGGTGAAAAATACACCATTTCCGAAGTGAAATTGGCGGGTGAAACGCTAGTGCCAGAGGATGAGCTGCGTACGCTGATGAAAATACAAGCGGGTGAAACCTTTAGCCGTGAGAAAGTAACGCAAACCACTAAAGCGATTAGCGATCGATTAAGTAATGATGGTTATGCCTTTTCTAATATTAATGCGGTGCCGGAAGTTAATAAAGAGTTGCATACAGCCTCATTTACTTTCTTTGTTGATCCTGGAAAACGTATTTATGTGCGCCGTATTAATATCGTAGGCAATACGCGTACCCGTGATGAAGTGGTCCGCCGAGAAGTGCGCCAATTGGAATCTTCTTGGTATGCTGCCAATAAAATTAATCGATCCAAAGAACGTTTAGTTCGCACTCAATACTTCTCAGACGTCAATGTCGAAACACCAGCTGTACCAGGTGCGGCGGATCAGGTTGATTTAAATATCAGTCTAGTTGAACAGTCAACAGGCAGTGTGCAGTTCGGTGCTGGTTTATCTAGCTATGAAGGTGTGGTTTTTGGTGTAACAGTTAATCAAAACAACTTTCTAGGTACGGGCAATCGCGTGAGTGCCCAAGTGAATACAGGTAAAGTGAATACGACTTACTCTTTATCCTATACCGACCCATATTACACTCCAGATGGTGTAAGTAGAGGGTTTGATGTATATAGGCGAGATGTCAATACCAATCCCTTGGTAAGCGTTAGCCCATATAGTTCTTCCTCTTATGGCGCTGGTGTTAGGTTTGGCATTCCTCTCAATGAAAAGGATGCCTTCAACTTTGGCTTGTCTGCAGATATGACGCAGGTGAATTTAACGGATAGAACTTCCAGTTCACCGCAAATGATTGCTTCTTGTCCTACGCTTAGTTGTACAAGAAATTCAATAGTAGCCTCTGCAGGCTGGGTACACGATTCTCGCGATAGTATTATGTATACAACTTCCGGGGTGCTGCAAAAGCTAAGTGCTGAGGCTTCGCTGCCTGTACTCGACTTGCAGTACTATAAATTGCAATACAAACATGCTTGGTTTAAAGAAGTTTTTAGCGGTATTTCTGTAATGATGAATGGTGAAATTGGATATGCTGGGGCTTATGGTAGCGAACCGTTCCCCTTCTTTAAAAACTATTACATGGGCGGCGTAAACTCTGTTCGCGGTTATGATAATGGCGCTTTAGGACCACAAGCTACAATGCCAATAACAGGCTATGTTTATTCTACAGGTGGCACGAAAAGTTTATTGGGTAACGCAGAATTGTTGTTTCCAGTACCAGGCTTAAAGGATAATAAGCAATTTAGACTTAGCCTCTTTTTCGATGCTGGCCAAGTCTATGATGGCGCATATAATCTCGGAGATTTACGTTACTCAACTGGTGTAGGTATTGGTTGGTCATCGCCATTTGGACCATTAAAGCTAATCTATGCAAAACCACTTAACAACCAAGTGGGTGACAGGACGCAAACCATACAGTTCCAGTTGGGACAGCAGTTTTAGTAGAATCAGCGTGCATGAATGCTGGCTAGTAAATTAAAAAAATAGCCTTCACCGCAATTAGAGCGCATGCGGTTGTGGCATAATTAAATCATTGTTAATAGCAGTCGTTTTGGGAGATACAAATTGAGTAATACTTTAAAGGGTTTAGTGTTAGCCAGCCTGTTAACCTTAGCTTGGACTGCACAAGCAGCTGAGTTAAAAGTAGGGTATGTGCAGGTAGATAAGATCTTGCAAGAAGCGCCGCAAACTGCTGAAAGTGGCAAGAAATTGGAGCGCGAATTCAGTCCGCGTTCTCAAGAATTAGACCGCATGGCGAAGCAAATTAAAGAATTAGAAACAGTGTTAGATAAAGACGGTTTAACGATTTCAGAAGCAGAGCGCCGTAATAAAGAGCGTGACGTACAGAACATAAAAATTGAATTTCAACGTAAGCAACGTGAACTTCGTGAAGATATTAATCTACGTAAAAATGAAGAGTTGGGTAGCTTACAAGACCGTATCAATAAGGCTGTACAATCAGTTTCAGAAGCTGAAGGTTATGATTTAGTGGTCTATAGTGGTGTGGCTTATGCTAGCAAGAAAATTGATGTTACCGATAAAGTGTTAAAACTATTGGGTAAGAAGTAATTAACGCTAACTGGCATACCGTTAAGCATAGCGAATGAGTAAGCATTACTCAATTAGTGACATCGTCGCAACGCTAGGCGGACAAGTAATAGGTGACGGCGCTACGCTTATTAAGCGTGTGTCGTCATTAAATAATGCAAAGCCTGGTGACCTCTGCTTTATCAATGATAGTAAGTATCAAAAAGAACTCGACACCTGTAATGCAAGTGCCTATGTATTACGTGCACGGGACGCTAATTTAACTAAATCTCCTAGCATTATTGTTGATAACCCCTACGCCTACTTTGCTAAAGTGGCGGCATTACTCAATCCAGAAACTAAGCCAATTGCAGGGATTGCTCAATCTGCTGTCATTGATATTAGTGCGATTATTCCTGCTACATGCTCAATAGCAGAGTTCGTCGTGATTGGTGCAAATGTCGTGTTAGGTGAACACGTTATTATCGCCTCAGGTTGTGTGATTGAGCATGATGTCAGTATTGCCGATCACACCAGATTAGAGCCGCATGTCACCATTAAACACCACTGTGTAATTGGGCCTAATTGCCACCTCTTCCCAGGTGTGGTCATTGGTGCTGATGGATTTGGTTATGCAGAGGAAGCCGGGCGCTGGATTAAAATTCCACAAATCGGCCGCGTTGTCATTCATGCAGATGTTGATGTTGGGGCGAACACAACAATTGACCGCGGTGCATTGGACGATACGGTGATTGAGCAGGGCGTTAAACTCGACAACCTAATACAAATAGGCCACAACTGTGTCATCGGCGCGCATACAGTGATTGCCGGTTGCGTGGGTGTGGCTGGGAGCGCGAAGATCGGACGGCATTGCAAGATTGGTGGGGCAGCAATGATATTAGGCCATTTAGAGGTTGCAGATCATGTCACCATCTCACCAGGCAGTATGATTACGCGCTCATTACTCAAAGCTGAAACCTATACCGCACTCATGCCATTTCAGACTCACCAAGCTTGGTTAAAGACCGCGGCTAAAATTCGGCACTTAGATGATATGGCGACTAAAATAAAACAGCTTGAAACAGCACTAGCTCTGTTAAAATCAAACTTATAGTAATAATCACTTGCAGCAATAATTTTAAGAAATAAGCTGAGACAAACATGACAAATCAAATTGATTCAACAGGCATGGATATCCATGAGATTCTAGAGCACTTACCGCATCGCTATCCATTTGTGCTAATTGATCGCGTCGTGTCTATAGAGCTTGGAAAAGAAATTACTGCCATCAAAAATGTGAGCGTGAATGAACCTTTCTTTCCAGGCCATTTCCCTTACCATCCAGTCATGCCAGGCGTGTTAATTGTAGAAGCAATGGCACAAGCGGCAGCCATTTTGTCATTCAAAACCATGAACACTAAGCCTAGTGATGATTCTGTTTATTATTTTGCGGGTATTGATAATGCGCGTTTTAAAAAACCAGTATCGCCTGGCGATCAAATTGTTATAACAGTTAAAATTGAGCGTATCTTAAAAGGTATTTGGAAATACGCTGGTGTGGCTAAAGTAGATGGTGCAGTAGTTGCTGAAGCGCAAATGATGTGCATACTTAAAGCTATAGAAAAAACAGAGAAGTAAGCAATGCAAGTGACAAAAATTCATGCGACGGCCATTATCGATGCCACCGCAGAGCTTGATGCTAGTGTGGAAGTGGGTGCCTATACTGTGATAGGCGCTAATGTGAAGATAGGTGCTGGTACCCGTATAGGTAGTCATGTCGTCATTAATGGCCCCACTATCATCGGTAAAAACAATCATATTTTTCAGTTCTGTTCCTTAGGCGAAGCGCCACAGGATAAGAAGTACAAAGGTGAGCCTACCTTGCTTGAGATTGGTGATAATAATACCATTCGTGAGTTTTGTACCTTTAACCGCGGTACAGTACAAGATAAAAATAGTACCAAGATCGGAAATGACAATTGGATTATGGCCTATGTGCATATAGCTCATGATTGCCAGATCGGGAACCACACAATACTAGCCAACAATGCTTCATTGGCAGGGCATGTAGATATACATGACTATGCCATCCTAGGCGGCTTCACACTCATTCATCAGTTCTGCAAAGTTGGATCCTATGTGATTACGGCTGTCGGTTCTGTGGTTTTTAAAGACATCCCTCCTTATGTGATGGCTGCAGGTTATGATGCAAAGCCTAATGGCATTAATGCTGAAGGCCTTAAGCGCCATCAATATTCTGCAGAAACCATACTGCAAATTAAACGTGCCTACAAAACGCTTTACCGCAATGCACTAACCTTGGATGAAGCGAAAGTAGCTTTGGCTACGATGCAAATAGTCACGCCACAAATTGGCCTGCTGACTGATTTTTTGAAGCTTAGTACTCGTGGAATAGTGCGCTAAAAACCAATGCTTAGAATAGGAATAGTGGCGGGAGAGGCCTCAGGCGATTTGCTTGGTAGCCATCTAATGCAAGCTTTAAAACTTAAGCGTCCCGATATTGAATTTGTGGGTATTGCAGGTCCAAAAATGATGGCAGAAGGTGCGCTTTCGTTATTTCCTATTGAGCGATTGTCAGTCCGTGGTTATATTGAAGTTCTAAAGCATCTGTTTGGATTGTTAAGATTACGTCGCAAGTTACTTAAATATTATTTAAAAAACCGCCCTGATCTATTTATAGGGGTTGATGCGCCCGATTTTAATTTTTGGCTTGAAAAAAAGCTCAAAAAAAATGGCATTAAAACTATACATTACGTCAGTCCATCTATATGGGCTTGGCGTAAAAATCGCGTCAACAAAATCAAACACGCAGTCAGTCACATGTTGGCACTCTTTCCATTCGAGCCAGCGCTTTATGAAAAAGCAGGAATCGCCGTAACCTACGTAGGTCATCCTTTAGCCGATATATTGCCTATCTTGCCCGATGTCGTAGGTGCGCGCGAAATTTTAAAAATAAAAGCATCTGCAATGGTGGTTGCCATGCTTCCAGGCAGTCGTCAGAGTGAGGTGGCACAACATGCTGAATTGTTTGTTAAAACAGCTAAACTCATTTATGCGGAGTATCCTGAAGCACTATTTTTAGTGCCTTTAATTACGAGAGAAACTCGGCAGATTTTTGAACTGGCTATTTTCCATGAAGCTGAAAGTTTGCCCATACAAATTCTATTTGGCCACGCGCATGATGCAATGGAAGCTGCAGATGTCGTAATCGTAGCCTCTGGCACTGCAACACTTGAGGCTGCCTTACTGAAAAAGCCGATGGTCATCACGTATCGCATGCCTAATTTAAGCTGGCAGCTATTAAAGCGTATGCGCTTACAACCTTATATCGGCTTGCCCAATATATTGGCTGGAAAGTTTGTGGTACCTGAGTTATTGCAAGATGATTCCACACCAGAAAAGCTAGCGGAAGCCACAATTAAATTGATGAGTGATAGCGTGTCTTTGGCTGAAATTAAAGATGAGTTTACAAAAATTCATTATGCACTTAAACAAGATACGGCTGAAAAAGCAGCTAACGCCATCCTAGCTTATTTAAAATGATGTTTCATAATGAGCAGTTAATTTGTGGCGTAGATGAAGCTGGGCGTGGCCCATTGGCTGGTGCTGTGTTTGCTGCTGCGGTGATTTTGAATCCAGATCATCCTATAATGGGTTTAGCTGACTCCAAAAAACTATCTGAAAAAAAACGTGATTTACTTAGTATTGAAATTAAACAGCATGCACTAGCATGGGCGATTTCCAGTTGTAGCGCGACTGAGATTGATGAAATCAATATATTGCAAGCAAGCTTATTGGCGATGAAGCGCGCCATAGAGCTATTGCATATTACGGCTGATTTAGTGCAGGTTGACGGCAATAAGTGCCCCAATATCAGCCTTCCCTGTGAGGCTATTATCGGTGGTGACAATAAGGTGCAAGCCATTTCTGCGGCCTCAATCTTGGCTAAAACCGCACGTGACGCCGAGCTTTATATTTTAGATCAACAATATCCCCTTTATGGCTTTGCGCAGCATAAAGGTTATCCAACGGCCTATCACCTAGAAATGCTGAATTTGCATGGGGTGTCACCTATACATCGACTGACGTATGCGCCTGTAAGAAGGCTGTTAAGTCGAACTTCTGCAGCCTAGTTGCTTAACTTAAGATTAGAAATACGGTTGGTTTTTTATGTAGGTCTGGCAGGTTGTTTTTTT
>CAILXF010000045.1 GCA_903838125.1 uncultured Pseudomonadota bacterium | reverse complement strand
TTGGCATTTCGGCTTTATTGTTATCTTTGTTGATTATTCCGATTGCGACCGAATTGCCAGAAAAAGTGAACAGTATTTTATGGATACGTAAAGGCAAAGACACGTTAGCTTTTGGCAATATTACTGGTGCTATGGTATTTCAGGGTACTTTATTACCGGCAATCGGTATTATGCTGACTCCTTGGCAACCGCGCAGCGAAGTAGTGTTAGGAATTGCTTTAACTTTGATTGCTGCTATTTGGATACGTTATTTGGCTGGCAGAAGCATACTAAGAGTATGGCATCTGTTTTTGAATGGTGCTGTGTATTTAACTTATTTAGTATTGGTTCTTAGTTAATATCCATAAATAATCAGTCTTGCTCAGAGTCCTAATTAAGTCCTGTTCTAGAATGGTCATAGCACAGGGTGAGGGTGAATGATTACCCCTTCCAAAATTTTGATTCAAGCATTTTGATTGAAACTAAGGGCTATATTGAATTAAAAATTCATTTGTTAATGTGAGTCTGGGAGCAGTAAAATTTACCTTTCACTAAAAATGCTTCCGATCTAGGCAGGTGGACTGCACAAGTCACACATTGCACCATGTCCTCAGCTTTATCGAGATTGCTTTCTGGCACCACTGTGGAGTTTTCAGTTTGGTTTAGGATGCGTTTAAAAATATAAAATCCCAGGCCAATAATTAACCCTAGAAAAATAAGTCGCCACATAGAATCTACTCGATTTATGAATTAGTCTGATTGTAACTAAAGCTTAGCTTAGTGCAAAATTTAAACCTGATATACTAAATCTTAACTTTTATTTTTTTTAGTATTTACAGACCCAGAAAATTAGCTTTAGAAAAAAATGTGCTGAAAAAATTGCATGGAATATCAGCAACTAAATAAGTCAGATGGTAATTTTGAACAAATAAGTAGAACGATATGCACAATCAGCAACCATTACAAGAGTCAACCGAGGGCGCACTTACACCCCCAAGTTTAATAAAGCTTGGGGCTAGCTTGGTCTATGACTGCTTGGTTGTAATAGCCCTTTGCTTTGCCCTGGCTTTGTTGTTTATAGGTTTACTAGGTGATGCAACTCAAGGCGGTAAACGTTATTTGCTGCAGTCATTTTTATGTCTAAGTGTGGGTCTCTATTTTGTTTGGTGTTGGCTGAAAAGCGGTCAGACCTTAGCTATGCAAACCTGGCATTTAAAATTAGTAGATCAGCATGGGGAGTTACTGACACCTTTCATCGCTGTTCTGAGATATGGCTTGGCTTGTCTAAGTTTAATGTTATTTGGCTTGGGTTTTTTATGGGTGCTAGTAGACCGCGACCGCATGTATTTGCATGACCGCTTACTCGGGTCCAGAATTATTAATTGCTATCTACGCTCAACATAATGCAACATTGTAAGACCGGCGAGTAAAAATAAAATCGTCGGTGTGGTGGCGCTAAATAATGGTGGCCAGTCATTTAATAAGCCCAAGTGCACAAATACCCGATTCAATATTTGATACATAACACCAAGCATAATACCGACAAATACTTTAGCGCTGGCTCCGCTCATGCGTTGCTGAATAAAGCCAAATGGTAAGGCCAAAACTACCATCACTAAGCAGGCCAAGGGGTAAATTAACTTACCCCACAACGCCACTTGGTAGCGTGTGGTTTTTTGCTTATTGACACTTAAGTGTCCTATGTAAGAATACAAGTTAAGCGCAGACATTCTTTCAGGTAGCACCAACAATACATTCATTAATTCTGGTCGAATCAGTGAGTGCCACTTGGCATCAGCTAATTCAGTGTTATGAATCTTGTCTTGATCAAATGTGGTTTTCCTTACCTGCTTCAGTTGCCAGTCATCATCTGTAAATTCCCCACTTTTGGCGTTGCTAATCATACGTAGCTTGAAGTTATGATCAAACTCATAGATGTGGATGTTTAGTAAAGTGGCGTCTGGTAAAACTTCTTCTACATTGACAAAGCTACTTCCATCTTTTACCCATAAACCAGATCTAAAGTTTTGAGCAATGACAGAGTTGGTCGCTTGAATGCGAATGCGCTGTGCCATCTTCTCGCTCAGTGGAGTGACGAGCTCGCCAATCAAAAATGTAAGTAGTGTAAACACGGCACCTACTTTTAACAGTAGGACTGCGATATTAAGCATAGACACGCCGCTAACTCTTAAAACGATAAGCTCAGAATTGCGCGCAAATTTGGCCAAGCTATACATACATCCTACAAGAACAGCTACTGGCATAACATCATAAATATGCCCTGGCGCACTAAGCAATACAAACAACAAAACTTTGCCTAAACCATAGCTACCCTTATCTAACAATTCTAGCTCTTGGATTAAATTAAAGAACGAGAACATAGCCAAGAGCGCGAGCATAATTAGAGTCACATTGATAGTGACTTCTTTAAGCAAGTAGCGTGAAATAATTTTCATGGTAAGTATGTTAGGTCAAGGTGTTAATAGTGGTGAATAACAACATGTTAAGTATTGAGTGTTCCAAATTTAGGACCATTTGTCGCCAAAAAATATAGAAAAATAGGGGGTTGCAAGCGTCGCAGTTGAAACATATAAATCGAAAGGCGGTCCAAAATAAGCGACCCATCAGTTGTAGTGATGATAAGTTCGCGTGAGAAAGAGCGCCTAACAAGCATAAGATGTATTAAACCATTTATTTACAACTATGAATTACATGTAAAACACGAGATAATTTACCAAACTACAGAAAAGGTTAATAAAGCATGAAACCCAGCACCATAGAATTTAGCATAAAAAGCGATAAACCGGAAAAACTAGCTTGTGATTGTGTGGTTGTCGGCGTGTATGAATCACGAAAATTAACAGATGCGGCGCAAACAATAGACGCTGCATCTAGCGGATATATAAGCAATATACTTAAACGTGGTGATATGGATGGTAAGTTAGAGTCGACAATAATGTTACATAGCTTGCCTGGGATACAGAGCGAACGCGTGCTGTTAGTGGGCTTGGGAAAGGAAACTGAGTTTACTGAGAAGCAATATTGCAAAGCGGTACGGGCATCAGCAAAAGCTTTGGCTAGTACTGGCGCCAATGTTGTTGGTAGCTTTTTGGCGGAATTGCCTGTTAAAACGCTGGCTATGCGTTGGAAAGTTTCTCACTTAGTAGAAGTGACACTTGATGCAAGCTATAAATTTAATGCTATTAAAAGAAAGTCTGAAGATAAGCCTGGGAATAAAAAAGGCATTGCAAGTCTGAGTATTAATGTTCCACAAGCTTCCGATACGCAAGCCGGCACAGCTGGTTTAGCCGATGGCCTAGCCTTGGCAGCAGGAGTAAGTTTGACCAAAGATTTAGGAAATTTACCCCCTAATGTTTGTACGCCTACTTATTTGGCCGAACAGGCAATTTTGCTCGGTAAAACTTATGGTTTGAAAATAGAAGTGTTGGAACGTGCAGCTCTTGAGAAGCTTGGTATGGGTTCATTTTTAGCTGTAGCGCAAGGCAGTGAAGAGCCACCAAAACTGATTGTTTTACAGCATCTAAAGGGTAATAAGAACGACAAGCCGGTGGTATTAGTAGGTAAAGGCATTACTTTTGATACGGGCGGCATTTCAATCAAGCCAGGGGCTGAGATGGATGAGATGAAGTACGATATGTGCGGCGCCGCTAGCGTGCTCGGCACCTTTAAGACCATCGCTGAAATGGATTTACCCCTAAATGTTATTGGCATTATACCTACTTGTGAAAATATGCCGGATGGTCGCGCGGTAAGGCCTGGTGATGTTGTGACCAGTATGTCTGGCCTGACCATTGAAGTTTTAAATACAGACGCAGAAGGCCGTTTGATTTTGTGCGATGCGCTTACCTATGCCGAGCGCTTTGAGCCTAGTGTTGTAATTGATATTGCTACACTTACTGGCGCTTGTGTGATTGCGCTAGGGCATCATGCAACTGGTTTGTTTAGTAATAACGATGATTTGGCCAAAGAGTTGTTAAGCGCAGGAGAGGCAGCGCTTGACCGAGCTTGGCATATGCCAATGTGGGAAGAATATCAACCATTACTCGACAGTAATTTTGCTGATATGGCTAATATTGGTGGACGAGCAGGTGGCAGTATCACCGCAGCATGTTTCTTATCGCGCTTTGCTAAAAAGTTTGACTGGGCGCATTTGGATATTGCAGGCACGGCTTGGAAGTCAGGTAAAGAAAAAGGCGGCACAGGTCGTCCGGTTCCTTTGTTGACGAAGTTTTTGGTGGCACGCGCACAGCAAACCAATAAGTAATTTAGCGCCATGACACGTGTAGAATTCTTTTTCAATGTGCCAGATAAGTTAGCGAAAGTTAGCGAAATTTGCTCTAAAGCCTTGGCGCAAGGTCATCAGATAACGGTTATTAGTCGTGATGATGACTTGAGTAGTAACTTGCAACAACGGCTTTGGCAGCATGCTGCTACCAGTTTTTTGCCTAGCGCAACACACGAAGATGCTATAAGACAAGACACTCCTATTGTGTTGGCTATAGATGGAGAGGCATTGTTGCAGGATGATATTTTGATTAACTTGCAGACGGCACACCCACCATTTTTTGGTCGATTTAGACTTTTGGTTGAGTTGGTAGGTACCGATGACGACGATAAGGTTGCGGCAAGGGTGCGTTTTAGGTTTTATCGGGATCGGGGTTATGAGGTGAAATCTATTGACATGGCGCTAAGCTAGTTTTTATTAGATTACTAAAATATAGTCACCAAATATTAACTCTGGATTTGAATTAATTTAGAAGGACTTTAGCGTGCAAGAAGAAGAAATTCCGTTATTGACAGAGGTGCATGTTTTATCCACAAGTGCCGGAGGCAAGCCTATGCGACTGTCGGCAGATTTAATTGCCGGAATCATTGAGCAAATTAAGCCACAATTAGCGGCTGAGATTGAACAATCGCTCGCGGGAAAACTTAACATTAATCTGCGTGAAGAGTTAATGGATGGATTAATTCGTGAGTCAATGAATATTCAAATAGCGCTGTCAGCGAAAATTGAACAAACGTTAGCCCTAGAAATAGATCTCGCTATTAAAAATTTACAGCAAGCGGTGATACAGAATACCGTTAATTTCGTTGATAAAGCCAAAGCAGATTTGGCCACAGAAATTCCTAAAATGCTACATACGAATACGAGCATCATTAAGGCTGACTTGGATGCTGAACTTAATAAAATGCAGCAAGATACGATTGCAGATGTTCAAGCTAAGTTTATGCAAAACTTGCCTTTGCTGGAAACGTCGCTTAAATCACAGGTACAAACTTCAGTTGCAGGTTTAGAAGCGGCCGCTGTTAAAAATGCGACTCACCTCTTGCAGGAAAAAATGGGGCAGTTGCATGAGAGTCTGCTGAATGAGCATCAGGCAAGTCTTACGCAGGAATTGTCAGATAAATATCGAGAACTTACGCAACAGACACACAGCGAACTAAACGCTTATTTAGAAACGTTGCAAGCGCAGTCTCAACAGCAATTAGAAGATAAGTTAGGCGATACCTTTCCAGTTCTTTATCAGGGCTTGTCGGATGAGTTAGGGGCTACATTGAAGCGTGACTTTGAAGGGTTGGCTCAAAATGCTAGTCAGGATTTTCTACAATTGCTCAATGTAAAACTGCCGTCAGTAGAGCAAGTCTTGGCTAACAAAGTGCAGGAAGTTTTAGATGCAGAACTGCCACGTATTGAGCAGAAAATTAAGGGGAATATTGAAATTGAAGTTGAAAAATTACTTGGGTCGGTGCGCTTAGTGCCTCAGATTTCAGTTACAGATACTGATTTGGCTTAAAGACCATCAATATAAATTTTGTAATCCGTAGCGGACATTAATTGATTTTCAAGCGCGTCCCCATGCGGCGTAAATTTGAAAATCCAAGCTTTGTATGGATCTTCATTCATTAATTCTGGGTTGTTGAGCAAAGCTTGATTGATTTCGACCACATCACCATCTACCAATGCGTGTAAGTCAGAGCCAGTTTTTACTGACTCGACCAAACCGCAGGTTTTCCCCGCTGCAAGCGCACTGCCAATACTCGGCGGCTCAATGAAAACAATGTCCCCTAGTAAATCCTGTGCATAATCGGTAATCCCTGCTTCCCATAGGCCATCTGAAGTTGGTTTTGCCCATAAATGTTGTGGGCTGTAGAGCAGTGTTGGAGGAATGCGCATTTTTAATACTCAAAGAATGTTTTAGATTTAAACTATCGTCAGTTTTTGGAGTATCTAAACCCCGTTAAATTTAATTCTCTCACATCTTAATGGCTAGTGAATACCTAAAACAAACACAAACAAAATTCAGTTGATGACAAAGCTAAAGTTTTTATATAGTATTCACCTGTAACTGTATGACATGAAACAAACTAATTGGATTTTATATGCGTAAATTTTTATTGCTTTATATTGCATTAATACTAGGTGTGTCACCAATGGCTTCACAAGCTGCGGGCAAAAAGTCCCATAAACACACTGTGACTAGTAAAAAGCACGCAAATGTTCAAGAAAATTTAAGCCGAATTCGCGTGCATCATGCTTTGCGAGCTTCAAGATCATCTGATGTTTATGATACGGCATATAGCGGTAAAGGCACTCTACAACTAGCCTCTGCTAAGGTATTGGTCATCAATCAGCTTACTGGCGAAACTTTATATGCCAAAAATACGAATCAATCTACGCCTATCGCATCCGTTACCAAGTTAATGACTGCAATGGTGATGTTGGATGCGCATTTACCTATGGATGATGTGCTGTCAATTGCGGATCAAGATGTTGATTATCTTAAAGGTACGCACTCCAGGCTAAATGTCGGCACTTCGCTTAGTCGTGCTGATTTATTACAGTTAGCACTAATGTCATCAGAAAATCGTGCTGCATCTGCACTGGGACATAATTATCCTGGGGGCATTAATGCTTTTGTACGCGCTATGAACCAAAAAGCGGATGTATTGGGTATGAAATCTACACATTTCTTTGATGCTACTGGATTAGATAGCAACAATGTATCCACCGCTGAGGATTTAGCTCGCATGGTCAATGCTGCTTATCACTATCCAGAAATTCGCCAAGTTACTACCACTGCTTCACAGTCTTTTAACTTATATGGTCGCAACTCGCTCAACTTTGTTAATACCAATGCGTTGGTGAGAAATGGAAGCTGGGTCATTGGTTTATCAAAAACTGGTTTTATTAACGAGGCGGGCCGCTGTTTAGTGATGCAGGCAGAAATTTCAGGGCAACCGGTGATTATTGTGTTGCTAGACTCAGTAGGTAAACTCACACGTATCGCTGATGCTAACCGCATCCGTAAGTGGATAGAGCACAACGATGCTAATTCTTTAGGTAATAATGTCAGTAGCTAAGCGCAAATGATGAACTAAGTAACGAGTAATAAAAAAGCGGCTTTAAGCCGCTTTTTTATTACTTGCTAATTAATTCTTTAACTAAATAGCTGGCTTTTTTTTCGCAGGCTTTTTAGGGCTAGCCTTTTTGGCAACTACTTTTTTTACCACGGTTTTTGCAGTGCTTGTTTTCTTGGCCGTGGTAGTTTTTTTTGCTACTGTTTTTTTAGTTGAAGCCTTTTTAGCGGGTACTTCTTTTGCGGCTTTTGCATTCAGCAGCTCTAAAGCTTCATCCAGTGTTAGTGATTCCGGCTCTACACTTTTTGGTAAAGTTGCACGAATTTTCCCATGCTGCACATAAGGACCATAACGCCCAGCATACACTTCAATTTGTCCGTCCTCAGTTGGGTGGTTCCCTAGTGAGCATAGTGGCGCAGGCCCAGTGTTGGCTTGCGCTAGCAATGTGACTGCAGACTCTAGATCAATAGTAAACACACTTTGTGTTTTAGGGATCGATTTAAACTTGGCATCATGGTTGATGTAAGGCCCGAATCGTCCGATATTGGCAATAATTTTTTTATTGGTGACAGGGTGTAAACCTAGATCTCGGGGTAAAGACAGCACCATAATTGCAGTGTCCAAACTCATATCCCCTAGTGAAATTTCTTTAGGCACACTGACGCGCTTGGGTTTCTTTTTATCCCCCTCTACCGCCAAGCCAAGTTGTAGGTAGGGACCATAAGGGCCATTCATTAGTAAGATGTCTTTTGCTGTTTCTGGATCTGAGCCTATTAGTACTGGATCACTACCAGCTGTGGCTGCGCCGTTTAGACTACGCTTGTAATCACATTTCGGCTCGTTGTTGTAGCCAGTACAACCAATAAATGTACCAAAGCGACTTAACTGTTTCTGTAGTGGTTGTCCACATTTAGGGCAGGCTTCGTCTATTAATTCATTGCCTGGGCGATCGACATCAGCTTTGCTCAGCAGTTGCTGGTTAAAACCTTGCCAAAATTCAGCCATCAGCGGTAACCACTCACGCTCTCCTTCGGCCACGCTATCCAAAGCGTTTTCTAAGTTGGCAGTGAAGTCATAGTCGACATACTGCGTAAAGTGCTGGGTTAAAAATTTATTTACGACGCGACCAACATCGGTAGGCGTAAAGCGTTTTTTATCCAGTATTACATACTCACGATCTTGCAGTGTACTGATAATGCTAGCGTAAGTAGAAGGCCGGCCAATGCCGTATTCTTCCAATATTTTAACTAAACTGGCTTCGCCGTAACGTGGCGGAGGTTCTGTAAAATGTTGATCACCGTAAATTTTTTCAACGGTAAGCACTTCGCCGGTTTCAAGATGAGGCAACTTACTTTCGCCTTCCTCTTCCTCGTCGTCGCTACCTTCCATGTAGACTGCGATGAACCCCGGGAATACTAAGGTTTGGCCAGAAGCGCGGAATAAATTAGCATCACTACCTACGCTTAAATCTACACTTACTGCGTCAAATTTAGCGGGTGACATTTGGCATGCCAGTGCTCGCTTCCAAATCATTTCATACAGTTTAAATTGCTCATCTGTCAGGTATTGACGTAATTTGGCGGGCGCATTGTTAATGTCAGTAGGGCGTATCGCTTCATGGGCTTCCTGCGCGCTTTTTGACTTAGTTTTGTACATCACAGGTGATTTAGGTAAATACTCTGCATCAAAATTACTTTTTACATAGCCGCGGATTTGCATTACAGCTTCGGTTGCCATGTTGAATGAGTCTGTACGCATGTAGGTAATTAAACCCACGGTACCAGCTCCAATATCAACACCTTCATATAGTTGTTGCGCTACACGCATCGCGCGTGAAGTGGTAAATCCTAATTTTCGTACGGCTTCTTGTTGCAAGGTTGAAGTAGTAAATGGAGCCGCAGGGCTGCGGCTACGTTGTTTCTTCTCAACTCGTGAAACCGTAGTTTTACCTGCGCTGGCTAGCAGTAATTTGCCCACAACATCGGTTTGTTGATCATTATTAATCACAGAAAATTGCTCAACTTTTTCGTTGTTGAGCAATATTAGTTTGGCGCTAAAACTGTGGTTATGTTTTAAAGCATCTAAGTGAATGGACCAATATTCTTGTGATTTAAACGCTTCAATTTCTAGTTCGCGTTCAACTATTAGGCGTAATGCTGGGCTTTGCACACGGCCAGCAGAAAGCCCACGTCTGATTTTTTTCCACAGTAAGGGCGACAAATTAAAGCCGACTAGATAATCTAAAGCGCGGCGAGCTTGTTGCGCATTGACCATAGGCATTGATATGTCACGAGGCTCGGCGATGGCATGCTCAACGGCACTTTTGGTGATTTCATGAAACACAACGCGTTTCATCACCTTATTTTTGAGTAAGTTTTTAGATTTTAATATTTCGGCAATATGCCAAGAAATCGCCTCACCTTCACGGTCTGGATCGGTTGCTAGATAGATGCTATCAGCATTTTTAGCGGCTTTTGCAATTGCATCCACATGCTTGCTATTGCGCTCAATAATGTCATATTTCATAGCGAAATTATTGGCTGTATCAACCGCACCGTTTTTGGGAATTAAATCTCGCACATGACCGTAAGAAGCTAACACCTCATAGTCACTTCCTAGATATTTTTTCAGCGTTTTAGCTTTAGAAGGTGATTCAACAATTAACAGTTTGGACATGAATGCCTATGGAAAAAAGGGGGGTTACTAAGAAATTAGCTAGATGATAGCAAGGTAAACGGCTTTAAGACAACAACTTACAATATTTAGTGTATTAATTGATGGTGAGCGATGCTGTAATTAAGTGTTTCGCACAAACTCAATTCTAGTGCCATCGTTGGTTGATAAACTTAAAGCTGCACCCTCGTTGGCAATGTCGCCAAATAAAGGATCTTCATCCTCAGCCTTAGCCTGTGTTAGATTTTTAAAGTCGTATAAATTAAAATCAGCTAGATGAGAAGGCTCAACATTCGTAATGGCCCGAAAAATATTGTTGATACGGCCGGGTTGTTCTTGCTCCCAGCTTTGAAGCATATCTTTAATTTTTTGGCGCTGTAAGTTTTCTTGGCTGCCGCAAAGATCGCATGGAATAATTGGGAACTTCATTTGTCGCGCATAGCTGGCAATGTCTTTTTCACTACAATAGGCAAGCGGTCTAATTACGATATTTTGCTTATCATTAGTTGAAAGTTTAGGGGGCATAGCTTTCATTTTTGCCCCAAAGAACATATTTAAAAATAGGGTTTCAACAATATCATCCCTATGATGACCTAACGCAATTTTATTAGCTCCTAGTTGTTTGGCTGTAGTGTAAATAATGCCCCGACGTAAGCGCGAGCAAAGTGAGCACGTAGTTTTGCCTTCAGGTATTTTTTCCTTCACGATTGAGTAGGTATCCGCTTCAACGATACGGTAATCAATACCTAATTGTTCAAAGTAGGCGGGTAAAATATGATTAGGAAATCCTGGCTGCTTTTGATCTAAATTCATTGCGATTAGCTTAAAGTTGATCGGCGCACGCTCTTGTAAGGCAAGCAGGATCATCAACATGGCATGTGAGTCCTTGCCACCGCTCATGCAGACCAATACGGTGTCGCCATCTTCAATCATGTTGTAGTCGCCGATGGCTTTACCAGTAGCACTAATTAAACTATTACGTAGCTTGATGAAATTGTTGGAATGATTGGTTGGTAAGTGTTTGATCATTAGATTGAAGGCTCAGGTTTTGTGCTGGGTGTATTGAAAATAATACTAAAGATTGATTGATCTGCCGCCATCTACTGCTAGTACATGACCAGTAATAAACGGTGCATCAGCAATTAGGAACTTAACCGCCTTGGCTACGTCTTCGGCCTCACCTACACGCTTAAGCAGTGTTTGATTAATGACGCGCTGACGATACACTTCGTCAAATTGGGGATTGCTTTCGGGCCATTGAACTGGGCCTGGCGCTACGGCGTTGACGCGTACTTCTGGGCTTAATTCATGCGCTAGCGATTTGGTCAGTGTGACTAAGCCAGCTTTTGCTACGCTATAAATAATGTAGCCTTTTTTGGGGCGCTCTACGTGCATATCGGTAATATTGACGATGCAACCATGATTTTTGCGTAATTCTGTCGCTGCGGCTTGAGATAGAAATAACGGTGCTTTCAAGTTGCTCCCCATCAGATCATGCCATTTACTTTCATCGATATCGCCGAGTTCGCTTGCGTAATAGGTAGATGCATTATTAATCAAGACGTCTAAGCGACCAAACTTACTGATGGTGGCGCTTACCAACTTGGGAATATTTTCTATGTCCAGTAAGTCACCGTGGACAATTGCTGCTGAGTCAGCACGATGTAAGTTGAGTTCAGCTTGCAAGGCCTGCGCCTCATGGAATGAGCTTTTGTAGTGAATCATCATGGTGTAACCCTCAGCGTGCAGTGAACGGCAAATTGCCGCACCTACACGTTTTGCACCACCTGTGATGAGCACTACTTTATTTTTATCGCTTAACTTCACTTATTATCCAATCTAATTTTTAGCCATTATAATCTAAGTCTATGAGTACACTGCCCACGCCATCACGAGACGCCCAAAAACATAGCCTAAAACTACTGGGTTTCATTCAGCAGGAAATTAAAAAAGCGGGGGGGTGGATAGATTTTTCGCAGTTTATGCAACTTGCGCTCTATGCACCTCAGCTTGGTTATTACAGTGCGGGGAATCAGAAATTTGGTACAGGCGGAGATTTTGTAACCGCCCCAGAAATTTCTGCATTATTTGGACAAACTCTGGCGCAGCAAGTTGCACAGATATTGGCGCTAAGTAGTGGATCTATCATGGAGTTGGGTGCGGGAACGGGCCGGCTTGCCGTTCACTTACTGCATGCACTGGAGCATTTAGATTGCTTGCCAGATCAGTATTACATCCTAGATGTAAGTGACCACTTACGCCAAGTGCAGCTTGAGTACTTACAAGATAAATTGTCGCCACAGCTATTGCGACGAGTAGTTTGGCTTAATCAACTACCAGTAACCTTTACCGGAGTTGTATTAGGCAATGAAGTTTTAGATGCGATTCCAGTGCATATAGTGCATGCAAAAATACAAGGCTTATTTGAGCGTGGCGTCATGCTGGCAGAGCAAGGCTTAACTTGGTCTGATAAGCCATGGGATGATGCGCCTGCTAGTGGGCGGCATTTGTTAGATGAGATTACAAAGCTAAGTTTGCCTGAAGGGTATGTCAGTGAATTTTGTCCTGCCGCTAATGGCCTTATTGCCAGCCTTGCACTTACGCTAGAGCGCGGTGTAATTTTGATGATAGATTACGGATTTTCGGCATCTGAGTACTACCATCCGCAACGTAATCTTGGCACACTAATGTGCCATTACCAACATTATGCACACACGGACCCGTTGCTCAATATTGGCCTGCAAGATATTACCGCACATGTCAATTTTAGTAGCATTGCCTATGCCGGTGTCGATAATGGATTGCAGCTCAGTGGCTTTTGTAGTCAAGCACAATTTTTAATGAACTGCGGGATTTTAGAGTTGATGGCACGGGTATCACCATCTGATATGGCGCGTTATGCGCCACTCGCTGCTGCAGCACAGAAATTGTTATCTCCAGCTGAAATGGGTGATTTATTTAAGGTGATTGCATTTAGTAAAAATATGCCAGTACCATTGCTCGGCTTTACCACAGGAGATAAAGTTCACACTTTATAGTCAGATAATCTATCGCATAGCTTCATTGGATCTAGATTTACTGTAATGCCTGTCATGTATAATGCGCGATATGAATGATGCCGATTTAAAACTAGAACACCCGCAACGTCCCATCCGCAGTTTTGTCTTGCGCCAAGGACGCTTAACTAAAGGCCAGGCGCGCGCACTTGAAACTGGATTGCCACAATTTGGCATTAGCTATAAGCCAGAACTAATCGATTTAAACGATGAATTTACTCGCGAAAGCAGCAAGAAAATACTGGAGATTGGTTTTGGCATGGGTGAAACAACGGCCAAAATTGCGCAAACACTTCAAGATTATGATTTCCTAGCAGCTGAGGTACATACCCCTGGTGTTGGCGCTCTACTTAAGTTAATTGAAGAGTTGGCGCTTACTAACATTCGTATTATTCAGCATGATGTGGTGGAGGTATTACGGCATATGCTGGCAGATGCCAGCCTAGATGGAGTACATATTTTCTTTCCAGATCCTTGGCATAAAACACGTCATCATAAGCGCCGACTGATACAAGCTGAGTTTGTAAAATTATTATGTAGTAAACTCAAAATAGGGGGTTACTTGCATGTTGCTACCGATTGGCAAGAATATGCTGAGTGGGTGCTTGAAGTGCTCAATGCTGAGCCTCAATTGCAAAACACTACTGAAAATTATGCGCAAAAACCGAGTTATAGACCGTTGACTAAATTTGAAAATCGTGGCCTAAAGCTCGGCCATGGCGTGTGGGATATGGTATTTACACGCAAGTAATCTATTGGCCATTACTTGCATTATTTGATAATACCTTGCGCTAACTTAGATTAAATGATTTGCGCACTAAATCTTCAGGCTCTTCCGCAAACAACCATTTTCCTATAATCTTTTCTGCTTCCTCCACGCCCTGTTTTTTAAGGCTAGAAAACAACTGTATGGTGCACTCACTATGATAATGGTTGCCCCAGGTTTCAATCAACTCTTTACGTACACGACTTAAAGTTAAACCGGCTTCCCCGCGTGATAGTTTATCTGCCTTGGTCAACAGGACATGTACAGGCTTTCCACTAGGGCAAAACCAATCTAGCATTTGGCGGTCCAACGGGGTAAGCGGGTGGCGACTATCCATTACTAATACTAGGCCACCCAAGCTTGAACGTTCGCTTAAATAACGCGCTAATACATTTTGCCAGTGTGCACGCATGGCTTCAGGCACCTTCGCATAGCCGTAACCAGGCAGATCGACTAGATGTCTATCATTGCCTAACGTAAAAAAGTTGATCAGTTGTGTGCGACCAGGTTGTTTGCTGACAAATGCTAAGCGATTATGGTTTGCTAGCGTATTTAGGGCACTAGATTTCCCTGCATTAGAGCGACCAGCGAAAGCGACTTCAATGCCGCTAGCAAGTGGTAAATCACGAAGATGATGGGCTGATATATGAAAAGCAGCATTTTGAAACAATGGCATTGGGATCCGATTCTATTGACTAAGTGACGTTAGTCTTAGCGCTAAATTAATGTTGGTAAAATCTACTTTGAAAAATGCTATCACGAATAGGTGTTTTTCGCTAAAATAGCGTGTTAATTGATTGAATAATTTAGATTAGTCACTTTTGTAAATTAAAGCATGGGTCAGTAAATTTATGATCCTAAATTTAAGAACTAGGAGCAGTAATGCAATTTCGTAATTTAGCATGGCTAGTGTTAAGCCTTACATTAAGTATATCGGCACATGCCGCTACTGCATTGCCTGAGAAAAAGGCGGTGCCAGCAGTGCCAGAAGTTAAATCGGCAGAGACCCTTGTTAGTACGATTTGCTCGGCCTGTCATGGCATGGACGGTAATAGTGTGATTACGGCAAATCCTAAATTAGCAGGTCAGCATCCTGAATACATAGTTAAGCAACTGACAGAATTTAAAGCAGGTAAACGTGCCAACGCTGTGATGTCAGGTATGGCGGCGATGTTAAGTGATGAAGATATGAAAAACTTAGCAGCTTATTTCTCTGGCCAAAAGTTGGCTTTAGGTCAGGCAAAAACTAATGGCCAAGGCTCATTGGGTGAGAAAATCTATCGTGGTGGTATCGCTACCAACAATCTACCAGCTTGCGCATCCTGTCATGGGGCTACTGGCGCGGGTTTACCTAAACAATTTCCTCGTTTAGGTGGCCAACATGCCGACTACACGCTGGCACAACTAAGAACTTTCCGAACAGGTGAACGTGCCAATGCGCCAATGATGATGACGATTGCTACAAAAATGACTGATGCTGAGATGTCGGCAGTTGCTGACTATATTCAAGGTTTACGCTAATTTTATGAGTGTTAAAAGGGCAGCTATGGCTGCCTTTTTTGCATAAGGTAGTCATTTAAATTCTTACCTAAGGACTAAATTGTTTTAGAATGGCACCTTAACAAAAGTATATAAAACAGTTACCGCGCAAGCCATGAATCCCAATATTGTAGAAATTGATAATCTTTCCTTTGGATACAAAGGACGCCTGTTGCATAAAGGCATTAATATGATGTTTCCACGGGGTAAAGTCGTGGCCATCATGGGTGGAAGCGGTAGCGGTAAAACCACGCTGTTACGTTTGATTGGCGGTCAAATTACACCTAGCCATGGTGAAGTGCGTGTTGATGGTGACGTTGTACATAAGCAGGATCGCGAAGGAATTTTCAAGTTAAGACGTAAAATGGGTATGCTGTTTCAGCATGGGGCTTTGTTTACTGACTTGTCGGTTTTTGATAATGTTGCGTTTCCTATGCGCGAGTTGACTGATTTGCCGGAATCTATGATTAGAGATTTGGTGCTAATGAAGCTAAATGCAGTAGGTTTACGTGGAGCTTCGAAGTACATGCCTGTAGAGCTTTCTGGCGGAATGGCGAGACGGGTTGCGCTGGCTAGAGCCGTTGCGCTTGATCCCAACATTATTATGTATGACGAACCTTTTGCCGGACTAGACCCAATCTCTATGGGTGTAATTTGCGATTTAATTCGTAGTCTCAATGATGCTTTAGGCGCGACGTCAATAATCGTATCTCATGATGTTAAAGAAACTTTTTTAATTGCAGACTACGTGTATTTTGTGGCTAATGGAGAGGTTGCAGCAGAGGGTACACCGCATGACTTGATGCAATCTACATTGCCCTTCGTTCACCAATTTGTTCATGGTGAGAAAGATGGGCCAGTTCCATTCCATTATCCCGCAGCAAATTATCAATCTGAGTTAATGAATAGCAAAACCAATGATTAAATCAACGTTACTGAACGCTGTTGCAAGAACGCTACGTGGATTAGGTGCACGAATGATTGACCGTATTTGGCGTTTAGGCGCTGGTGGTCGGCTCTTTTTTCTAACTATATTTTACTCAGGCGAGAGCTTTCGCCGCTTTCATCTGATTCTGCGTGAAATTTACTTCACAGGCGTTATGTCATTACTAATCATAATCGTGTCGGCCTTTTTTGTTGGAATGGTGCTGGCGTTGCAAGGCTATAACACTTTGCAAAAATATGGCTCATCAGAGGCTATTGGGGTTTTAGTTGCGCTATCTTTGGTGCGGGAATTAGGTCCAGTAGTGACGGCCTTGTTATTTGCTGGGCGCGCTGGTACAGCAATTACTGCTGAAATAGGGTTAATGAAAACAACAGAACAGTTGTCGGCAATGGAAATGATGGCGGTTAGTCCTATAGCGCGTGTAGTTGCACCGCGTTTTTGGGCAGGGGTCATTTCAATGCCAATATTAGCAGCACTATTCTCTATGGTCGGTATTTTAGGTGGTTACTTAGTAGCAGTTCCGTTGATTGGTGTTGATGACGGCGCATTCTGGTCGCAAATGCAAGCCAATGTGGATTTTAGAGTAGATATAGTAGATGGCTTAATTAAGAGCTTGGTGTTTGGCATTGCCTGCACCATGATTGCCTTATTTGAGGGGTTTGATGCGCCACCA
>CAILXF010000044.1 GCA_903838125.1 uncultured Pseudomonadota bacterium | reverse complement strand
CGGTTGGCTTAACTTGCAATTGGAGTGATACATTTTTGAATTGCGTGGTTGGGGTTGATCCTAACTGAGCAACTGTGTTGAAAGGAACTTCAGTACCATCGGTAATTGTCGCTTGCTCGTTGTCAATAATAAACAGTTTCGGGTTTGAAACAATCTTAATTAAGCTCTCTGATTGCATGGCCTGTAGCTCAAGTCTTAAAGTTGTATTTAAACCGCCAAAAGTTGCGGCAATACCACCAAGCGGATTTGCGAGAGCATTGTTAGCAATGTTGCCACCTGTTGTTGACAGATCGATTCCCGTTGCGGTTGTGACGCCGCCACCTTGCGTGCCTGAAATACCTTGGTAAAGGCCATTTTTTCCTTTATTAAAAAACGATATACGGCTACCTAATTGTTGTTCGAAGTTATCTGTGGCTTCCACAATAAACACTTCAACGAGAACCTGGCTAGTTGGCTTATCTAGACTGTTGATTGCAGTTTTAATCCACTCCATATCAGATGGCGTCGCCTGGATAATAATGGAATTAGTACGAGCATCAATCACAAAGGAAGCACGCAAATTTTTTGATGTGCTTGCTTGTGTACCTCCAGCATCTAGGGTTTGAATTACATCTTTTAGCTGCTGAGCCAAGATGTCTGGTTTTGTGTAATAAAGCCTTATAATTGCAGTCGATTTAGACTCTAAGTTCGCATAAGCTTTTTGTGCAGTCATTTTAGATGAAAGTGCTTTTTGCAAGGACTCACTTTGACTCGCTACAAAATCATGACTATGAATAGAAACGACTTTGCCTGACTGATCTACATCACTAATCAAGTTTTTATTTTTGAGCACAATCTCTAGCGATTCAATCCAGTTAACATCTTTTAGGTTAATACTGACATCCCCTTTCACTTCTTCACCCATAACAAAGTTGATGTAAGTTAATTTATTCAGCATCTCAAAATAAACACGCAGGGGAACTGCATTCAAATCCAAAGTAATAGGAAAGTCTTTCCATTTGGAATCTGTAAACTTTAGGCCAGGCTCAGTGCTTTTAATTTCAATTACGTTATTACGATTTTCTTCTAGGCTTTTTTTAGCATCTTCAAGCTTAGTAATGTCTGACACGTCCACTTTATCTTTATCTCGAAGATCAACTACACTGTCACGTGTGGATTTAGAAGATGCATTGACATCAGATTTGACAACAGCCGTAGGTGCGCAACCTGTTGTGGTCAATAAGAAAAATAAGGGTATAAGGTGGTAGTTTTTCATAGCAAGATTTCTTCCCCAAGGTGGAATGTGATTTGTCTATCAGGGTTTATTTGGAAAGTGTTTTCTTGTTTAGGCTCAATTTGTCTTGGTCTATGTTTTTTAGATCCGATGTGACTAACCCCTTGGATTTTAGAACTTAGAACGATGTGGTCACGGGCAATTTCTTGAATTCTTAGTTTTTGGTTTACCAGATCCCCTGCAGTGAATACCTTAGACTCACCACTTGGAATTGTAATCACACACAAGCTAGTTTTTTTGGAATACATAATGCCAGACAAGAAAAATCCGCTGCGATTAGTGTTCTCAGCTTTTTTATCGGCACCATTTTTCGTATCAACTGGTGGGGTTTCTGGCGCTTGGAATGGGTCTTTTTTAGTGATTGGGTCGTTAACGTTAGGCTGGTTGGCTGGATCAACTTGAACAAATCCAGCTTTTATCATGTGCCATCCTTCAAAAATTCCGCCATGTGTTGCGTCATTAAATGCTTGATGGTTTAAGTTGATTGAGGAAGCGTTTAGATGTGGTGGATTATTAAACTTTAGGGCTAAGGTCAGGTGTAATAATCCTTTATCTTTTAACTTGGTTATTTTTAGCACTTCAACCTCGCTAGAGGCTACTTTCGCATTGACTGCTTGAGTGAAGTGCAATACCTGATCGTAAGAGCCCTCAGCTTCAATCACTAGGGTCGCATCTTTACTATTTGGCGTGCTGTCATTGGTGTTTAATTTTATGAGTTTAAGCCTACTCTCCGAGAGGAGATTGGTAAGTGAGCTAGCAAGTTCTGATTTTGATTTTGGAGAATTCTCAAGATCAGTTAGGTATGTGCGGTTATCTTTTAGCAGTAACTTCAGATCGTTCTTCAGATGCTGCCTTTCTTGCACTAATGAATCATACTTAGCATTGCCTGCGGCATGAATATCGTAATTACCATAGATATTAAGAATAAAGTAAGTCAGTACTAGAGAAATAGCCGAAGTGATGATGGCGATTAATAAAGGCCATTTTGCAGTACTGTTAAAATTTTCTTTTAAAGAAAAATTATAATTAAGTATTTTTTTATAATCCATGTCATTCGACTCGATAAGTGATTTTAGAAAGTTGGTATAGGTCCTCTTGGTTAGCCTCCACCGCCAACAATTTAACGTTCTTGAATTGATTAGACATTAAATTAATGGATTGCGAGACTAGTGCGGGGTCAGCGGCTTTGACTGAGATTTCAGATAAATCTTTTCTTTTTTGTGTCATATCCGTTACATACAACCCATTTGGCAATTGCTGAAGAAATGAAATGTTGAGTACTTTTTCATTTTGTTTATTTATTTGGTCGACCCAATGCCGATAACTCACATATCCAGTTCTTAATTTTGTGACCTCAGCTTCAACCAATAAGGATTTGCTTTGCAATGCATCAATTTCTGCTTTGGATGGAAATGAAAGCAATAGGTAGTTGTAGGTCACAATGAGTAAGAGCATGAGTGCAGTAGTAATTAATGCTACTTTGCTTATTTTGCTGCTAGTTGTTACTTTATCTTCTTCCTGCTTAATGATTTCCTGTCGGTTGGGAAGCAAGTTGATGTTGGCGACAGCGGTCACAAATTTGAAGTAACCAAATATGTCTAGTCGCCTTGTTGCAAGTCCAGCTGCGACTGTTAATGATGAAATATTCTTTTCAGACTCAACCCGAGAGGCAAGGTGCGCCGGAACTTGGATCTGGGAGAGCGGGTTAAATGCCTCCAGCTTAAATTCAACAATCTCATGTTTTAGACCATTAAAGATGAGATCTAGATTAGGTAATGAGCTAATAAAATTAATCTTCTCAATCCCTGGCGCTCCGCTTTGCTTAATAAACGAGCCAACTGAAGATCTAATTTGTGATCCTATGCGTCGAAATACATCCGGGGTTAGTAGTTCGCCTCCTTCAGATAAAGCATCGGCATCTAAATCCATAACGAAAATATCGTAGATAAAGGGCAGATTGTCATATACAAAAACGATGTAGTTTTCTTCACCGCTAATTTCTAAAAACACGACGAGTTTGGACGCTTCGGAATCTAAGTATGTTTTTAGAATGTTTCTCAACGCAAAACATCTTACGTCAATAATGAGTGGATCAAAGCCAGCTTGTCTGACTAAATCGCAGTAGCGCTCAATTTCATCAATGCGTGAAGCTACGAAGAGAATAGATAATTCATTTTTCTCCTGATTGCGTTTAACTACTTGCCAAAAAATAGAATACTCAGATAAATCCCCAGGAATATTAATGCTACTTTCCCACAATGAACCATTTTCTACGGCTACATTTAGCTCGACATCATCGAGGTAAGGAATTTGAATCACTTGCACAATGGCCGAATTAACAGGCAACGAAATCGCAGCGTTGTTGGTATCAAACTTCTGCTCTAGCTTGATATTTTTTAGAAGACGCAATATCTCTTTTTCAACAGTAGCTTGATCTTGATTGGTACGATTGATGGTTTTAGTCGCCAACTTAGCTAAGGACCATTGCGATTGAATCTTAGTCAATTGAATCGCTCTAACATACCCATGCGAGATATCAATACCCACAATGTCTTGTTGAGTTGGCTCGGAGTAATAAATACTATTTTTGATGCGTTCAATCAGCTTTTTTAACAACATAACATCCAAGTTTCATTGAGATAGTAATTCTTGATAAATAAAAGTTCATATAGTTTGAACTGCGTCATTTTAATGCACCCGCACTTTTGACTTTACGGAAAGTCGGTTGGGTGACGTGAGGCTAAAATTAGGTTGACCTGTAATAATGTTGCCCGTTTTTGTAAATACTCCCGCAGAGTCAACCAGTGTGGCGGTACTTTTAGACGAAACGGATATGTAGATATTGTTTTTGTAAGCCACTACCCCGCCAATAGTCATTTGTGTAAGATAAATCCCCTTACTAGTTTGGTAACCACATTTCGAACTTCGGAAAATCACAGCAGAGTCGCCACCAGTGCAATAGTTAGCGCTAGATGGTTGCGGTGGAATGTAAAGAGGAATAGTAGCAATTCCACCGTAGGTTTCAATTTTGGAGGAAAGCTTGCCGCTATTACATAAGATTGAATTGTTGTTAGCATCCCAAGCAGTTGTTGTATTAATATCAACGTACCAGCCTTGTTGAGTGCCAGAAACGCAACTCGTGATGTTCGTGTTAGTCGCATTTAAAAAATTCGCAAAACTTCTAGAGACATTTTTGCCAAAGATATTGGTTTCAGCATCCTGTATCGACACGATCAGATTAGCGGGGGATTTGTCAATTAATGACAACATATCCATGTCCCCAGTACCATACAAAACATTCAGGTTTGCCGTTGCATTGGCTGTATCTGCCGAGACAGAAAGCGCTTGATTGATGAGCCTGTCGTTAGAGAAAGTCGTTCCAGAGTCGATTACTGTAAAAGCACTTTGGGTATTGCTAAGGGCTGAAATGCTAGAGGCAGTCTCGTCAAAGCTATTAATCAGCCCGTTGTTATTAGGAACTAACATCTTAAAACCATACCTACCTGACATTAGGGCAGTTGAGCCACTCTCTAAAAGCTCCACCTCGGGTTCTACCTCGTTAAAGATTCGTCGAGTAAAGGTGAGAGCGGTTCCCGCCGGGATTGCGCCCGTGGTATTTTGGTTGAGAGTAATCTGCATGCCGCCATCAATGCTTTGAATCACCGTGTTTGCTGCGATTCCTGTGCCAGTAACACCCGAGCCAATATCAAGCGCGTAAGTATTGGCAATGAATAAAATATTTGAACTATTATTTGCTGCACTGGTATTAATGGTGACAATGCTGGTAGATGGGTTTTGCAAGCTACTCACATCATTAAGCGCAATGATATTGCCAGCCGTTGCTGGTTGCAGACTCACCACAAAAACAGCCGAACCCACCCCTGATGTAATACCACTATTGGAGATGCCTCCCCCGATAACCAACACTGGCTGGTAACTGCTACCATCCTTGCCATAAGAGAATATCGGTGCAGATTTGGTATAGCCTAACTTCTCGTAACCCGTTGTAGTGCTATAACTGCCATCTGTCGCCCATTTTTTCATGATTCTATTACCATTACTGTCAATGTAATTTTCAATAGATACTATATGAAACGGGTGGAGAGGATCCGTAATATCTAATACCGAATAACCCATCCCGCCAAGACCTAAAGCGACAGCTAGGTAGCTCCGCCATTCATTGTTTATATAAACATCTTGAGCTACCACAGCGCCATCAACGCCATAAATGGAATTGGTGTTATGGCTGACTGAAGTCATTACATTTTTCATTTTATTCATTAGCGGTGGTGGTAAGAAAGCCCATAGCTCTTGACCATTGCTTGCGCTAATAGCGTGCACCAGACCATCGTTAGAGCCCACATATACCATTGAGGTTCTAGCTTTGATTTTAAAAGTATCATAAGCACTTGGGTTTTGATTGTAAAAATAGGCCATTCCACCCCCAACAGCAGGGTCTGTACTTATGTTTTGTAATGGCTGAGCAACAAAAGTTGGTTTGGAGTTATAGATATCGTTAAGTTTCCATCGATATAAGGTACTGGCATTATTATCCTCATCGAATACATCAAAGCCTCTAATAAACTTTACCAAGTTAGTTGCATCACTAAGCGCGGTCGTTGCGCTCAAAATCCCTGTGGTTTCCATTGCCGTTGTGATGGCGGTCATGGAACTGGCGCTGGAGTAAAGTAAGTTGTTAGGACTTGCTGAGCTATTTTTAGTGGGCGCTACAAGGCCAGGAATGGCTGTCCAAATATTACGGTTATCCGGAAGCACTGCCGATAGGTTTTGCCCTAACTCCCATAATTGAGCACCCACTGCACCGCTAGCGTTTAGGACATTGGCTGTTAGATAACCTTTCCATTGCGTCGTTGGAGAGTATTGAAATGCTGGCGCTACGATTAAATCTCCGGCTGACATACTAGGTAATATCGTTGGGGCAACCGAGGTGTATGTGTCTAACATGGCAGATTGAATAGCGGCCAAGAAGGTGCTTGCGAGTAAGGTTGGATCAACACTAACCCCACCCAGTGCTGCTCCAGTTCCGCCTGCTCTTGCCAAAAGATTAAATGTGCTATTGGTTGCGCTTGGGTCCACTCCAAAAGCCACGGCAAAGGTCTTAATTGACGGACTTTTAGCAAATAACCGGGCTGCTATCGTATAAGCTTTAGATTGAGTCCACATGCCATCACTCAAAACAATGACGATGGTGTTGCCGCAAACATTAAATTGCTGACTAAATGAGGCACTATTAAGATAGCTTTCAATAAAAGCCATTGGGTAGTCTAAATAAGTCGAACCACCTGTCCCGTCAATCTTCGGTAACGCATTCATCATATCAATGTAACTTTGTTGCTTGTTGGTTGAAAGAGGCACCCAACTATAATTTTTAGTGGTATTACCGCTAACATATTTGCAGTTGACTGGACTCCCCCAAGCGCAAGTATTGGTCCCCCATGTCAGCAAAGAAAAATTCGCTTGTGATGCTAATGATGGGTTGGTTAGGAGCTTCGTTATAGCACTCTGTACAGACGCATACTTGGTGATACAGCCAGTACCGCCAATGCCGCCGGCACCGTTAATACATTCTTGCATGCTATTACTGTTATCAACTAAAAATATTACATTCAAAGAGCTTCCGCCCGATGCCATGGCAGGCGGTTGCTTAGCTAAGCTAATCGCCGGCAAGATCAATAAGAATAATAGTGCAAATAACTGCCTTTTAAAATCATTCATAATTCGCAGTTTCCATTGATTTATATCTGATTTGTTCGATGTAGTTGTGATTTACATCTGTGCTAATTGAGTAATTTAAGATCAAGTTATCATTGATGTGGCTTGAAAATTGACTGCCAGCGTATCCTGATTTCCTAAAGGCTATTTCCATACGAGAAATCGTGCTCGGCGAAAAGAAATGCACAAATATAGGCTTGGTATTTATAAAGGTCATCTCAAGGACGTAAAGCTGTTTTTTATATTGAATGAATCTTAAGGTCCCGCTGCTTCTTAATTCATCTTGGCATGAAGCAGGGAGGCTACCTTTGTACTCAACTGCATCGGGTAACGCAGCTTTTAGCTTGTTGCTAAGACCAGGGGAATCTTGAATTGCGGAGACGGGGTTAAGAAGTTGCTGATAGTTTTCCATACATTCAAATTGCAATACCTCACCCGCTGAAGCTAGGCTAGCAAAAAAGACCAACAGGATAAATAACAATACCTTCATATACCTAATATTACCTGATATTCAATACGGCCAGTTTGATTATCTTGTATGGCGGAGATGCGATAATATTTAACTGTTGAGCCAATGCCAGTAGCGTAATTGCGTGAGCTTGTGATTTCTTGGCCTGTACCGCCAGAGCTTACACTCTGAATTTGTTTAATAAACTGGAGTGTGCAGCTAGGATTCATCCGACTGCTATTTGAAATTCTGGTTTTTGAGACAATCGCATTGGGATTGTTAAATGCCGTGGTCACCTTGGTGCTAGCGCTAATGGTAACAACCGCATTAGGGTCGACGTTGAATGTATTACTCAGTGCATCTTGAGATAGCTTGTCGAAGGCCGCTTGCACACAAAAATCTATAGCATCTTCAGTTGTTTCAACATCTAAAAATTGATTATTCGCTTGGATTGCAGAGCGCTGTGATTGCAACATGGCAGTGGCAATCAAGGTTAAGACCAAAATAGCAATCAATGTAAACACAAGCGCTACGCCCCTCTGCAAATTAGAATTGGTTATCGGTGTTTGCATAAAACTTGTAGCTTTTAAGCGTGCTGAATCCTCTGCCGCCGTAAACGACTAAGGTGCAATCCACACCACGTAAGCCGGCGTTTGCGCTCACTGGTGAAGGGTTTAGAGATTCCGTGCATGAAAAGCTATCAATCCCCGCTAAAGCAATTTCATTTACGAAAACATTTTCGGTACTAGTGCCATTGCTCAATAGTTTGGTCTTTATAAATGCGAGCTCATTTGGGTGTTGGCTGTCTCTTAGGGTGGGAGATAGCTGATATGTCAAAATTTGGCGTGTGTATTGGTCTAGGTCTGAAGTGATGACTACCTGGCTAACTAAACTACCTGAGCTGTAAGAGAAATTGAGTACCTTTCCATTGAGGGTGATGACGCTTAGCGTTGAATCTATTGGTTGATGACCAGAGTGGCTAATTTCTTCAGTGAATGTTTGAAGGAAGTTGTTTACATACGCGTCGGTATTGATATCGCTCACTGTTTGTTTGCTGGTGTTCTTGTAGTTTTTAATTAGGACAAAAATCGCGCTCACCAGAATGGTGACGATGAATATAGCAACGATTAATTCGATTAGTGTCATGCCACGCTGATGATGGTTTAGACTCATTATTTCTGACCCACAAACAATCGGTCAAAAACCACATTTGCATTGTTCGCTGTTTCAACGATTTTGACGCGATTGGTAAAGTAGTAGACGCTATTACTACTACTAGTCGAAATGGTGACGAACAAAGACTTACTCGCGCTTCCAGGTGTATTTGCGGTGTTTATCATGGTTTCGTAGTCACAAAGCTGCGTAGTTAAACGATCTTTGCCTGTGCTAGAAGGCCCTTTGTTTAGGCAACCTAGTGTTTCTGTTGCAAGAAAAGTAGAGGGGTCACTGGCGCTAATATATTCATTAAATGCTGCTTTGACGGACTTAGTCACCCAAGTATATCTCAGCATACTTTTTGCGTCGATTTGCTTTTGAACAACTGTTTTAACGATGGATAGTGAAAAAATAACAGCGATCGCTAACAAGACCATACTGACCATGACCTCAATGAGTGTGAAGCCTTTATGCGTGCTCATTACTTTCAATTAAGCACCTCGGTCCACACATTTTTGGCTGAGGTATCTTTTAAGTAAATTCTTGGATATCCCACTTTTGACATCCAAATGCGACTTTGTAAGTTCGGATTGGCAATTGCCGTGAGTGTTAAATCAAAGTTTTTATTATCACTCGTCAGTATTGTGCCGTCTGAGGTGATGTAACTGTTGGCAGCTGGGCAGGTTAGATTTAAGGTGCTGGAAAGATCACTTGATACCATGGAAAGCGTTTTTGTCGTGCTTCCATTAGTCGCCGTAATGACACTTAAGCCAATAGTGCCATTAAGCATATTGCTTTTGGCATTTAGCGTTGCGCTAGAACGATATTGTTGATTACTGAGGCTTTGAGTGTCACACAAAATTTTGAATGATGTTTGTGAAGCTCTAGCTTGAGAAACTAGCAACGAAAAAGTTTCACCAATCTTTTGTGCTTCTGCGGATAGTCTTTGGGAGCTGACTGGTTGTTTGCTGGTTGATATAGCAAGTTCGGCAACCACGCCGATAATGCCAACCACGATAATCAGCTCTAGAAATGAAAAGCCAGCCTCTCTCATCATGCTTTACACGCCAGATGAGGGAGAGATTTTGTTTTCAGCAATAAGTGTTTTTAAAGAGTTTTCCATAGAAATCATTCCTTCAGCCCGACCTGTTTGCATAATATTGGGGATTTGAAATACCTTATTTTCACGGATGAGGTTGCGGATTGCTGTATTGCAAATCATCAATTCAAAAGCCGCAACACGTCCTGTTGTGTCTACTCGCTTAAGCAGTCGCTGGGTCAGCACGCAGCGTAACGATGAGGCAAGTTGTGAGCGTATTTGCTCTTGTTGCGCTGGTGGAAAAACATCGATAATCCGCGTAATAGTAGATGGCGCACTATTAGTATGCAAAGTGCCAAACACTAAATGGCCAGTTTCTGCAGCAGTTAATGCCAGCTGTATGGTTTCTAAGTCACGTAACTCACCCACTAGAATCACATCTGGATCTTCACGCAGAGAGGCTTTTAAGGCCGATAAAAATGACTTTGTATCACGCCCAACCTCACGATGACTGACGACACATGATTTGGATTCATGTTTAAATTCAACAGGATCCTCAATGGTAATGATATGGCCATGATGGGTTGCGTTAATCACATCCATAATAGATGCTAAGGTGGTGCTTTTTCCGGAGCCTGTCGGTCCAGTTACCAGCACCAAGCCTGTTTCAATGGTGGGCACTGTTCGGATATAGGCTGGAAGATTAAGTTCGTCAAAGCTTGGTATTTTTGATTCAATGCGTCTGAGCACCAATGCTGACTTACCACCCTCTTGGAACGCGTTGACGCGGAATCGATAGCCGTCTTTTTCGAGAGCAAAGTCATAATCCTTGCTATCGATAAACTGAAAAAAATCAGACTCAGATAAGTTTTGTTGTAAAAAGGATCTAATTTCTTCTGACTGAATAATACGGTCAGTTCTGATAACGTCACCATGCTCGCGGTAAGCTGCATAGGTATCACCATGGATATGAATATCTGAAAGTTTTGTGGATTTAGATAAATCCAGAATGAAATTCCACATCTTTAATTCACCTAAAAGCTAGCCTTAGTCCAACCAGTCGCCACCGTTGTGCCATCTTGGTTAATAGCGAATGTTTTGCCTGTGTTTGCAATATTCACAGCTTTTGCGGTGAAAGTTGGCGTCGAGGTTGTTGCATCGGCGTAGACACAAAATAAATAATAATTGGAGCTTAGTGTGCTAGTTTTTAATAGGTTAGTGTTGATATCACTAACGCTTGCTGCATTTGCATTACACGATGTGGCTGACGCACCAGGAGAACTATAGTAACTGCCAGCATATAACCTATAGCCCTCTTCGGTTGAAGCAATCATTCGCAGGCTTAATTGAGCATCCTTGTCTCTTGCGGCTTGAAGATAACCGTTATAAGCAGGGATACCAATTGCAGCTAAGATGCCAATGATTGCAACAACAACAACTAATTCAATCAGCGTAAAGCCACGCATCTTTACTCAGATACAGATATGTCGTCTTGCAACACTGTGCCCGCTAAAGTTTTGTTACCGTCATCACGGCCAATAGCGGTTGAAAGTGTCATGCCTGTGCCAGCGACATTGGCTGCAAGTGACATATAACCCCAAGCAGTAACGCCTGTGCCTGGTGCAGCAGCGGTGGCTGACAGAGATGGTACATAAGGATTACCGAATTTATCAGTTAGATAGGCCGAGAAATAAGTCAGGGCAGTAGCAGGTGATACAATAGGGCAGGCTGAAATTGATACAGTCGTGCCAGTTTTATCAACAAAAGAGATAACTGTAGCTTGGCTGTTGCATTTTGTAATTTCAGCCATCATGTAGCTTTTTGCGTTTACATGGTTTTCTTTAGATGCATTAAAGCGAGCTTTTGCTTGGAAGCCTTGATATGCAGGAATTCCCACTGCAGCAAGGATCCCAATGATTGCAATAACGACTAGCAATTCGATGAGGGTGAAGCCTGATTGACGTTTCTTTGTTTGCATGTTTTGCCCCTTAAATAATCTGTAAAACAATTTAGCATTAATGATTCTGTTTTTCACATTGACACCTGCCAATTAGAGCTACAATAACATAATTGCTAGAAATATGTACACTCGTATATGTAAATTATTTATTCAATACCTATATCAATCTAATAGTTGATCTAATATTTTCTGGAGGCCTTTTGAATCAAGATTATGCTTCAAGTACGATTTTTTTTAATAAACTCAAAAACGCTATTGAATTTAATAAAATTTTTCCTAAATATCAGCCTGTAGTGAGGTTGATTGATGGTCATATTTCAAGTTTTGAGGTCCTGGCAAGGTGGACGGATGAACAATTTGGCTCAGTATCACCAGAAAAATTTATCCCAGTGGCTGAAAGTGCAAGGTTGATTAAGGCGCTGACGGAGTCAATTCTTGATCAAGCCATCGACGATTTACCTTTAATCAAAAATAGATTCCCGGAGGCTAAGCTTGCAATCAACATTTCGCCATCATTATTCAAGGCTAATCAACTGCTGCAAATATTTGTGGACAGGTCTGAAAGCTGCGGACATCTATTCAAATGCTTAGATTTGGAAATTGTCGAAAGCGAAATGCTTGATAGTGAAGAAGAAGCAATCAATCAAATTGAACAGCTAAATCGAATGGGTTTGAATATTACGATTGATGATTATGGCAAAAACTACTCTTCGCTAGCACGCTTGGTTCAACTGCCTTTTAATCGGTTGAAAATTGACCAGTGTTTTGTAAAGGATTTAGCTAGTAAAAAAGAGTCACGCATTGTCATTAAGAATATTATTGCTTTGGCTAACGACTTAGAGATCAGCGTGATTGCTGAGGGAATAGAGACCGTCGAGCAACTTGATGCTTTACTAGATTTAGGTTGTGAGTATGGTCAAGGGTGGTATTTCTCGCGAGATGTACCCGCTTCTGAAATAGCGAAGTTGCCCTTGAATTACCCAATAGAAAAGCGAATTTAATTCTAATCTAGCTTGCCATATAATTAGCTTGCTTGATTACAGAAGCTCAAGTTTTCGCACAGGGCCTCATCTGCCAAACAGATCTTGGCTATTGACGAATCTGCTTAAGTTGCTGCGCTGCAAACTGAGCCACTTCTGGTGTTAGTTCGCCAGTATCAATCGCTCTTTGGAAGGCTTCAGCGGCATCGTTCATTTTACTCTGTGCCCGTAAAGACACTCCCACCCCAATAAGTGCATTTGGCATAGAAGGATTACTTCGCAGGGCCGTAATGTAATGCTTAATTGCCTCGTCATGGTGCCCTTGTTCTTGCAATAGCGCTGCAAGAAATGTATGGTATTCCGGATTGTCGCCTGCACTAGCCAGTCCTTGTTCTAGCGTAGATACCGCTTGATCTTTGTTGCCATCTGCAACTTGCAGTCGTGCTAAAGGCATAGTGAAGTCGCTACGTCCATGTGATAAAGTCAGTCCATCTTGCAATAGAACTCTGGCTTCTGCATTATGGCCGGCGTCAATCATCAATTCTGCTAATAATTGTCTCGCACTATGATTGGCTGCATTAACGTCAATGGCTTGCTTTAATGCTTGCTGAGCTTCATTCACTTTTGACTGTTGTACAAATAGTTGGCCTAGCCGATAGAAATTGTCTGATCGTTGCTCAGGACTCCAAACCTTCATGGTAGCCTCCTTGCTGGCAGGCAATTTTTCGGGCTTCTCTTGCTTGGGAGCCTTCACGATGTCATTACTTGCAACCTCGGTAGCATCCTTGCTGGCAGGCAATTTTTCCAGCTTATCTTGCTTGAGAGGCTTCACAACGTCACTACTCGCAATCTCGGTAGCCTGCGGGGTCGTGACAGGTTTTGTTACTACTGGTGCCGCTGATACTTTCTCACTATCGACAGGAGCCGTTAATTTTGCGGCAGAAGCATTTGTAGTTTTGGTCTCTAAAGGAAGAACTGCCTGAGCGATAGGTTGAGGCAACTTCGCACTTGGTTTATGGTATTGAGTCCATAAAAACGCCCCAGCAGCAACACCAGCAACCACAATACCCAAGGCCCAAGGAATCATTTGATTGTAATCACTGCGTGCAACAGGTGAAAGGCCATCGTAAGAAACCTGAGGCTTAATTTGCTCTGCGGCCTCTTGATGCTTGTCGATATTAATTAGTACTTTATTAATCAGGCTCATTGTAAATACATCCATCCAAGGTAAGCTATATAGCTACCAATAAGTAATAATAATAAAAGTTGCGCTGCTTTGACCCAATTTGGTTTTCTCAGAGAGTCCGTATCGTTTGCAGCATCTATTACATCAAACATGCTAACGACATTTTCCTTCTTCCCAAAGGCTGAAAGCATTGCTTTGTGTGCAAGAATATTCACTAGCCGCGGCACGCGCTTAGACTTTATTTTTAGCATCCACAAAGCCATTGGTGAAAACAGTTTCCCACCATGGTAACCAGCAATTTTTAGCCTGTGATGAACATAGTAATCAATCTCTTTACGCGTCAACGGCGTCAGATGATAGTGAAATGCAATACGTTGTTTTAGTTGGCGAATTGAAGGATGGTTGAGCTTATCTTCCAACTCAGGCTGGCCAAAAATAACCACCTGCAGCAACTTACGCTTCTCAGTTTCAATATTGGTCAGCAACCGCAATGCTTCTAGGGTTTCAATCGGCATCGCCTGTGTTTCATCTAAACAGATTAACACGCGCTTGCCGCCATGAATAATCTTCAGAACGTTTAACGTCAACATTTTTAAAAGTTGATGTTGTTCAAGCCCAGAAGTCTGATCTACATCTAGCTCAAGTTCTGAAGCTAACTCCATAAACAAGGCATGGGGCTCAAGGTAAGGATTTGGGATATAAGCAATCTTAAATTCGCCCTCCAAACTCGCCATCAACTTGCGACACAACAGCGATTTTCCAGTACCCACTTCTCCAGTAATTTTGATGAAACCCTCACCAGAGCGAACCGCGAACAATAGCGTGTTTAACGCCTCCTGGGAGGCCCCAGAAGAAAAGAAGTAACTAGTATCAGGCGTAATACTGAAAGGAAATTCCTTGACGCCGAAATGCTCTAGATACATATTTAATTAGTTCTTTTCAGTTGGAGCCTGAGTAGCGCTTAGGCCTTCTATTCGGCCCTGTGTTTCATTGATGTCGTTAGTCCATGCACTATCATCCTTAACCACCGTCGGTTTTAGTAGGATGACTAGCTCTCGCTTGATCGAACTTTGTGAACCTTTCTTGAAAAGACTGCCCACAACAGGCGCATCGCCAGCTCCTGGAATCTTGGAACGATTGTCTTCAGCGCTTTCCGTCATCAACCCACCAATCACTATCACCTGACCATCTTTGGTTTTAACCACATTATCAGTCTCGTTGATGCTATTAACAGCAAAAGGCAAAAGTCTATCCGCTGTGCCTGCGCTACCAATAATTGCTAATTTATCTTTTACTGTAATGTTGTTAACCATTGAATGCACTTGTAACGTGATCCCATCCTGATCATCAATCTGTGGCGTTACGTCCAGCGCAATGCCAGAGAAAAACGGGGTATAGGTAATAGTTGGATTGCTCACAGCAGCTGGACTACCGCCAGTACCTGCAGTGATTTGCCCTCCAGAAGCATTTGTGGCAAAAGGCTCCTCACTACCCACTTTGATGACTGCTTTCTGGTTGTTCAACGTTGCAATCCTTGGGCTGGATAGCACATGTACATGTCCCTGCGTTTGCAAGAAATTGATCAATGCCGAGAAATTGCGCAGTTGCAGCGCAACTCCAAGTCCTGCGCCAAAAGCAGATCCAGTTGTTCCTACTAGGTTATTGCCAAGAACGCCACCTAAAGTACTACCAGGAACTACCGCACCACCAACAGTTCCGGTCTCAAAAATGTTGCTAGTATTAGCGCCTACTGAAACCCTATGCGTACCTTGTGTAAACCCTGACCAATTGATCCCCTGTTGCGACGCTGAATTCAACTCGACATCAATGATCTTGGCTTCGATGATGACTTGACGCTCGATATTCAACTGCATGGATCGCAGTATTTGAGCGACCATCCTATGCTCGCTCGGCATCCCCCGCACCTGAATTGTACCGCTCATCTGGTTAACGCTTATGGATCTGCCAGCGGTACATCCATCCACACCACGCAAGCGTTCTCCAACACGCGCTTCACCTACAAAGGAAACATCCGCTCGACTGGAGGAGGATCCACTAGAGGATCCACTAGAGGATCCTCCAGATGAAGAGCCAGCAACTGCACCACCTGCTCGTGCTTCCAGACCTTTTGGAATCTGGCAATTAAGTGTGGTACGCAACGTATCTTCAATTTCACCCCAAAGGTCAGATTTTGAAACGGTACTTAGCGCACTAGCCTGCACCGAGCCGAAACTCCCACCCGACCCAGAGCTAGAACCGGATGAGCCTGAGGAACCTGAGGAACCTGAGGAACCTGAACTTGGCGATGCGCCGATAATTACCTGCATATCGCTCACGCCACGCCGTTGACCGATAATGTAATTCACTTGATAAAGTCGGGTTTGCAACTCTGGTGGCTGCACATAAATGCGGTTACCCTCCATCGAATAGTCGTAACCATAAACCTCACGAATGGAATCAAGCGCTTCAAACACAGTCACGTTTTTGAGGTTAACAGTGATCTTCTCAGTTGCATCTGTGGCGGTAGCTCCTGGTACAACAGGCGCGTTATCAGTCTTTGGCCGCAGCATAATACTGTAACGGGTATCATGAACGATACCTATCAACACTTGATCAATCGGTGCGCCAGAAACTACAAGGTCAAACCGCTCCTCCAACTGCTTGCCAGAGGCTCTTGGCTTGTTTGCAGTCCTTAGCGGTGGCAATAATGAGCTCTTAACCGCTTCCGGCATCGGAGCAACTACCTCCCTCGGCACTGATGCCTGTTTCAGTTCTGAATTGATTTTGTTTAGGGTGGACTTATCCTGCGTTGGAAAAGCTGTCGCGCAAGCAGTTAGGCTTATCGCCACCCAAGGGATGATTGTGCTTAGTTTCATTTTCTGACCCACTATTGATTTCATTAATTGATCCCATTCCCGATTACAATGGTCTTAGTCCACGCCCTGCTATTTTTATTCCCATCACTGGTCTTCCTTAGCGAATCTAGTGAAACCGACTTCTTTTCAACAGATGGATTCAATTTCAGTGATTTTGAACTATCTTTCGTCACTACTTCACCTGATTTTATGTCTACAATCTGAGAATCGTTAAGGATTTCACCAGACTTAACTACTTGCCCATCAATCACGGCAAACTTTCTTGATTTACCGATAACTATAAGTTGCACTATAGGTGTAGGTTCTTTGGCTACAATGGTCGCAGCACCTGGTGCTGTTGGTTGTGCTGCCAGCCAAGCGGATGGGATAACCGTAGGATCTATCCGGGTCTCTCCCAACGCACTAGCAGTTATGCCAAGCACCAGTAAAGGTAGCAAGGATAGCTTCAACCGAGCCATGGATAATAAATCAACAGAATCATTTTGCTTTTTCATAGATAGCATCAGCGCAACGGTGAACTAGATTGCTCGCTCAAGGAATAAATCACTAAAGTAAGCACGGCTTCTGGATAAGCAGAAACATCCAACTTTGCTTCTGACCAGAACAAACGTTTTGGGTAATTTTGCATATTTTCCATATAAGACAAAAGCGCCATATACTTCCCTTTTACACTTACCTCAACTCCATTTTTATAAATATTCCCCTGCGCTTTCAAGGCTAGATTTTGAAGATCACTTCCGTTTGCTGCCCCCTGCTGTGGTGGTGTATAAAACAAAACGGCAGGCAAAGTCTTGAGTGACATCAGCGTCAAACCCGGATTAGCACTGAGTAACTCCTTGATCAATGCCCCCACTTGCGAAGTCGAAGGATCTGACTGACCAAAAAATATATTAATTTCGTCGACTTGTTTTTGAAGCTCATCGCGTGCAATGAGGTTTTCTTGAAGCGACTTGAGATTTAGCGCGACTTCTTTTTCTTTTAAGGCAATCATTGATTTGATTGATGCCAGCTCAGACTGTTGAGATTGGATCAACAACTGTGAGCTTTTTATCTGTTTTTGTTGTGGTAGTAGCAATAAAAGATAAACAATAAATAACACAAACAGCGAAATTGCCGTCGCCAACAGTAGTGCCTCTCGCAGGGAAAGCTTGTTAAAACGGGATATCGAATTATTTATAAAATTTATCACTTGATGCCTATTAATGTAATATAAACGCCACAGCGGTAACCTTAGAGCCATGATCACTCGGCTTAACCGCAGACACAACAGACACAGGTGTCAATTCCAGCGACGTAAAGACTACGCCATCACCGGCAAACCTGTCATTGAAACGTTTAGCGAATCGCATTACCGAATCCTTATTAAGGGCATTGCCACTAACACGAACAGACTTACCCGCCTGATCAACAGTCACATTAGTCAGCCACAACCCATCTTCGGCAATCTTGGTCAACGCATCAAAATATCGAGCATATCCTGCAGGGGTACCTATACTGTCGGCCAGAGACAATATTTGCTGCGCGGCCAAAGCCTTCTGCTTTAAGTTTGCAATTTCGGCACTCAAGCTCGCTTGTGGATGTTGCGTTATCTGAGATTCCAGCAACTGGAATTTAACTTTTGCCTGCTGCAGTTGCAGCGTGCTGACAACTTCCGCCTTCTGCGTTGCAGCTACATCTGCCTGCCTCAAACCCCACAGCACCCCAAAACCAAATAGCGACAGCAACAATAGTCCTAGCATTACTGGTGCAACTACTGCTGCTTTGAGTTCAAGCGTTTTCTGGCTCAGTAAATTAACCTGCTGCCCACGCCCTTCATTTTCATTCATGAAACGCAGGGCTGCACCCAGCGTATAGAAATAAAGAGCCTGATTTTCAGGCTGCATTAACTCGGGTGTTTGTGAAAAATCAAAAATGGAAGCAAGATCAAGCTTCTCAACAGGTACCTGAAGGTTCTGCCCAATAATATCGGAAAAATCGAGACTCCCAATACTAGGTGCCAGTATGACTCGTTTAATGTCGATAAAACCCAGTGTTCTTGCAACAAAATCAAGTGAGCGCTGAGCCTGCAACACAACCCGCTCTCCAATCCGCTCCTTAACATCATCTTCAATTGCGTCTTTGCTCAGGGCAGATTCTTCAACATAGCGATCAAGATAAAGCTCGCCTTTGAAGGTTACAGTGAGCCGCACTTCGTGCTTGGCGAACTTAAGTAAAACCACTCCTTCACCAGGACATTCTAATAATGTGGCAATATTTCGTTGTGCCGTTTCACGAATATCAACTGCTTGAAGAGGGATTTTAGCCTGCCGAAAAACTTCTGCATACCGGGAGATATATTCACTTTTGGCGGCCATCACATATAGATGGGGGATGCGGTTCGGCTGCAACGTTTTGGTGGGTACCTGCATCCAGTCCAGATTAGCCTCGGAGACCGGATAATCGATCATACCGCTAATAGACCATCGTAAACTATCTTTAACCTCAGAAGCTAGTACCGACGGTTCTTCAACCATTAGAACATTGTATGCATTAGGCCTAAGAGACAATACCCAAGGGCAGTTGACTACCGATAATTTTTTAGCTAAATCAGAAATTCCAATTACATCAAGACCACTCGCGGACACAGTACCGAATTTAACAACGCGAGGCTTTCCGTTATTAGTTAGTGGCGCCAACACAGTAACGCCATAAAAAGCGTCGTCACCAGCTTCAACAGCTGTCCATCCCAACGTGCTTTTTTTTCTTTTAATCCAACTTATCATGCAGTCTGATTGATCATGTTTATTTATAAACCTTTTGAGATAAACTCAGAATATTAATTTCAGTACGTCGTTCTAGCTAATCATGAGCGAAATCAAAACAATCAAGCCCGTTTTAAGATTTTTTATAACTCAACCCTATAAGAAAGGCATTATGGGCGTAAAAAATCTTCACAACCAACGCTTTAAATTACTATTAAAGTTGATTCTACTTTAAATTGCTAATAAATTGTGACTAATTTATACGAAAAGATACATGTTAAATAAATAAATTTTATTATAAATATCTCTAATTTCAATGTATACCAAAGTATAATAAACGGATTATAATGATAAATATGCTAACAATAATCAATTTATGAAATAGTTTTTATATAATTTAAGCAATGTTACAATTTGTAAGTAAATTGATTTATGATACTCGTGTATTGTTAGATGTAAGTTATAGGAAATTAAACTATTTGGAGATTTAATTATGAATAAATTATCAAGTCGTATTAACAAGGCAACACAGAAAGGCTTTACCCTTATCGAACTAGTTATTGTTATCGTGATTGTAGGCATTCTTGCTGCAGTCGCAATTCCTAACTTTTCAAGTACAACAACCGATGCTCAATCAGCTGCCAACAAAGCAATTTATGGTATGACCAAAAGTGCCTGGGCCATTGCCTATGGAATAAAGAAATCAGCACCGACAGGAGCAGAAGTGATTGCTCAAACTGCCGATCCTGTTTGCTCTGCTATCACAGGGGCCTTAAACTGCGGTACAGCAACTATTGTTTTTCCAGCAACAGCTATTACCACCCCAACATCAATTACTTGTAGTAATTGCTAGTAGTAACTGTAATATAGTTACTACTGACGACCGCGTCAGTTTTTGAAATTGAATATTTCAAGAGAGCAATTCATTGCTTGAGCAAAACTCGCAGATTGGAATGACAGGTATCCGCTAAACTTTTTTAAGTTTAGCGGATTGTGTCAACGAGTTTCAATGTATGAATAAAACACTGACATTTGCGTGGTCCGGAACTCCGATGCAACACACCATTAAATATCACAAAGTAATGAAACATGACTTTCTTGGTAATCTAGGGCGCGGCTTCACCCTGATTGAACTTGTTATCATGATCGTCTTAATCGGAATTCTGTCTGCTGTGGGTGTTCTCAATTTTAATGCAACTGGCCAGCACAGCGTCACTGTTCAGGCAGATCAACTTCGCCGTGATCTGTCACATCTGCAACTATTGACCATCAGCGGGCAGGGTCGACTGCTACTGACAGTGACAGCTAATAGTTACTCGATCTGTGCGGCCACCACCGTCACCTGCAACGCAGCCAGCGCCATTATTGACAAATCTGATGGTGAGTCCTTCAGCACAACCTTGACCGATGGTGTGACATTCATATCTGGCAGTGGAAACTACTATTTTGATAGTCTCGGTCGTCCTGTTACAAACTCCACCAGCAGCGCACTACTCACCACCACGAGCAGCTTCCAACTCAACGGCGTTAGCCGTAATAATCCAGTGACCGTCACAGTGCTGCCGATCACAGGCTTTGCGCAGACGAGTTATTAGGATGCGTCGCGCCTTTGGATTTTCGCTAATTGAACTGATCATCGTAATGGTCATTATCAGCGTAGGCATCCTCGGCATGACGTCTCTATTTAGCAACTCGTTGAAGTCACTCTCCACCAACGAAACTCTGCAGCAGGCAGCACAATATGCTCAAGAGTGCGCCGAAAATGTCATAGCAACACGGCGCAACTTAGGCTTCTCTTGGTTTGCAACCAACACTTTCAGTTGCGGCACCAACCCCAGCGATTTCACCCGGACACAGAACCCAGTGGGAAATCTCTATACTGGCACTGGCGCCTGCCCAGCGACATTGAATTGCCGTGATGTTAATATTACTGTGACGAGTACGACGACAGCCACACTATCATCTTCCATCACCCTTATGCTGGTTGATTACTGATGCGGACGAATATGCAAACGGCACGTGGATTCTCGCTGATCGAACTGGTCATCACCACCGTCGTTATCGGCATCATGGCAATGGTGATGTCACCGCTGTTGCTGTCCAGCCTAAATGCCTACAATACCACCCTAGGAAATGTCGTTGTGCTAGACAAACTGCGCTATGCAACCGAACGGTTAGCGCGCGAAATTCGCGGCGTACAATATGCGAGTAGCACGACCACCCCTCCTACCGATTGCAGCGATAGCCCTGCCACCACCGATCACTATTGCATCACCGCCATGACTCCGACAAACCTGCAATTCAGAAGGTCATACAGCGATACTGCAGGTAACGTCGCGTGGAGAACCGTCACTATCAATGCTACCGGCTCAACTGTGACCCTGGCCTATTCAGACATTAATTCAGGCGCGGCACAAGTGCTGACCGATGAGCTGAGCAGTCTAAATTTTGCTTATTTGCAGCAGGATGGCGCTACCACAGCTACACTCGCAGGTAATACCAACTGCGCGGCAACTGACACTTGTGTCAGCAGTGTGGTAATTACCCTGACCCTGAGCCACAACGGCAACCCCTATACCCAACGTACCAGTATTGGAATAAGGACCACGCCGATATGATGAATCAGCCAGACAAATTTTCTTTACATTCCCGTCAGCGCGGCGCTGTCAGTATTGCCATCGTTACGCTAATTATGCTCATTTTGGCGGCCGCAATCGCCGGTGCTGTGAAAATTTCTGGCTCATCTGTGATCAATGCCGCTACAAACGAAGAGCAAGTTTCGGCCCTGTTTCTTGCGGAAAGCGGGCTGGAACTGGCTCAGGCCACAATTCGTTCGGCCGCGCTTGCGAATACCTACACCAACACCACCTGTACCAACCTCAACAATCAGTCGGCCATCCTCGGCAGAGGTTCCTTTACGTATGTCGGTGCCGTCTCGACCCCAACCACTTGTTCCGGCGGTGCTTGCACACAGTGTCTGATAACAGTGAAGGGTGCTATTAATACCACGTCTAGCCGCACAATTCAGCAGAATATGATCTCATCGCAACAAAATGGGGCAACTGGGCAGACGAATACGGGGTGCTCGACAGCAAACTGTACCCCTAATATAGCCATGAGCATGACCGTCCCCCAAGCTAACTCTTTCGCGTTTGTCCATATCATCTATAACGCTAATACAAACTGGGGAGGCGCCGATGTTACTCCAAGCTGTCAGAATACCTCCTCTGACAGTCTGACAAACTGCACTTTGGGTTGGAATATCTCGGGTAACTACTACAACAACCCTGGAAGTATTGGAGTGTATTCCGCCATAGCCAGCGCTGGAAGTTACTCACTGACGGAACAAATACTTTCCGCCCTTCCTACAACGGATTCTCGAAACAACTATGCCGCCGTAGGGGCAATCTTCAGTTCGCCTGGAGGATCGGCGAGGCTCGTAGGTAGTTACGCTCAAACCCCCACAACAAGTGGTGTTTTCCCTAATAAGCACGTGTCAGTATGCCCAAACCCCGCGACCACTCCTAGGACCGAGCCACAACCAGCAGGCGACTGCACTACCACTGATTACCAGCACGCCTACCTTGACAGTAAATGGACCTGCAACCCTAGTGGTAGTAGTAATACCACCATTAATTGGGTCAATGCGGCGAATGCAGATACGCTAATAGCAGGATTTGGCGGGAAACCTTATGCAACTAGAACTAGTAATGAATGTCCGGGTCAATATGACAGCGTTGCAGGAAAATGTAAGAATAATTTGAATGGTATGCTAGTGAATGGACAGCCGATGTTCATGCAGTTGTCGCTCATTGGCCAACAGGGCGATTACATGTATTCGCAACTCTGGTGGAGCCATAACGATGCCTATAATGCAAGCACTGCTGGTGCCAGCAATGGCGCGACTTTCACTGCGGGCGTGGGCGGCAATGTCCGTGGCTGTATCGGCAGTAGTACTTCTCTTAATTGCGCAGGCACCACAACCACCAGTGACCCCAATTTTATCAGCGGCGTTACCTACACAATCATCTCGGGCAGCGGCTTCACGTCGATTGGAGCCGCTAACAACAATCCGGGAACAAAGTTTACTGCGACAGGACCCGGAACAAGCGGCACTGGATTAGCTATCGAGAGCCTGAGCTCTCCTTTGTCTAGCTCAGCCATTCTTCAAGGGAAAAGATATATTATCATCGCAGCTGGCTCATCCCCTTCAACTAATTTCGTGAATTTATTTGGAGCATCATCAAGCTCCCCTGGAACGGTATTTACTGCAACTTCGAATGGGTCTGGTACTAGCGGCAATGGTACCGTATACGAGACCGCCGTCCCAAGTTGCTCCGGTAGTGGCAAAAAGCTGCAGGTTTGTTCGGTCATTAGTGGCGCACTACGTCTCACGGACACTATTTCCGGCGGAAGCATCATTAACCCAACCACAATAACCGCTTTCCCCTCGCCCTCTACGAATGGCGGCGTTGGAACCTATACGGTCAATTCTAATTCTAATCAAACCATAGGCGCGACAACCATCGTTGCCGCAAGTAATGTGCTTAGGGTCTCGGCAATCACCCCGCTTAGCAATACCAGTAGCGGCGTATTGTCTAATCTGGACACTATCCCGACCTCGGTAGGTAGCGGCCGCGTGTTGTCATACACCACACTAAGCGCGACTGGAGCAACCGCTGGGACAGGTCAAACCGGCGATTATCTCTTAGATGGAACTCAACAAACCATCAACAACGGCATTGACCAAACCACACAGAAATCTAATGGAACAAATATCACCGTTTACAATGCTACCGGAACCGCCCCACTTGTCGGTACGGCTTTGGCGGTTGTAACGGGGACGGGGTCGTTCTTGCCCGATAGTGTCACAGGAAGCATCAGCGGCACCACAATGAGCGTCACCGTCGCGAGTGGAACAAATTTAAGCGCTGGCGATGCACTCTTCGGGGTTAATATTTTGCCTTCTACGAAGATAGTCGCAAGAGTTTCTGGAACAGGTGGCACAGGAACCTATACCATCACGCCAAGCCAGACGGTCGCCAGCAGCACAATCGTTGATCGACCAGCTGTCCTTACGGTCACCTCTGCTAGCTCCTTCTCCGTTTCACGCAAGCCTGACACAAGTCTTTCGGGCGCCCAGATTTGCGGGGGTCTTTGCCCTATCCTGATGGGCGATGGGGTGCATTTGCTCGGCGAAGTTACGCTCTCCAACATCATTGATTATGACGATTGGTCATCGGGTTTCGCTTGTTTGACGGGGATTGACCCTAGCAACATCAAGACGGTAGTAAATGTCATGTCTAAGCAAGGCGCCTGGACCGAACTAGTGCAGTGACAATTAAGTGCATTTATGTGACATTTAAGTACATTTATGTAACAATCCAATATCATTTTGAGAACTATGATTTTTGGAGACTTAATGTATGCGAAGACTATCTAGCCATATAAATAAGATAGCACAGTCTGGCTTTACCCTGATCGAACTTGTCATCGTTATCGTAATTGTTGGCATTCTTGCTGCAGTAGCAATACCTAATTTTTCATCAACAACAACAAGCGCGCAGACCGCGTCTAATAAAGCTATTCTAGGCATGGTCAAAAGTGCTTGGTCCGTTGCGTATTCGAGTGCCAAAGGCGCGCCAACAACATCTCAAGTGGTTGCTCAAACACTTGATCCTGTTTGCACAGCAACACCACCTAATAACTGCGGTAATGCAAGTATTACTTTTGGAGCATCTCCCATTGCAACACCTGCACAAATCACTTGTTCTAATTGCTAATAATAACTGTTTGATAGTTATTATTAACGAGCTGTCCGTTTTTAAATTTTCCTAAAGCTTAAGTTTTCTAAAGCGCGCTAGAACAAAAAATACCCCTACAAATATTGCGTCAGTGCTTAGGATGCATCATCACCTGACCCATTTGCCACATCGGCAAGAAGATACCTAGCATCAGGACTAACACCAATACTCCCATGAAGCCCAGTAAAATCGGTTCGATGGATTCGCTCAGACGTCCAACTTCGTAGTCGACTTCTTCTTGATACATATCGGCCACCTCGTTTAGCATGCTTTCCATATCGCCGGTCTGTTCGCCCACCGAGATCATTTGCAATTCCTGCGGACTGAAGATGGAAGCCGTTTGTGCGACTCGTAACAGGCTTTCTCCCCGCTCCACGCCGCTTCGCATAAGCAGAATGCGCTCTTCAAAAAAAGCATTATCCACAACACGCGACACTAACGTAAATGCCTGCATCAATGGCACACCACTTTTGGTTGCGGTAGCAAAGCTACGACAAAAGCGGGCAAGCGTTGCCTTGTTCTGAATCCGCCCCATAATAGGTATCTTGAGTTTAAATTTATCCCAGTTATAACGCCCCTTGGGTTGATCCGTATAAAGCCTGAAGGCATAGATAGTGAAGCCGATGATGGCTAACACAGCCCACCAGTAATCGAGTGCAAATCTGGAAGAACCAAGCAATACCCGCGTAAGAATTGGTAGCGTTGCGTTAAATTTGCTATACATATTAGCAAACACTGGGATGACAAAAATTGTCAAAACCGCAATAGCAATAGAGATGGCAATAAGCACGAAGGAAGGATAGCGCATCGCGCCCTTAATTTTCATCTTCATGTGCCGTTCAAATTCAAGTTGCTCGAACAGGCGTTTGAAGATTTCTTCCAACTGACCGGAGCCTTCACCAACACGCACCATACTTACGTAATAATCATCAAAGACTTTCGGATGCTGTGCTAGGGCGGCACTTAGTTCAACCCCTTTATCTAGATTGTCACGAATCTCCTTGAGCAGTTCAACCAATGCTGGGTTGACAGTCGTTTTCTGGATACCAGCAATCGCCTGCATGATGGGTACACCTGACTTGATCATGGTTCCTATTTGCCGGGTAAGTAAAATCAAATCTTTAGGGCCAATCGAACCACCCCCAAGAAACTCGCGCAACCACGGGGATTTACCTTCGAACGCGCTGACCATCACTTGAATATTGATTGGTGAAATACCTGAAGAAATCATCCATGCCGCTACCGCTTGTGGATTGGCCGACTCAATTGTGCCCTGCATAATTTCGCCGCGCTTGTTGCGGCCTTTATATTTAAAGGTATCCATTGATTATCATCCCCACCTGAATCAATATGTTCCCGAGGTGACAACGCTCATCGCCTCGGAAATAGTCGTTTTACCCTGAAAAACGAGTTCAAGCGCACGATGCACAAGCGACTTATCCGCCATCTGCTTGCGTGCAAGGGTCTCAAAATGAAGTGGGTCTGCCTTGTGTATGGCCTCGGAAAGTAGTGGCGTCATTTCCAGTAGTTCAAAGATGCCAGTACGACCACTGAAGCCCATACTATTGCATCGGGTGCAACCCTTACCATGGCTAAAACTAGCCTGCGAGACGACATCCTTATCGATAAAATGCTTCATCCACTCAAGCTCTTCGTGGCTTGGTTGGTATGGCTCGGAGCAGTGTGTGCAAACCAATCTTAGCAAAAGCTGAGATACCACACCAAGCAATGTGGATGCGACAATGTATCCAGGCACGCCCATATCTAGAAGTCGGACGGGGGTGCTCACAGCGTCGTTGGTGTGAAGCGAAGACAATACCAAGTGACCAGTCATGGCAGCGCGAGCGGCAATCTGGGCCGTTTCTTCATCACGAATTTCACCCACCAGCAAAATATCCGGGTCTTGTCGTAGGAAAGAACGAAGCAAGCGCGCAAAAGTGAGGTCGATTTTTTCATTCACTTGCACCTGATTGATACCTGAAATGCGATATTCGACCGGATCCTCAACGGTCAATATTTTGACTTTGGGGGTATTTAGCTCCTCCAATGCACCATAAAGTGTTGTGGTTTTTCCGCTACCTGTAGGCCCAGTGACTAGCACTATGCCGTGTGAATTTCTGATGAGTTTCTTAAACCTTTTCATCAAATCCGGCGGCATGCCAGATCTCTTTATATCAAGCAGGCCTTGAGTCTGAATCAGTAAACGCATGACTGCCGATTCGCCATACTGGGTAGGAACGGTAGACATACGGATATCTATATTATCGCCTCCTGTCTTAATCAAGAGACGACCATCCTGGGGTAACCGCTTTTCGGAGATATCCATCCCAGACAAAAGCTTGAGACGTACCATTAAAGCAGTGGCAATTCTAATATCAGTATCAACTTGGGCGTGCAGTACGCCATCGATTCGGTAGCGCACCACCAACTTAGTTTCTTGCGGTTCTATGTGAACATCCGATGCACGCATTTGCACGGCTTCTTCAAAAATTGTTTGTAGCAGTTTTATCACCGGCGCTTCAACGTCGCCGATGGAGACCATTATCTGGTTAAGATCGACAACATTACTATCGCGCTCGAGATCAAGTTTGAGTTCGTTAGCATATTCATCAATTTGATCCGTCTTACGAAAGCTTCGGTCTACGGTCTTATTGAACTGATCAAGGGTGATGACGCTTGCAATAATTGGCCGTCCGAGCAGATTCGATAGTTCATCCTGTGTCCGCAGATTGGTCGGGTTCACCAAACCTACCAGATAAGAATCGCCGTTATCTTCGAGAATAATGGCGCTGTATCGACGCACCTGTATCTCGGTAAGTGTCTTAACTAGCTCGAGATCAACTTCGTAACGTCTAAGATCGACAAAGGATAATCCCTGCTGAGCAGCAATGGTCATGGCCATCTGCTCATCGGTGACATATTTGTTATCAACCAATACCCGACCTAAAAGCCGTCCACTTTGAACTTGCTCTGCCAAGGCTTTATCAAGATTTTGCTGGGTGAGATACCCCGCCGCCACTAATGCTGCACCAATCTGCGTTGCTTTTGTCACCACCATTTTGTTATCGCCCTATGTGTCGCCTAGTATTGCCCTAGTGATACAGTAGTATACGATAAGTTAAATTATTTAGGGGTATTTTATGTTCATATAACAGACGTAAAAAAGCCCCGAAATCTATTGTTTGCGGGGCTTTAAGTGCTGTTACGATTCATTGTATTTCTGACTACTGGTGCCGACGGAGAGACTCGAACTCTCACGACCTAAGTCACAACCACCTCAAGGTTGCGTGTCTACCAATTCCACCACGACGGCAATGAGCGTAAGCTCAAAAATTACTTAGGTACATCCTCTGAGCCAGTCGGAGCCGCTGGAACTGGTTTTGGAGCAGGCACTACGTTGGTTTGCGTAATGTTGGTTTTAATCACGCTGCCTGTGCCCGTCTTGTGACTAGACAAGTATGCTAGCGTTAGACTGGTAGTAAAAAATATTAATACACAGATTGCAGTTGCGCGGCTCATAAAGCTTGATGAACCCGATACGCCAAATAGACTACCAGAAGCGCCACTGCCGAATGAAGCGCCCATATCAGCCCCCTTGCCGTGCTGCAACAGTACTAGACCGATTACACCAAGCGCTGCTAATACATGAATTACTAATACAAATTTTTCCATTTTTTCACCTAATGCCACTAGAAACCACAGCTTTTAGCCTGCAGCTAGACATATTCCTTCAAATTCTTGCGCGTTTAACGAACATCTGCCGATAAGACCACCGTCTATATCCTGCGTAACCATCAATTGTACCGCATTTTTCGGCGTTACGCTGCCACCGTAGAGGATTTTCAGGCTCTCGGCAGCACCCTTATCTTGGGCTGCCACCTTGCCACGAATAAACTCATGCATTGATTGCGCTTGCTCGGCACTGGCCGCCAAACCTGTACCAATCGCCCATATAGGCTCATAAGACACTATGGCATCAGCAAATACAGAAGCGCCATAAGTGTTGATAATGGTATCCAGTTGCTTACCCACCACCATTTGCATCACGCCAGCCTCACGCTCAATTAGCGTTTCACCCACACACAAAATAGGCGTTAAGCCATGAGTTTTAGCCTGCATGAATTTCATGGCTATATTTTCATCTGATTCACAGTACGCTGTTGCGCGTTCGGAGTGACCAATAATCACATAGCTAGCACCGAAGTCTTTTAACATGCTGGCACTAACCTCACCAGTAAAAGCGCCTACAGCATCTTTACTCAGGTTTTGAGCACCCCAAGCAATATTAGTATTTTTTAGCATCGCCTGCACTTGCGATAGGTAAGGGTAAGGCACGCAGACGACAACATCTACTGTTGTGATCGGCGCTAATTTTTCAATATAAGCCGTCAATAGTTGTTCATTTGAGGCTAAATTGCCATGCATCTTCCAATTGGCAACCACTAATTTTCGACGCATTTTAACCTTAGTTTGTATTGAATATATTTTGATTACGGGTACGATTGTAGCTTTTATGCCCTACGACCGTCAATTTAAGCATTTTTTCAAGCGTCGCCGCTTCGTGATGAATGCTAACGATTAAGCTGATTAATGATATCGCGCGCCTGCTTGGCAACTTCTGAAGCAGTCAGCCCTACTGGACCGATTCCTTGAGTGACCAAAGCATCTGCAGCCGCGCCGTGCACATAGACCCCCAGCTTAACCGCATCAAATGCATCTAAGCCTTGCGCCACAAGGCCAGCAATAATACCACTAAGGACATCACCAGTGCCCGCACTGGCCAAACCTGCATTACCACTACTGTTTATAAAAACCACTCCATCGTGATGCGCGCAAACGCTGCCAGCACCCTTCAACACACAGCTTACACGTAAGGATTGCGCCAGCTTAAGCGCACTTACTGTGCGATCTTGCTGCACCTCTGCAACGCTCACACCTAGCAGTCTTGCCGCTTCAGCAGGATGCGGCGTAATAATTGTTGCAGCAGAGCGGTTTTTAACCAAATCGGACAAATGTGCGTGTTGGGAGATTAAATTAAGCGCATCGGCATCAAGCAACAAGCACACCTCTTGAGCCAACCAATACTCAAGTAATTTCATCGCTTCTGAGGACTGCCCAAGACCTGGGCCAAGCACTAACACATTAAGTTGTGTTAATTGGCGAATGGCTGAAACGGAACGAAGCATCAGTTCGGGCTGCATTAGATCTACACTAGGAGCCTCTTTGCACAACATGGCGGCATAGACTCTGCCTGCGCCTATAAGCAAGGCTGCTCGCGCTGCCAACAATGCCGCACCTACCATCCCGTCATCACCCCCAATCACCGCAACACTGCCGAACAGGCCTTTGTGAGCATTGGGGTGACGCGGCGGCAACGCCGGTTGAAACATAGTTGGTTTTAGTAAGCGTATTGCTTCACTTATAGTCATCACTCACCTCAATATATTTTGCTTATGTTTAAAGCCCGACATAGCGCAGATTAAGTTGCACTTTCTGCGCACCATTATAGCTATTGGTTTGTAGCTGATAAGCGGCTTGAATATGATTATCCAAGAAATCCACTTGGTTAAAATAGATTGCATCTATCACCACAGATGGGCTCGGAGCAATGGTTTTTAAAGTCAACTTCAAGTGCTTTTCCCCTAATATACGCTGATTAACCACTTCAAACTCATCGTAGAATAATGGCGGTGCAAAGCCTTGACCCCACACCTGATTCTCTAAAACCTGCGCGATATGAAAAGTCATATTCTCGCCACCTAAATTTCCATCCACTTCGAGCACCGCCTGCAAGTCAGCTTCTGTAATTAGGCTTTGCACTACAGCTTCAAAGCTTTGTTGGAATCGTGTAAAGTCAACTTGCTTAATACTCAAGCCTGCCGCCATGGCATGACCGCCAAACTTGATGATCAGGTCTGGCTGATGCTTACTGATCAAGTCAAGCGCATCGCGCAAATGCAAACTAGCTATAGAACGGCCTGAGCCCTTAAGTAACCCATCGCCAGCATCAGCGAAGACGATTACCGGTCGATGAAAACGCTCTTTAAGGCGAGAAGCCAAAATGCCAATTACGCCCTGATGCCAATCAGCCTGATACATACTGATGCTATATTGGTTAGTGACATCTATGTCATCAAGTGAGATATTTGCACTGTCTTGCATGTCCGCTTCTATGCTACGACGCTGCACATTCAAATCATTTAGTTGCTTGGAAATTCCCTCAGCTTCAGAGGCTGATTCCGCTAATAAGCATTGTATGCCCAAGGTCATGTCATCCAAACGACCGGCTGCGTTTAGGCGTGGACCTACGTAAAAACCTAAATCTTGCGCGCTTGCTGCTTGATATTGGCGGCCACTAACCCTAAGCAAAGCCAGTATCCCCGGTGAGCAAACGCCCGCTCTAATTCTACGTAAACCCTGCTCAACCAAAATTCGGTTATTGTCATCTAGCTTCACCAAATCTGCCACGGTACCTAACGCAACCAAATCCAGCAACTCTGTTAGATTGGGCTCAATTTTATCTGCGTAAAGTCCGCGTTCTCGCAACTCCGCACGTAAGCAAAGTAATCCGTAAAACATTACGCCAACGCCAGCTAGGTGCTTGCTAGCGAAGTGGCAACCATGTTGGTTAGGGTTGATAATACAGGCTGCTTGTGGTGTTTCTAAGCCAGGTAAATGGTGGTCTGTAATCAGCACTTGAATACCAAGCATATTCGCTGCAGCAACGCCTTCCACGCTAGCAATGCCATTATCTACTGTAATAATAATATCTGGCTGAAGGGTCGCCGCCAGTGCCACAATTTCCGGGGTTAATCCGTAGCCATACTCGAAACGATTAGGCACTAAAAAATCAACCATGGCGCCAAATGCGCGCAAGCCTTTTACTGCAACAGCGGTAGCCGTCGCGCCGTCAGCGTCGTAATCACCGATAACCAACAATTTCTTCTTGGTAAAGATGGCATCCGCTAAAAACTTAGCCATAGCCTGATTGTGCGTGAGTGTATTGGGTGGTAACAGATTACTTAAATTGGCACTAAGCTGAGCGGGGGCCGTGACACCGCGCGCAGCTAATAAGCGCGCCATCAGCGGTAAAACGCCAGCTGCTTCTAATTGCTGAGCTACTTGCGCTTCAGATTTGCGTAGGGCGATTTTCGTCATGGTAAATAATGCTGCACGGGTTTGGCTTTACGCCAGAACTTATATCGATCTAAAGGCTTAATATTAACGCTAAGGCTTAGATCGTAATAGCCCAAGTTTAACGTTAATTGTGTGATTTTTTTAGCACGTAATGCGGCCAATATGGGCTTAAACCAAAGCGCATCTATGTCTTCGCTACTGACTAACTGCATTCGAACCGCACGGTTAGTCAAGATCACATCCATATGAGTTGGCAAGGATTGATAGTCTGCGTTAGTCCAAAGCGCCAGACCTTGATAAAGAGCACTATTGGCCATCAGTAATTCCGCATTGGCTGAGCCACGCAATGTAGGCATAAATCCACCACCTGATAGCCAAACACTGTTGACTGCTTCCAACCCTTGAGCTTCACGCGCAAGGTTGCCTGGGTGTTCATGTAATAACATTTGCACCTCATTTAAGAGCCCGATTAACTTTGCCGAGCCTGTCCCTTGCGGTAAGAACTGATGGCTATTTTTGCCAGCGGCCACGCTCGGCAAAGTAGTGGTAATGTTTGGATGCTGCTGGCAACGCAAATACCATGCACCAGAAGTGCCGATCAAAAACTGATACTCTGGCTTACCTGAGTCCGCATTTAGATCTAACGCGAAATGCTGGTTCAGACTTTCCAGCATTTGTTCAGCATGCACTGACAGACTCGGTAATGGTACAGACTCATCCAAACTAAAACAGTCGCGTTGCAAACGTAAATGCACAGGGTCTGCACGTAGCCAATAAGCCTTAGCAACATCCAACCCATCTGCCGCTGCCGCAATCGCAGCTATCGGATAGTCTCCCACCAAAGGCACAGCATATTGATCACAGAGCAATGCCTCTAAAGTTTGGTCTAGCGTTTTACTTTTACCCATGGCAAGCAGGCTGGATAAAGCGCTATGCTTAGACAAAGTCATGGCTTGATAATCAAGTAAGCAATCTACCGTTAATTTCACACGAAGTTCTTATAAAAATGAATAGTTTCATTTTACTGGCAAGCTTCAAGGTGTGGGCAAATATTGCATCCAGCGGTCATTAATTAAAATATAAATTCAACCACCATAAGAAATAGTTAATTTTTTACTTGTGGTGCGTAAAAATTGAGCGTATAAATTTAGTTGTAGTAATGAAGTGCAAGCTCAGAAAATTTCGCAGTGACTGGGAGATGCTTATCGAGACTTCAACAACTGATTATATTTAGTAGCACCTCTGCCAGAACCTAATTGCTGGCAATATCGGCATCCCATAAGCCGAAGATTAACGCCGCATTGATGCGGCGTTATCATTTTTACTTTTCCTAAAAAAATTATTTGCAGGCAATGTTTAAGTGCCCGAAGAGTCCTTCCTTTCGGATACGGCCAAGCGTTTTGTCATCGATTCATTTGCGAAGACCCGTTTCAGTCCGGGCAGGGTCGGCGACCTAGCGGTCAAGTCGCGTCTGGACATCGTGGTTCGGGTGGATGGAGCACTGTCAGCACTTTGAATCCGGTTGGAGCTGCAGCATTGAAGAAGAGCAGTCGGCGCATGCGCTGACTGCCCTTTGCTTTGCGATGGACCCAAACTGCATGAGCAGCATGGGTCCTGTGGATCAGCCGTCGACTTTGAGGTTGCTGTTGGCAATCAGCTTGGCTATGATGTCATCATCCGTTGGGAGCGCACCCAACGCAGTTGCCAGAGCACTCACGCTCGCATAGTTACTAAAAACAATGGTTTGATCCGGCGTCGTCGCGGGTGTGGCGCCAAGATGGTTGATTTCCAGGACTGCATGACCACCAACATTCTCAAAATGAAGGAATTGAGACAGGTTGCTTGAATGGCCAGAAACCGAACCATCGTGCTCGCCGACCAACAGGTCCTTCAAGTTCAACACGTCCCCGCCATTAGCCACGGGCGCCAATTTGAAGTCCGTAATCACGTCAACTGCGGGCGTGGTTGTCGTGCCTTGATCGCCCAAGAGCCAAACGAAAGTGTTAGTGCCCGAACCAGCGCCGCCGGTCATCGTGTCGTTGCCCGTGCCACCATAGATCGTGTTATTGCCGGCACCACCATCAATCGTGTCATTGCCACCTTGCCCGAAGATTAAGTCATTGCCCGCACCACCGTTCAGGATGTCGTCGCCACCACGGGTGTCACCACCAATATTGAGCGAGTTGGCGTTGGCGTAGTTGTAGGTCGGGTCACCCAACCAGGCAAGAACCTGCGCATCTGTCGCTGCCGTTCCTGTGTGGGGAACAGTGTCGGTATGGTAGAGAACATCGGCGCCAGCACCATTGTGTGTCCCCGCCGCGCCATAACTTCCAGTTGTTCCATAGGGTCCGCTTGTGTTGCCCACCAGGGCATCGGTATTGGGTGCATCACCAAAAATGATGTCATTGCCGGCACCCCCGTTGATGGTGTCATTTCCGACAGCATTGGGCACATGGGTATCGGTCCCGCTGAGGATGCTGGCGATCACGGAGCTTAACTGATTAGCAGTTGAAATATCAGTGGCAGAAGCTTGATGTCCTCCTGATATGGACGCACCCTCCACCTGACTCAGATAGCCCAGATAAGTTGAGTTGTTCAAGTTAATCCCAACCGAATCAATGGTGTATCCGGCGCTGTTAATCAGGCCAACTTCACTCACATTGTCCGCTGATATACCGTTAGAAGCGCCCAGCGTCCCCAGAACACTCTTGATGGCGTTAGTTGCCGAGAGCGACACGGTGGTGGTCGTGCCATTGCCACTGTAGGCAAGATTTGGCTGGCCGTCCGACAGGAAAATCACCTGATTGACATCCGCGTTGGCCAAAGGTGCGCCTGTTCCTGTGCTGTTAAGCCAATTCAAGGTTGATTGCAGTCCAGCTTCGTAATTGGTGCTTCCGTGGCTCAAGTTGGTGAGGCTGTTGACCGCCGCTTCCGCCGCAGTCAGTGCCGTTCTGTCCACAACTCCATTCTTGATGATCTGGAAGTTGCCGACTGAACCACCGGTTGAACTGAACTGGTCCAGATGAACCATGATGTTGGCGGGCAAATGACCTTGTGCGTTGGGCGTCGTGAGGTCGATCAGTGTCTTGATGACCGATTGCTCCAGCGCTGCCAAACGGGTCTCAGAAATCACATGACCAGTTGCATCGGTGAAGTTAACATTGTTGGTGGTCATACTACCGGAGATATCCATGACAAAGACGATGTTTGCGGTGGCGCCTGGGGCATAGGCACTCTGGATGCCACCCGTGTCGCCGACCAGCACGTCGTTGCCGTCTCTGCCGGTGATGATGTTGGAGCTGTTGCCGTCGACAACTAGACCATAGACCGGAACATTGACGGTGCCGGCCAACTGCAGACTCTCATATTCCGAGCCACCTGCCGCAACGCCACTGATGCTGTTAGTGATGCTCGACTGCGTCGTAATGTCCGCGTCCGAATAGGGGTGAGTGAACGAGCCCGAAGTTGCGCCCGCAAGAATCGTAACTACTTCACCGTTTGCCAGCGTAAAGCTCAGATTGCTCTTTGGCGCAAAAGTGGCTTGGCTACTGCTCAGTGAAACGGTATAGGTAACCGTGCCTCCGAACTCGGAAATCGATGTGCTGGCCGTTGACAACGTCGCGGTTACGAATGTTGCTGTGTCGTTCACATGCGCCGTCGCCGTCGCCGTGCCAACCACCAGGTTCTCAAAGTTGGCGTTGGACGTGCCCGTGATGTTGGCCGTTAGGCTCGTGCTGTCCTTGTAAACGTCTTCTGTATTGCCTGAAGCAATCACTAAAGTACCAGTCGTTGCACCATTCGCAATCGTAATCACACCCTGGTCGGTCGTGATCGTGGTCACGCCTTGTGAGGCATTTGATAAGGTCGCTGTGAACGTG
>CAILXF010000043.1 GCA_903838125.1 uncultured Pseudomonadota bacterium | reverse complement strand
GATAAACCTTTTGTGTCTCAGCCAGACTGTTGTTCCAGTACCAGCGTGCGCAGCCAAAGGCCTTGGCAAGCTTATCGGCTTGCACAGCATTGGGGTAGATACGAATTTTGGTTGCAGTTAGCATAACTTCTATTGTATATGTAATTTACAGTAAGTGAAGGATAACTTCGTTATCCGCGCTATCCATCTCCGCCGTGAACGGCAAAGATTTCCGCGCAAAAAGTGTTAATTAAGGATCAATAAGGCCGCTACGCATGGCAATAAGGGCAATTTCAGCTGAATTATTCGCATTCAGTTTTTGCTTAATATTGTACAAATGCGTGCCAACGGTGCGCGGACTTAAAAATAAAGTTTCAGCAATTTCATTGGTGGTTTTACCTTTAGCCAAGGCCATAAACACCTCAAACTCACGTGGTGACAATACATCCACTGGATTTTGATTGCCAGACAACTGTTGGATTGCCATTTGCTGCGCAACACTTGCTTCTAAATACTTCTTGCCAGAAGCCACTGTACGTATCGCTTTAATTAGCTCTTCTGCCGCACTGCGCTTCGTTAAATATCCCATTGCGCCCGCATTTAAAACGCGCTTTGGATGCACAGAGTCCTCATGTGCTGACAACACCAAAATCTTAGCCGCGCTATCTTTAGCCAAAATACGTTCTATCGCTTCCAACCCCCCCATGCCAGGCATCGTGATATCCATCACGACTACATGGGGTTTGAATTCCATATAGCGCTGTATGCCATGCTCGCCGCTTTCGGCCTCGGCCACGACCTTAATATCAGCATCCATCTCTAGTAACATTTTAAAGCCCATGCGTACAACAGCGTGGTCATCGACCAGCATGACTTTAATTGGACTCATCTTGTTTTCTCCGGGTATTTTCTTTATATCATTAGCTAGGGCTAAGCTTATGGGCGCTAAGTTCAAACTATTTTTATTTTGCAGTTATTGTGGCAAAGATTGATTAGGAATAATGATTGCAATCGTCGTGCCTTGGTTCGGTGCCGAGTGTACATTAAAACTACCATGTAATGCTTGTACTCGTTCGCGCATACCTAGTAAACCAAAATGCTGGCTTTGATCTACCGCCTCAAAATTCATGCCTATGCCATTGTCTTGAATATGTAACCGCAACTCTCCGTCACGCGATTTACTAAGTGTAATATCTATGGTGGTCGCTTGCGCATATTTTAGTGCATTATTAAGCGACTCTTGCACGATACGATAGATATTAATACTGACAGTTTCTCCTGAGCTATAAAGATCACCTGTTAGCTCTAAGTTGATTTTTATTTGTGGATTTTGTTCCTGATAGGTACTGACCAAATCTCTCAACGTCTCGGCTAAGCCTAGGTTATCTAAAGCGCCTGGGCGTAACTGGCGAACAATATTATGCATGCCATCATAAATTTGATTCGCTGCCGACACAATCACATTGGCATTTGCTTCAATATCAGACATCCCAGGGCTACTTATATTTGCCTTAGCTTTATTAGTAATGCCAACCGCAAACGTTTTAATTGCAGTCACATACTGCCCTAACTCATCATGCAATTCACGCGCCAAACTACGGCGCTCCTCCTCGATATGCTCTTGAATTAGATGTGTTAATTGACGATTTTCTTCCAACTGCCGCTCCGCGGTGAGCGATTCCGTCATACGATTTAAACTATGTCCAATCCGCTCAAATTCTGGCAGAGGGAATACAGGTAACCGTGTCGTCAAATCTCCCTTTTCTATTCTATTAATGGCTTTTAGAATCATGCCTAATGGCTTAAGGGATTGACCCAACGCCCAGTACACTACCCCATTTAGTAAAATAAAGAAGGCCATGCCTAACCAAAACAAATAACTGACCTTACCCCAAGCTTCACGTATAGCACCTAAAGGCTGTGGCGTAATTTCTAAACGCCCAAAACGCACCAATCTTGCCACAGGCTTTTCATGTGGATCAAGCAAATCAATAAACCATTGCGGCGGATTTTGATTAGCGCGATATTTGGATGGGGGAGATTGATACAGCAAAACACCCTGCATGTTATAAAGCTTAATATCATTGCTACGCACATGCCCCAATGACTGTAAAAATCGCTTTAGCACGTCATGGGTATAACCCCAATCAGGGTTCTGTACTGAGCTAATAATCACCGTATCTAACAACTGCGTCGTTACCCGCGTTGCAGACTCAACCCCCTCTTGAATTGAGGATTTTGTGCCTTTAATAATGACATATCCAACAGCCAATAAAAAAAGTAACAATAGGGCTGTAATCAGTAAATTGAGTCGTAATCGTAAATTCATATATTAAAGCGACACCGTAGTTTTTAGTTTAGCCAATCACAATCAAATGGCCGTTTTTAGGTTTAAGTCCAATCATGCTAACACTTTCAGTGAGTGCACATCATAATGAACTTAGCCTACACATGAAAAATCACCCCTCAAGGCATGCAAAACACTTGCTGCCATAAAGCGCTTACAGATAGAGCATAATTACTTACCTCGGACAAGGCTACACGCAAATGACTGGCGCCTTGCAGTTTAAGCTTGTGCTGAATATGCCTAAATTCCCGATAAGCCACGACATTTTGTTCAGCTAAATCTGACTCAATAATATTTAGCTTTGCAAGCATTCTTAATAAAGCAATATTGCCAATATTTTCTGTGAGTTGCGGATGTTTTGGCGAGTGTGCCAACACCAAATATTGAACCAAAAACTCCACGTCTATAATGCCACCTACGCTGTGCTTAATATCAAACTCGCTCGCAGAAAGATGTTGCGCGGTGCGCATTTTTGTCCGCATATCCATCACCGCTAACTTTAGCGACTCTAGGTCACGCGACTGCGTCATGACCTCAATACGTATTTTCTCAAAAGCGACGCCTATATGACAATCACCGGCCACAAATCGTGCTCGGGTAATCGCTTGATGCTCCCACACCCATGCCTTATTTAATTGGTAATCTCTAAATGCAGTCACACTGCTTACTAACAAGCCACTATTACCATCAGGCCTTAACTGCAGATCGGTTTCATATAACAAGCCCGCTGAAGTTAGGCTATTGAACCAGTTATTAATGCGCTGCGCAAAGCGTGCATACACTTCGCCAGCCATTGGCGCATCATCATCGTAAAGAAAAATAATATCCAAATCCGAAGCGTATCCCAACTCTCTTCCACCGAGTTTCCCGTAACCGATCACAGCAAACTTTGGTATATCTATATGTTTTCCAGGCACTAATGGCCAGATAATTTCTAAACTCACACTTAAAATCAACTCTGCCAATCCGCTTAAGTAATCAGAAAGTGTTTCCAACGCTAATTGACCGTTAATATCTTGGGCTGCACAGCGGAAAACATTGGCATGCTTGAAGTGACGCATGATATCCATTTGCCGTTCAACGTCACCCTCGGCGAGCGCTAAGCGTTGCAACAATTCGTTACGCAATAGCGTGAAATTAGGTTGGGCATAGGCTAGTTGCGATTGTTCTGTCGTAGCAAATCCATCCATAGTCAATACTTCATCAAGCAATATGGGATGCTGATTTAAATAGTTAGCCAACCACGGACTGCTGCTACACAACTTCACAACCAAACGCATTGCTTGCGGATGTTCGGCTAGCAAGGCTAAATAACTGGCGCGTCTGCAGATGGTTTCGAGCAAATCTGTAACCCGTAACAAGGTTTCGTCTGAGTTTTTAGCCGTTGCCGCCTGCGAAATCACCAAAGGCATCAGCGTATCAAAGCGCTGCCGACTTAATTCTGGCAACTGCCTATATCGACTGGTTTGATGTAGCATTTGCAGTCGACGCAACGTCTCCTCTACCTGCGTAAACCCCATATTACTTAAAGCTGCTAGCGCCTCGTTCTCAGGAATAGTCCCATTCCAAATAGACTGTTCCAGCTCCAAAACATCTGCGTCGGCATTAGCATCGCTGAATGTTTGGTCAAAATATTGCTGCACTTTTGAACGATAGTGATTGAGTTGTTCTAGAAACTGCTCCCATGCGCTTGCGTCAAGCTGATCTTGAAAACACATCGCCAGGGCAATACGAGCCTTCGCGGCGTCTGTCTTAGGCAACTCCTGTGTTTGTGCATCCTCAACATACATCAAACGGTGCTCTAAATTACGTAAAAACACATAGGCTTGGGTCAGGTCATCAACTGCACTCTCTGATAATAGGCCCTTGCTTTTTAATACAGCTAATACTGTCAGGGTAGGTTTCACTTGTAAGCTAAGGTCTTGCCCGCCACGTGTTAACTGAAAGACCTGTGCAATAAATTCAATCTCACGGATGCCCCCACTGCCGAGCTTAATATTGTCTTGCATGCCCCTACTGTTTACATCGCGCTTAATTTGTATTTTTAAATCACGCATACTCGCAAAGGCACCAAAATCTAAATATTTCCTAAATACAAATGGCTTGAGTACAGCGATTATTTTTTGACTATTGCCGGCAATAACACGACCTTTAATCCACGCGTAGCGTTCCCACTCACGACCATTGTTTTGATAGTAATCTTCAAGCGCATCTAAATTACTCACTAAAGCGCCCTCACTACCAAATGGTCGCAAGCGCATATCGACCCTAAACACAAAGCCGTCTTCAGTAATTTCATCAATGGCCGCAATCAGCTTTTTAGCTAAGCGTGTAAAAAACTCCTGGTTGCTAATCCGTGTACTTCCGTTGGTGTCTCCTTCATCCTCATAGGCAAAAATCAAATCGATGTCGGATGACACATTAAGCTCATAGCCGCCAAGTTTCCCCATACCAACGACAATTAAATCTTGAATCTGCCCTGCGCTATTAGTGGCTTGACCATATTGCGCGCCTAACCAGCTCGTTAGAAACTTAATTGCAGTTTTTATAGCAAGTTCTGCCAAGTGTGAAATCGTGCGTAAAACCTCGTCTAAACCTGCTAACTGATTAAGGTCTCTAACGATAATTCTTGCTATCACTTGCTGACGTAAACGGCGTAAAGCAGACTTTAATGAGATTTCATCAACAATATTTTGCTGATCGATAAAAAATTCCATATCAGCTAACTGATACTCTAGATGTAGATTAGCTAGCAAATCACTCAATAAAGTGGCGTCTTTCGTGAACAACCTAGTCACAAATGGGCTACAGACTAGCGCGTGACGCACATAAGCCCTATCACTAGACGGGGCCTGGTTTTCTGATAGAATCATGTCAAGTGTTAACATCATTTTTTAAGTGTGTACTTTAAAGTTGCAGGCGCTTAATTAATTAAATAAGCCAATCAAATTATAAATGCGTTAAGCATCGTTAGGGGAGTTGCATGTCAATTGAATCCGTTATGCATGAAAACCGAGTTTTTCCACCGAGTGCAGAGTTTGTTAAATCCGCCAATGTTTCTGGCATGGACGCCTACCATCAACTATGCGCTGACGCTAGCGCTGACTATCAAGGCTTTTGGGCAAAACTCGCCCGAGAACTATTAGTCTGGAATAAACCTTTCACTAAAACCTTAAATGAAGACAACGCCCCATTTTACAAATGGTTTGAAGATGGTGAGCTTAATGTCTCCGCTAACTGTTTAGATAAGCATCTTAAGACCATCCCTAACAAAGTGGCTATTATCTTTGAAGCCGATAGCGGTGATGTTAAACAAGTTACTTACAAAGAGTTGCACGCATTGGTTTGCCAATTTGCTAATGGCCTAAAAAAGCTTAACCTCAAACTTGGTGATCGCGTGATCATCTATTTACCAATGGGGATAGAGGCTATTGTTGCCATGCAAGCGTGCGTGCGACTAGGTCTAATTCACTCAGTAGTGTTTGGTGGCTTTTCAGCTAAGAGCTTACATGAGCGCATCAATGACGCTGGGGCATCTGCCGTTATTACAGCTGATGGTCAATATCGCGGTGGCAAAACCTTACCTCTTAAACAAGCGGTAGATGAAGGCGTTGCCATGGGAGGCTGTGAAACCTTACAACACATAGTCGTGCTTAAAAAAACCGGGCTAGATATTACTTGGAATCCAAAAGGTAAACAGCACGACATATGGTGGCACGATTTGATTGAGGATGTTTCAAGTCAGTGTGAGCCTGTAATGGTCAATGCTGAACACCCACTATTTCTGCTTTACACATCAGGAAGCACCGGCAAACCTAAAGGGGTACAGCACGCCTCTGCAGGTTATTTACTTCACGCCATGAACACCATGCGCTGGGCGTTTGACATGCACGACGATGATGTTTTTTGGTGTACTGCCGATGTGGGCTGGATTACCGGCCATACCTATGTGACTTATGGCCCACTGGCGATTGGCGCGACACAAGTCGTGTTTGAAGGTATTCCGACCTACCCAGATGCCGGCCGCTTCTGGCAAATGATTGCTAAACATAATGTGTCCATTTTTTACACGGCACCTACCGCCATACGTTCACTAATTAAGGCTGCAGAAACAACACCTACCAACCATCCTAAAAACTACGATTTATCTAGCTTACGTTTATTAGGCTCTGTGGGCGAACCAATTAACCCCGAAGCATGGATGTGGTACTACGAGCAGGTAGGTGGCAGCCGTTGTCCAATTATTGACACCTTTTGGCAAACCGAGACTGGCGGTTGCGTAATTACACCATTGCCTGGCGCCACACCATTAGTGCCAGGCTCATGCACCCTTCCATTTCCAGGCATTGATATAGATGTGGTGGATGAAACTGGCAAAGACGTGCCCTGGGGGACTGGTGGCCTGTTGGTCATCAAAAAACCTTGGCCGTCAATGATCCGTACTATTTATAACGATCCGGAACGGTATAAAACCAGCTACTTCCCAGAAGACTTAGGTGGAAAAATTTATTTGGCCGGCGATGGCGCAATTCGTGATGCCGTCACTGGCTACTTCACCATTATGGGTCGTATTGATGATGTATTAAATGTGTCAGGTCATCGTTTGGGCACCATGGAAATTGAATCTGCATTAGTATCTAATCCATTGGTAGCTGAGGCTGCCGTAGTAGGAAAACCACACGACATTAAAGGTGAGTCGGTAGTCGCTTATGTGGTACTGAAAGGCGCACGCCCTGAAGGTGAAGCTGCGAAAAAAATTATCGCTGAGTTGCGTGACTGGGTAGGCAAAGAAATTGGTCCTATCGCTAAGCCTGATGAAATTCGTTTTGGTGACAACCTACCTAAAACGCGCTCTGGCAAAATTATGCGCAGACTATTACGTTCACTTGCTAAGGGAGAGGAAATCACTTCAGACATTTCTACGCTAGATAACCCAGCAATATTAGATCAACTAAAAGAAGTCGTTCGTTAATCAATGGAAGGCTTGCTAGTTCTCTTAGCGTTGGGACTAGCAGCCTTATTTTTGATGGGAAATGAAAAATAGTGTTATATTTTATAAACTTCCATGCTGATATTAGCTTAAAAGTTTAATCACCTCTTCATCATTGATCTGAGGAAACTCCTCGTAAAACTGACCGACAGATTGGAATTCTGCGGGCGTTTCTAAACAGACCACCTCATCAGCAAACTCCGCTATTTTGTACAAAGTTTCCACTGGTGATACAGGCACTGCACAAATTAGCTTGCTAGGCTTTCTACTCCTAAGACCATGTAAGGCAGCAATCATCGTAGCACCAGTAGCTAGGCCATCGTCAACCACAATCAAAATACGTCCGTTCGGATCAATAGGCTGTCGCAGGGGAGTGTACTGCAGACGCCGCTGATGAATCACATCCACCTGTGTCTGCCTTTCTGACGCTATATACTCTGAATCGGCGCCTACTGAAGCGGCTAAGTCACTAATATAAGTCCAACCACTTTCATTCACAGAGCCTATTGCAAGCTCTTTATACGTAGGGGCACGTAATTTACGAACCAAGACCAGATCATAACTTCCACCAAGCCTTTTAGCGATAATCTTAGCCATAGGTACAGCGCCTCGCGGAACTGCCAAAATAATTGGATTTTTTCCTTGATACATCATCAACTTCTCGGCCAATTTCTCTGCAGCGTCAGCGCGATCACGGAACATAATTATTCTCTAATCAATTTATAGTTGGTTTGAGCAGGACAATCTTAAACTCTGACTCATAAGGTGGCACATTGCATTCAATGACATCAGGCGGGGCAACTTCCAGCCTAATCCCAGTAATGTCAACACGCATTGGCAAATCGTTTGCACCTCGATCAACCAATACAGCAGTTCTAATCTCAGTAGCATTTTTTTTAGTAAGATACTCAACCGCACGAAGCATTGAGTGCCCCTTATAAAAGACATCATCAACCACCAAAACAGTAGTCCCAGTAAGATCTAGGTGACTATCCTTAGGGTTTTCAATCAACTTAGTTTCTGGATAAATAAGCGTTAGATCATCGCTGTAGCGCCTAATGTCCAAATTCATGAGGGTAAGGTTAGACCACTTAGAGCTTTTCATTAGCCTGATATATAACATTCCAGCTAATGGCGCTCCACGACGCAATATGCCTACCACCATAATACGTTTCTTATTAGCCAGTAAAGCCTCTGCCTGTCTAGCCATGGTATCAACAATCTGATTTAACTGAGCCTCTTGGTATAAGCAGGTTCTATTTCCGAACAAAATCGTCACCACTCACATAATCCTCATAAACTTTAGCTACATTAAGTTTAATAACACTCAATTCTACTGGATAAAAAAATTGGATAAATTAGTGCAAACACTTAAGGGATAGCCCTTAGTAACACGTTGTATATATGATGAATTTTCTGGAAATATCAGAATATACGTGTTCACGCGGATTAACTAAATCATTACTAGTTGTTATTGTTGCGCTATAAAAATTGACTTAAGTGCCTTAGGGGTTGATGAGATGATATCTTCATATAAAGCAGAAATTACATTTTTTGAGGTGATATTAGGAAGGCGCTCTGTGCGCAATTATCAAGCTAAGCGTGTGGGCAAAATTAGCATTAGCAGTTTACTTGAAGCTGCCGTGAGAGCCCCTACTGCAATGCATCAAGAACCTTGGGCCTTTGTCATCATTAATGATAAGAAAACGCTAAAAACCCTATCAGACCTTGCCAAACCTTTGATTATTGCCAAGGCGAAACTAACCCATACTGAGCGCACCCACCATATGGAGGAGCTTTTTGACAATCCTGATTTCAATATTTTTTATGACGCAGGAACACTCATCATTATTTGCGGAAAAACTGATGCCCCATTTTATTCAGCTGACTGCTGGCTGGCTGCTGAGAATATGATGCTAACTGCCTCTGCAATGGGTTTAGGGTCTTGTGTTGTTGGAAGTGCATTACCAGCCTTAAATCTTAACGATGTAAAAGCGCAGTTAAAAATATCGGATAAATACACTGCTGTAGCGCCTATTATTATCGGGTACCCAAATCAAGAAAATACAGCAACCACACGCAATGCTCCTATCATTCTCACTCAGATTGCTCCCCATTAAGATAGTTAATCACTCAACCATTCAACAATTAAATAAAATCTACATAATTCAGTAAGGATTTACGCTATGACTATTGCCGCCATTTGTAACCGTGAAGTTATCACAGTAAAAGCAGAAGCTAGCATTGCACACGTCGCAAACCTAATGCGCCAATATCATGTTGGTGATGTTGTGGTGATTGACGACCGTAAGAACATCCCAGTTCCAATTGGAATAGTCACTGACAGGGATATAGTTGTGGGTGTTGTAGCAACAGAACTTGACGCTGAAGTCATTACAGCCAGTGACATTATGCAAAGGAAGTTGTTTGTCATTGCAGAAGATTTTGGTGTATTTCAAGCCATTAAGACCATGACTAGCAAAGGGGTTCGTCGTATGCCAGTAGTTGATGACAACGGAGGGTTAATTGGCATCATCACGTTAGATGACTTATTCCTATTATTAACAAAAGAACTTTCTGCCATGAGCGCGCTAGTCACTCGCGAACAAAAGAACGAATCTATTAAGCGTAAATAATGAAAATTCGCATTCCCTAAATGGTTATTTGTATCGTCTAAGCAACAGGCAAGTGAGCCTTAATTTGTGCTTAAAAGTATCGGCATTCGCACTTAAATTCAATAAAAAAGACTCCGCTAAAACATTCCCTCATTAGTTAGCAGTTTCACCAATGGTAACGTTAATGTAAAATGTCTCTTTACCCAGCGCCTACATAACATGTCATCCCTTCCCACCACCCCATTACAGGGTGAAATTAAACGTCGTCGTACATTCGCCATTATTTCCCACCCAGATGCGGGTAAAACAACATTAACTGAAAAATTATTGTGGTTCGGTGGCGCAATACAAGTGGCAGGTGAAGTTCGTGGACGCAAGGCTTCTCGCCACGCAACCTCAGACTGGATGGAGCTTGAAAAGCAACGTGGCATCTCTGTCACCTCTTCAGTGATGCAGTTTCCTTACCGCAAACATATGGTCAATCTGCTTGACACGCCTGGTCATGATGACTTCTCGGAAGACACCTATAGAACACTGACTGCCGTTGATTCCGCAGTCATGGTAATTGACGCGGTTAATGGCGTTGAAGCACAAACTATCAAGCTATTAAATGTCTGCCGTATGCGCGACACGCCTATTATTACCTTTATCAATAAACTAGATCGTGAAAGCCGTCCACCAATTGAATTGTTAGACGAAATTGAAACTACATTGGGTATGGAGTGCGCGCCAATGACTTGGCCTATCGGAATGGGTAAAGGATTTAGAGGCGTTTACAATTTATATACCGATACCATTTCATTTTTTGATCCTCGTGCAGATAAAGGCACCTCAGAAACCATACAAGGCTTAGACAACCCTCGCTTAGACGAACTGTTAGGCAGGGTTGCCAATGAGCTACGTGTGGATGTAGAGCTTGTGCGAGGTGCATCGCATAGCTTTGATAAAGAGCGATTTTTGGGTGGTAAACAAACGCCTGTATTTTTTGGTTCTGCTATCAACAACTTTGGTGTTCAATCCTTGCTAGACGCTGTGATTGAACTTTCACCACCTCCATTAGCGCGCAACACTTCTAGTCGAGTCATTGCACCTGATGAAAATAAATTCTCTGGCTTTGTATTTAAAATTCAAGCCAATATGGACCCCAAGCATCGGGATCGTATTGCATTCTTACGCGTGTGTTCTGGCCGTTTTGAACGAGGCATGAAAATTAAACAAGTAGCTACTGGCAAATTAATGGCGGTCAACAATGCGATTACCTTTATGGCACAGGATCGTACTACCATGGATGAGGCCTATTCCGGTGATATTATTGGAATTCCGAACCATGGTACGATCAAAGTAGGTGACACTTTCTCTGAAG
>CAILXF010000042.1 GCA_903838125.1 uncultured Pseudomonadota bacterium | reverse complement strand
TGCTCAAATTGCATTAGTGCTAGATCGCAGCGCAAGCATGGATGATCCATTCTCTGGGGGCACAGATGCTTCTGGTAATAATATTGTAGGTGAAACCAAATCTGTCGCAGCAGCTAGGCTTATTACCTCTTTTGTAAAATCACGCCAGCAAGACATGTTTGGCATGATCACTTTCAGCAACTCAGCGATGTATGTTTTACCGCTAAGTGAAAACAAGAAAGCCGTGATTGCCGCAGTGCAAGCCACTGGTGGTAACGCATTATTTCAAACTAATATTGGTAGCGGTCTTACTAGTGGTGCTGGTCTGTTTGAAAAAATACCTGATTCTGGCTCACGAGCATTGATATTACTATCTGACGGAGCCGGTCGATTAGATGCCAATACACAGCAAAAACTCAAAGACTGGTTTGACCGCTTGCATATTAGTTTGTATTGGATAGTGTTACGGCAGCCAGGTGGTTTAAGTATTTTTGATACTACTTACAAACCCCCTGAAAATTCCGCATTACCTGCAGAAATCGAGCTTAATGAATACTTCAAAACACTCAAATCACCATTTAAGGCTTATGAGGCTGAAGATCCAAAGTCATTGCAAATGGCCATGAACGACATTAATGAACGTGAAAAGAAACCAATCAAATATTTTGAGAAAATTCCTGGCCGGGATTATTCAAATGCTTGCTTTATTATTGCAGCGTTGATGATTAGTTTATTGTTGGGTGTGAAATACTTAGAGGTAAAAACATGGCACTAAAATCAATTATGATTAAAGACTCGTTACTGCAAAAGATTATGCACTTCTTTAGTGTAACAAAACTCACTTACTTGCTAATCATCATTGCAATAGCATCTGGCATCAGTAGCCTCTATGCTTACAATCGCGTGCAACAAATTGCAGCATTTAACCAAGCAATTAGCGCTGGGAAACCGCCAAAAACAGATACGCAAAGCTTTGAGGCTAAGTTTGCAACGGCCTATTGGTTAGCTAAGAATGAACGTTATAAAGAAGCGACGTTACTGTTTAATAAAGCGCTAAATAATGCTAATACTGAGCAGAAAGCAGCCATTCATTTTAACCTAGGGAATATATTCTTTAGACGTGGTTTAGCCATTAATGGCGCCAATATGACGGTACGTGATGAAGCTGAGTACCTTTTACGACAAGCTAAAACTGCTTATCAACAATCGCTTAGACTCGATAATAGCAATTGGGGCGCTAGACATAACTTAGACCGCTTACTGACAATGTTGCCAGGCACACCTACACCAGGTGTTGGCGAGAGTGATACTCCAGGGCTGATTATGGGTAGCATTCCTGTTGGATTGCCATAAATATGCATAAGCTTTTCAATTATTTTAGGCATCGTCATGATGCATCATTATTACTAGGCGCTTTATTATTGCTTGTAGTTGCCTTATTTAACCCAACAATCCCAGTTAAACGTGATATTTATAGCTATATTTTTGTGACGGATATTTCACAAAGTATGAATGTGGTGGATAAATCGCTTAACGGGAAACCTGTGTCACGCATCGCGTTTATGCAAGACACCCTGCACAAGGTTATTGGTGAGTTAGATTGTGGCACCACTGTAAGCATAGGTTTATTTGCTGGTGTAAGCATCGCTGCACTTTACACACCAATTGAAGTTTGCGAAAACTTTGATGCCATTAATGACACGATAGACCATCTAGACTGGCGTACCGCTTGGTCAGGTAATAGCCGCTTGCGTACAAGTATGCTTGGATTAGCAAGAACCATACGCTCGTTTCCGGCACCAGCACAAGTTGTCTACTTTACCGATGGTGAAGAAGCGCCAAAGTTACATGTCTTTAATACGCAGGATTTATCCAATTTTCAAGGTGGTGATGGCTGGCTATTTGTTGGTATAGGTGGTGAAACTGGTTCTGCGATACCTAAATTAGACGAGCACAATCAGCTCATCGGCTATTGGTCTGCAGAAAGCTTTGCCATGCAACCGGGCATTGCACAAATCTCTGAAGCCAATATAGGGGTTAGAAATGACAGCATTGCTAGCGGCGCTGGAGACCGATATATCTCTAAACTTGATGAAACCTACCTAAAATCTTTAGCGAAAGAGGTTAACGGCATGTATGTGCGTGGCGATAGCGTTCAATCAGTACTTAGCGCAATGAAAAAACAAAAACCGGCTCGACGCGATAAAGCTGGATTTGAGCTTCGCTGGATTCTCGCTGGATTGGCTGGCATTCTATTCATTTTGGCCTATACCCCTAAACATCCGCTAAAAGAACTAAAAACGCAATGGCAAAACTTAATGCAGCGTCGCCGTAAAGTAATTAATTCGGATTAATGTGCAGAGAAACTTCAGTATCTCTTGTATCAGGGCATATTGCTAACGAGTGCGACGAAAAGATCAACCACAATGTGATTGAGACTGATCGTCATTTATTCTGACAAGAGATCACAAGCAGCATTACAATAGCAATATTTCCTCAAGCAAATTCTGCGCGCATCACCCGCAAAAAATACTCAATGATTTAATTTTTAGATTTTGTCGGCAGCAATAAGATAGGTCATAAAATAATTTAAACAAAGGTTTAGCATACGCATGCAACAGTGGCATCAATTTCTTCAAGAGTCATCTAGCCATCCGTTAATGCTGGATAACGAAAAAATAATGTGTTTTGGTGATAGCCATGCGGAAATCCAAGCCACTCAAAGCGGCAGCGTAATTTGTGACCTTTCTCACTTAGGGCTACTTCAAATGCAGGGTGAGGATGCCATCACCTTTCTACAAGGCCAAGTCACCAATGACGTAAAACAACTTGACGGCCATCTAGCCCATTACACCGCTTACTGCAGCCCAAAAGGCCGTATGCTTGCCCTGTTTTTAGCCTTTGCACATTATGATCATCTGCATTTACAACTACCTAAAGAGTTAGTTACCAGCATCGCTAAGCGATTAAAAATGTACGTCATGCGCAGTAAAGTTGAAATAACAGATGTGTCCGAGTCAATTATTAAAATTGGGATAAGTGGACAAAATGCAGCAGAATTATTAAAACCACACTTTTCTATTGTCCCTCAATCAAGCTATGAATTGGTTAGCCTAGATAATGGTGCATTATTAAAGTTACCAGGGGCTTTACCTCGCTATGAGATATTTACTGATTTAAATAGTGCTAAGCATATATGGAGTAATCTTCGCCTGCATACCGTCGCAGTAGGAGCGCCATGCTGGGATTGGCTAGAAATTCAGGCAGGCATCCCAGAGGTGACGCTAAATACCCAAGAACAGTTTGTACCGCAAATGCTTAATCTAGATTTGTTAGATGCCATCAACTTTAAAAAAGGTTGCTATACCGGTCAGGAAATCGTGGCGCGTACCCATTATTTAGGCACAGTGAAACGCCGCACATACCTTGCTCATATCAACGCTAAAGTGCAACCTAAGGCAGGTAATGATGTGTTGAATGATGCAGGCGAAGCGGTGGGTAAAGTGGTACGCTCAGCCATCACTTCAATGGATAGTTATGATCTTCTGGTAGAGATACGCATAGAAAGCGTGGAATCGGGCAAAGTATTTGTAGAAGGGAATGCCTTAGCAATAAAACAGCTACCCTACCCCGTTCAAACTAAAAATAGCCCCTAGAATTGCAGTAGCTACTTCTTTTCGGTAGGTTTAGCGGTTGAAGCCGTACTTATGTTTGTACTAGTAGCCGACTGATCAATGACTTGGTAAAAAACTTCATCTTGTTTAATCATACCTAACTCACTTCTAGCGCGCTCTTCAACTGCAGCACGCCCACTTTTTAGATCTAGAACTTCGGCATTTAATGTTTCATTCCGAGCATTAAGCGTATTGTTTTTTTCTTGTTGCTCACTGATTTGTCGATTCAAATCCCACACACGTAACCAGCTGCCCTTGCCTAGCCACAGTGGATACTGTAGCAAGGCAATCAAGACAACAAAGATCAACGTCAATGCTTTCAAGGGAACTGACCTTTAAGAATTAACTTAAGCCCTAAATAACTGATAAAAAGCGGACATACCTGCATAACTAGCTGCGTCACCCAACTCTTCTTCGATACGCAATAGTTGGTTGTATTTAGCAATACGCTCTGAACGTGAAATAGAGCCAGTTTTAATTTGCAGAGCATTGGTTGCCACTGAAATATCCGCAATAGTAGTATCTTCAGTTTCACCAGAACGATGAGAAATGACTGAAGTATAGCCAGCGCGTTTAGCAGTTTCTATCGTCTCAAAAGTCTCCGTTAGCGTACCAATTTGATTGACTTTGATCAGCACTGAATTCGCAACGCCACGACGTATACCTTCACGCAAAATCTTGGCATTGGTCACGAATAGATCATCACCAACTAATTGTGTCGTTTTACCTAGGCGTTTGGTGAGCAAATCCCAACCATCCCAGTCAAATTCACTCATACCATCTTCAACACTGATAATCGGATACTTGTCACACCAAGTCGCCAAATAGTCAGTGAATTGCGCTGAGCTCAATTGCAGACCTTCAGAAGCTAAGTGGTATTTACCATCTTTATAAAATTCAGTACTCGCACAGTCTAATCCCAAGTAAACATCACGACCTGGCTCATAACCCGCATCAGAAATTGCTTCCATGATGTATTGAATTGCTGCCTCATTAGAAGGTAAGTCAGGCGCAAAGCCGCCTTCATCACCGACAGTAGTGGCTAAACCTTTTTTATGTAACGTTTTTTTCAATGCATGAAAGACTTCTGCACCGCAACGCAACGCTTCTCTGAAGGTTGGGCGTCCTGCTGGAATAATCATAAACTCCTGCATATCGACACTGTTATCTGCGTGCGCACCACCATTGATGATGTTCATCATCGGCGTAGGCAATTGCATGGCGCCAGAACCACCTAAATAGCGATACAACGGCAAACCAGACTCTTCTGCCGCGGCACGAGCACAGGCCATTGATACTGCAAGAATTGCATTTGCACCCAAACGATCTTTATTCTCAGTACCATCTAGTTCGATCAGCGTTTTATCAATAAAACTTTGCTCTTCAGCGTCTAAGCCAATAATAGCTTCAGTAATTTCAGTATTTACGTTCTCAACCGCGCGCAAAACACCTTTACCTAGATAACGAGATTTATCGCCATCACGCAATTCAGCCGCTTCTTTAGATCCAGTAGAAGCACCTGAGGGCACCGCCGCACGACCAATAACACCACTTTCCAGCAACACATCAACTTCAACCGTCGGGTTACCACGTGAATCTAAAATTTCACGGGCAATAATATCTACAATAGCGCTCATAGCTTACTCCTCCAATTAACTAATTATTTTATTGCTATAGGGTTGATTCGATAAAGCCGGCTTTTTTAACCACTCGATCTAAATCTACCAGTACTTCTAACAGATTACGCATTTTATGTAATGGCCACGCATTAGGGCCATCGGATAAAGCTTGCGCTGGATCAGGATGTGTTTCCATAAAAATACCAGCAATACCAGCAGCCACAGCGGCACGGGCTAGGACGGGGACATGCTCGCGCTGACCTCCGCTTTTATCGCCTTGACCACCTGGCTGTTGCACCGAGTGCGTAGCATCGAATACAACGGGGCAATTGGTTTCACGCATAATAGCTAAAGCGCGCATATCTGAAACCAATGTGTTATAGCCAAAAGAAACACCACGTTCACATACCATAATAGTATCGGCACCGCCATTAGCCTCTTTGGCTTTTTGCACCACTTGGCGCATATCATGGGGTGCTAAAAACTGACCTTTTTTAATATTGACCGGCTTGCCACAGGTTGCCACAGCGTTAATAAAATCGGTTTGTCGGCATAGAAAAGCAGGTGTTTGCAATACATCAACCACACTAGCAACCTCTGGCACTTGCTCTGCCGTATGCACATCAGTCAGAATTGGCACGCCAATCTGGCGACGCACTTCATCTAAAATTCTTAAACCTTCGCTAATGCCAAAACCACGAAAAGTCTTATTTGAACTGCGATTGGCTTTATCGTATGAAGATTTATAAATAAAAGGTATGCCCAAGGCAGCAGCCATTTCTTTAAGCTGACCTGCGGTATCAATAGCCATTTGCTGAGATTCAATGACGCAAGGACCCGCTATTAAGAACAGCGGGTGCTCAAGGCCAACTTCAAAATTACATAATTTCATGTTGCAAATTCCTTTTTTTGCCAGTAATAGCCTTAAAGACTTCTGAAAAGACTAATGCTTAGCCTGGTACTGCAAAGCCGCATTTACAAATGCGGTAAATAATGGGTGCCCCGAACGTGGATTTGAAGTGAACTCAGGGTGGAACTGGCAAGCCACGAACCATGGGTGTACATTTTGCGGCAGCTCTATAATCTCACATAGGTCTTCCGTCGGCGTACGTGCTGACACAACTAAGCCAGCGGCTTTAAGTTGTTCTACATAGTGATTATTCACCTCATACCGATGGCGGTGACGCTCATTGACCTGATTACCATAAATGCTCGCAGCTAGAGTATTGGCAACGATTGGGCAAGCCTGCGCGCCAAGGCGCATCGTGCCACCAAGATCAGAGTTTTCATTACGTGTTTCTACTTTTCCATCTGCGGCTTGCCACTCAGTAATTAAACCAACGACTTGATGTGGGCTGTCAGGATTGAACTCTGTACTGTTGGCGTCTTTTAAGTGTGCTTCATTACGTGCAAACTCAATCACCGCCAACTGCATGCCTAAGCAAATACCTAGATAAGGGATTTTATTTTTTCGCGCATAAGCAATCGCAGCAATCTTACCTTCAGTGCCGCGCTTACCGAAGCCACCTGGTACTAATATTGCATCCATATTATGCAGTGCCACGGTGCCGTTGACTTCAATCTCTTCTGAATCTATGTAATGCACTTTCACTTTAGACTCAGTATGAATACCAGCATGTATCAAAGCTTCTGTAAGCGACTTGTAGGAATCTGCTAAATCGATATATTTTCCGACAAAAGCAATATTAACTAAGTGCTTAGGATTCTCTAAAGCATAGCTAATTTTCTCCCAGCTCGACAAGTCAGCAGGTTTTGCCGTAATTTCCAACTTGCGACAAACTATTTCATCTAACATTTGCGCATGCAAAAAACCAGGTATTTTATAAATAGAATCTGCATCAATCATGCTAATCACGGCTTCTAGCATCACATTAGTAAACAGCGCAATTTTTCTGCGCTCTTCATCTGGAATATTGCGGTCGGCACGACATAGCAAAATGTCTGGCTGGATACCAATTTCGCGCAACTCTTTGACTGAGTGCTGGGTTGGCTTGGTTTTAAGCTCACCTGCTGTTGGAATCCAAGGTAATAGGGTTAAATGGATGTAACAGGCATTATTGCGGCCTTCTTCAAAACCCATTTGACGTATTGCTTCAAGGAAAGGTAATGACTCAATATCACCTACCGTGCCACCGACTTCAACAATCGCGACATCCGCACCTTCAGCGCCGCGTTTGACGTGCGCTTTAATTTCATCAGTTATATGTGGTATCACCTGAACGGTCTTGCCTAGATATTCACCGCGACGTTCTTTCTTAATGACGGTTTCGTAAATCTGACCGGTAGTGAAGTTATTACGTTTGGCCATCCGCTGGTTAATGAAACGCTCGTAGTGACCTAAATCCAGATCAGTTTCAGCGCCATCATCGGTTACAAATACTTCACCATGTTGAAATGGAGACATGGTACCGGGGTCAACGTTAATGTATGGATCCAGCTTCAGCATGGTCACTTTAATGCCACGGGACTCAAGAATTGCGCCAAGACTGGCGGCTGCGATACCTTTACCAAGAGAGGAAACTACACCGCCGGTTACGAATACATATTTGGTCATTGTATGGCACTTATATTTTATTGCAGACGGGTATAGATTTTACCGCAAAACAGAGGTCTCTCAAAACCTTATGCAAAATAAAAATTTCATCATTCTAGTCTAGCGTTTTTCCAGCCCATGACCCGTAATTTTTGAATTTTTCCTGCACTTCCAGCATTTGCTGTGAACTCAAAATATGTGGCTCACCTATCTGCAATGCGCGCACGTACTGTTCACACAAAGCTTCAACTTCTAGCGTGATATCTAAAGCATATTCTAGGCTTTTACCTACCGCAATCAGACCGTGATTTGCCAACAAACAGGCATACCTATCTTGCATTGCAACAATGGCATAGTCTGAAAGTTGCTGGCTACCGAATAGCGCATAAGGCGCGCAACGTATGCTATCGCCACCAGCCAGTGCAATCATGTAATGAAAGGCTGGGATATCCTTTTGAAAAGTACTTAGAGTGGTCGCGAACATACTGTGTGTATGAATAACCGCGTTAAGCTGAGGCTTATGGGCTAGTAGGTCAAGATGAAACCTCCACTCCGATGATGGCGCTTTACTGCCCTGCACCTTGCCGGAAAAATCCATCCACACCATATCTGATGCTGTCATATCGTCTACCGCGATACCAGATGGCGTAATTAAAAAGCCAGCTACACCCGCTTCATTATCGGTACGCACACTGGCGTTGCCTGAGGTGCCTCGATTTAAGCCTAAGCGCACTAAATCTTGGCTCGTTTTTAATAGTGCTTGTGATGATTGCATTAGATTTGAATGTGTCATCGCTTAACCTAGCCTATCATTGAATGACATGGTTTTAAGTTGATCAGGCTTGTAAACACCGAACTCTGTAATAATTCCCGTCACCAATCGTGCTGGGGTGACATCAAACGCCGGATTAGCCACATGCGTATTGGGGGGCAGTATATTTACCTCGGCCAATTCTCCATTAGCAAGCAGGCCGTTAATCCAAGATAGTTCACGTGGGCTACGTTGCTCAATTTCTATATCCTTAAGACCGTCCGTCATAGTCCAGTCAATTGTTGGCGAAGGCACCGCGGCATAAAAAGGGATGTTCTGATCAAACGCAGCCAAAGCTTTAAGGTAAGTGCCAATCTTATTGCAAACATCGCCAATGCTCGTAACGCGGTCGGCGCCAACAATCACCATATCGACATCACCTTGTTGCATTAAATGACCGCCCGCATTATCACTAATCACTGTATGTGGAACGCCGTGTTGCGACAACTCCCAAGCAGTTAAGCTAGCACCTTGGTTGCGCGGGCGGGTTTCGCCCACCCATACATGAACAGCAATACCTGAGTCATGTGCGGCATAGATAGGCGCCAACGCTGTGCCAAAATCTACGGTGGCCAGCCAACCAGCGTTACAGTGTGTCATTATATTTAGACGACCTAGTTTCTTAGCCGCTAACGCCTTAATGATCGTCAGGCCATGCACGCCTATCGCTTGATTAAGCCCTACATCTTCATCACAAATAGCAGCGGCTTCACGCCACGCTGCAGACAATCGTTCTGCCTCAGGCAAATCCAATAGTCGTTTTAGCATCCGCTGCGCCGCCCACTTCAAATTCACTGCCGTTGGCCGACTGTGAATCAATTGCTTAACCGCATGGTTCAAATATATGTCACTGGCATCTTGCTGCATGGCTAAGGCCACACCATAAGATGCTGCTGCGCCTATTAAAGGCGCACCACGAACCTGCATATTGTTGATGGCATCAATCATTTGCTCCAAACTCTGAATAGTCACTATTTCAAATCGATGTGGCAACTTTGTTTGATCAATAATAGAAACGCCACTTAAACTAAGCTCAGCATTTTCATTCGGCCAAATAGTGCGATATTGCTGTTGGTTGACTAACATAAAAACTCACAATTCCTAGCAATATAAAGTGCAAATAGGCTAAAAAATAAATAATTCAAAAGTTGACTTTAAAAAAGTTCCATGATTTGACAAATACTCTCCACATTATCTGTGGATAACTCTGTGAATAGTTGTGCGCATAAAATGTAACATACCAATTTATAAGGCTTTTTTTAAAACGCTTAAATTTTAACCTAATATTTATTACATTAAAATCAATAACTTACGTAACTACCATTGATTATAAAGGTTTTTTTACAATACTTAATGTAGCACTTGAAGTGATGTGCATAACTCAGCTAATTTTGGCAGTGCGTGCAAGGCGTTACATCCCGTAACAGCCTGCACTTGAGCCACATTTACCTGCCTTAAATCAGCTAAAACTTGTGCAATTTTAAGCAATTCTAACGGACTATTTCTAACGCCAGGGCCTATCCATGCAGGTGGCATATCTGGCGCATCCGTTTCCAATACGATCGCGTTTAAAGGTAACTTAACTGCCAACTCACGAATTTTTAAAGCTCGGGAATAGGTCATGGCCCCACCAAATCCCAACTTAAAGCCAAGCTCAATAAATTGCTCTGCTTGTTGCAAGCTACCATTAAAAGCATGGGCAATTCCGCCACGCACAGGGTGACGACGTAAATACTTTAATACATCATCCACCGCCTGCCTAACATGCAATAACACGGGCAAATCATAGTGGGCAGCTAATTTTAACTGCTCGGTAAAAAAAATAACCTGCTTTTCTATATGGTCAGGGTTAAGTTTAGGTGTGCGTACAAAATAATCCAGACCTATTTCCCCTAGGGCAATAGGGTGAAAGTTCTCAATATAGGTTTGAAGGATTTCGATATCCAGGTTATCGGCAGCATCTACATACATAGGATGAATACCAAGCGCGTAAGCGCAATTTTGATGTCGATTACATAGCGCAATGACAGTATCGAAGTTTGCGCGCTCCACAGCGGGGATTACAATGCGATCAATGCCTTGTTGCTTAGCCATCAATGCGATGTACTCACGATCAACATTAAATTCAGCTGCATCAAGATGACAATGGGTATCAATCAGCATATGGCATCATTAATCGTTAGTTTTTTAACGGTTGGGCGCGCAGGCGAATATCTGAACCAATTTGCCTGACATCTAAAATCTTTAAATTACTGACTTGTTGCATATCGGTTAACTCAGGAAATGCAAACATACCTTTTGCATTTGAGCCCATCAACTTAGGCGCATAGTAAAAAATAAACTCGTCTATCAAACCCGCGGCCAACAAGGCGCCATTAAGACCTTGGCCTGCTTCGACCAGCACCTCATTTACCCCACGTAGCGCAAGTTGATGTAGCAAAGCTTTTAAGTCCACTTGACTGGACACATTTTGCACATGCAAACATTCAGCACCCGTGGCACTTAAGTGGGTAACTTGGTGATTTTGGTCTTTTGCGTAGGCAATAAGGACTGAATTTTGTTTTACTGTATCAAGCATCTTGCAATTGACTGGCGTTCGTAAATAGCTATCCACAATGACCCGTAATGGCTGACGCTTAGATGCTTGCAAACGCACATTCATGCTTGGGTTGTCTGCTAAGACTGTACCGATGCCGGTTACGACGGCGCATGACTGCGCACGCCAATGCTGTACATCTAAACGTGCGGCTTCTCCAGTAATCCACCGACTCTTTCCATTGTTAAGTGCAGTTCGTCCATCTAAACTAGCAGCAATTTTGGAGCGTACATAGGGCAATGCTAGCGTCATGCGCTTAACAAACCCTGCGTTTAAAGTGAGAGCTTCATTCTGCATCAAACCACTGTTTACAATTATGCCGTGCGCTTGCAAACGCAGTATGCCTTGGCCCGCGACTAAGGGGTTAGGATCCTGCATCGCCACTACCACCCGCTTTACACCAGCTGCAATTAAAGCATCCACACAAGGAGGCGTGCGCCCGTGATGATTGCATGGTTCCAATGTGACATAGACATCAGCACCTGCAGCTAGCGAGCCGGCTTGATGCAAAGCAATAACTTCTGCATGCCCCTCACCAGCTCTAAGGTGTGCGCCCTCTCCAATGCTCTTCTGGTTTTTAACAATGACACAGCCAACACGTGGATTAGGTTGCGTACTATACAAACCTTGCTCTGCAAGTCGCAGAGCGAGGGTCATAAAGTGGTGGTCTGTACTTGAAAACAAGATGCGTTATCGTGATGAGATAAGCTGAGATTGAACTATTAGTGCGATGAAATACGGCTATTAAGTAAACGGTTGTTTTCATCAAAGAAAATAAGCAGTCCATGATAAACATGCATACATTTACCCAAGTCGTATTCAACTGCCGGGCCATCTTCAAAGCTAGGACGTCCTAACAGCACTGCTACAGCCTCTTTGGAAGAGCCTCTAGCCAAAATATTCTTCTGTAGGTCATACGCCATATCTCCGCGCTTACATTCGGTGGTGATGGTAGCGGCACTTTGCATCCATTTAACTTGATCAAATTTTTCGCTACCAAACACAACGCTGTCTTTCATTATCCACCAACCAAAAAAAACGATGGTCAAGATTATTGTAAATACTGCTAGCGCGATTGATAAGCCATTAATTAATTTCATTACATATCCTATTTCTTAGAAAAGACTGCGATGACTAATCGCTAATCTAGATCACGTATTACATCATTAAAATCATCCACATCAGAGAAACTTCGGTATACAGAAGCAAATCGTATATAAGCCACTTTATCCATGAGTTTGAGCTCATGCATCACACTCTCGCCCAAGATTCGTGCGGGTACTTCGCGCTCACCCAATCCCAGTAGCTTTTGTGAAATTCTATCCAAGGCCCGATCGACATACTCTGTAGGCACCGGTCTTTTATGTAATGCACGTGAGAAAGATAAACGTAATTTCTCGCGACTAAACTCCTCACGCGTACCGTTGGTTTTGACTACTTGTGGCAAATGCAACTCAGCCGTTTCATAAGTAGTAAAACGTTTGTCGCAGGCACTGCATTTGCGTCGGCGACGTATAGCATTACCCTCTTCATTCACCCGTGAATCTATTACCTGGGTATCATCAACACCGCAAAAAGGGCATTTCATAGATAGAAAATGCGGACTAAAGACAACAGATTAGTCACGCACAGGGCTTCACCAGCATGAGTGCTCACTAAATGCTGAAAAAATACACCATAAGAACTATAAACTCTCAAACATATCCCCTGACTTCGGCCATTAAATCCTTGACCTTATTTCCTAGCGCCCTGCATATACAGGAAAGCGGGCAGTCAAGGCATGCACTTTAGCTTTTGTAGCGGCAATTAAAGCTTCATCTGTAGGATGATCCAACACATCAGCAATTAAATTGGCGACTAGCTTAGCTTCTTCTTCCTTGAAGCCGCGAGTGGTAATCGCTGGCGTACCTATGCGAATACCAGAGGTTACAAACGGACTTTCTGGATCATTAGGAATTGAATTCTTATTGACTGTAATATGCGCTAAACCCAGCGCAGCATCAGCGGCTTTACCGGTTAAACCTTTAGCACGTAAATCCACCAAAAACATATGCGATTCAGTACGACCAGAAATAATACGCAAACCACGTGCGGTTAAAGTTTCCGCCATGGCTTGTGCATTTTTAATCACTTGCGCTTGATACACTTTAAAGTCAGGCTGAGCGGCTTCTAAGAACGCAGTCGCTTTTGCTGCAATCACATGCATTAATGGGCCACCTTGCAGGGCTGGAAACACACTGGAATTTAGTGATTTTTCGAATTCAGCTTTAGCTAAAATAATACCGCCGCGTGGGCCACGTAAAGTTTTATGTGTCGTTGAAGTGACAAAATCTGCATGTGGCACTGGGTTAGGGTATACGCCGGCTGCAATCAAACCTGAGTAATGCGCCATATCCACCATGAAATAAGCGCCAACTTTCTTGGCAATTTCGCTCATACGCGCCCAGTCAAATCTTAAAGCGTAGGCACTAGCACCTCCAATCAATAGCTTTGGCTTGCACTCCACAGCAATGCGTTCCATTTCATCGTAATCAATTTCTTCATTTGTATTTAAACCATAAGGCACGATGTTGAATAACTTACCTGATAAATTAGCAGGTGAGCCATGAGTCAAGTGACCCCCATGACCCAAGTTCATGCCCATCACTGTATCACCTGGCTTGAGAATTGAAAAATACACGGCTTGGTTAGCTTGTGAGCCTGAGTGTGGTTGCACATTGGCATACTCAGCACCATATAGGGCTTTTAAGCGATCTATAGCCAATTGCTCTACTTGATCTACATATTCACATCCGCCATAAAAACGTTTACCAGGATAGCCTTCTGCATACTTATTGGTCAGTTGTGAACCCTGTGCCTGCATCACTGCCGCACTAGTGTAGTTTTCAGAGGCGATTAATTCTATATGCTCATGTTGGCGCACGACCTCATGCTTGATCATGCCCCATAGCGCTGGATCAGCTTGATCCAAAGTATTAGCGTAGTTAAATGGTGCCGGATTTAATGGGGCTTGAGACATGATGTTTATATTTTCCGAATACTTAAATTAGTGAATGAACGAACTGGCCACATTTTACCACGCGTCATGCTAAAGATTAAAACCTTAGACATGATTAAAGTAGCACGCATTTTAAAGTCAAATAATGTCGCCAAGGCTATAATAGGTTTGATTAAAACTTTAGGAATTATCTCCATGAAATGGACAGACACATTAACCATCGCAGAATCACTCTACGATACCCATCCAGATATTGATCCTAAAACCATCCGCTTTACTGACCTTATGCAATGGGTACTTGATTTAGATGGCTTCAACGATAGTCCAGAAAAATGTGGCGAAAAAATTCTAGAAGCAATACAACTAGCTTGGATAGAAGAAGCAGAATAACCCACGCTTAAATTTTGCCTTTACCTCCCCTTAACATTGACAAGTTTGAGCTGTCATTATTAAATAAGTTGCAAAAAATTAAGCATTCAATCTCAGTTAATCATGTCTAAAAATACACTCTTAGTAACGGCTATCTGGTGCGCACTTGCCACACTCATTTTTTACTTAGTAGATAACATCCAGAACCCAAACAAGTTAGACAACATGGGCAAAAGCAACCATGTTGTGTTAAAGCGAGGCTTAGATGGCCACTACCGAGCGCAGGCGCTGATTAATGGTGAACAAGTGGATGTATTAGTAGACACTGGGGCAACGGGGGTCGCTATTTCGCAAAGAATAGCCGACAAGCTGAAGCTTAAAAGCATAAATGCCGTGCGCACATCTACTGCAAATGGGGATAGCGTGGGTTATGCCGTGCGCTTGCAATCAGTACAAATAGGCGGAATACAAGCGCATGATGTGGCCGCGATGATTGCCCCCTCTTTAGACGGCGATGTATTATTGGGCATGTCATTTTTAGGCCGTATGGATGTACGGCTATACAAAGGCGAAATGAGCATCAAGCAAGTCGCAGAGTAACGACTTACGATCGCAACCCTGCGATCCTACCCCTAGTTTCTAAGTAATGACGGTGGGTGAAACACACCCCGTCAACGCCACTAATTGTGATATCTGCAAGCCAATTTTGATCATTTCCGCCAAGGCGATTTGGGCATCTAAATGCTGCTTATGACTATCAGTCTCATATGCTTCCAAGTAAATACGCAAGGTCGCCCCCTCCGTACCAGTGCCCGACAGCCTAAATACGATGCGAGAACCATCAACGAACAATATACGCACACCTTGATTTTTGCTCACCGAGCCATCAATAGAATCATGGTAGCTAAAATCATCGCAACTACCTACCTGATAATGTCCAAATTTTTGTCCTGGCAGGCTCTCAAACTGGCCTTTGATATGCTGCATCACTGCATTGGCAGCGTCAGTAGGTATCGCCTCATAATCATGGCGCGAATAGACATTACGTCCGAACTCCAACCAATGTGCCTTTAGCATCGTTTCCACTGAAGCCATGCCATCTAATGCATACTTTTGCGCTAATACATTAAGCCAAAATAATACTGCCCACAAACCGTCTTTTTCCCGCACATGGCTTGAGCTAGTTCCAAAACTTTCCTCACCACACAACGTAACCTTACCTGCATCCATTAAGTTGCCAAAAAACTTCCAACCTGTGGGCGTTTCATAGCAAGGAATGTTTAATTTAACAGCCACTCTATCAACAGCACCACTAGTTGGCATAGAACGAGCAACTCCAGCGATGCCAGAGGCATAAGCTGGGACTAAGGTAGCGTTGGCAGCTAATACGGCTAAACTATCAGATGGTGTAACAAAGAAATTTTTACCTAAAATCATATTGCGATCGCCGTCACCATCAGAGGCTGCACCAAAATCCGGAGCATTAGCACCACTAAACATAATCGCTACTAAATCTGCAGCATAGGTTAAGTTTGGATCAGGATGTCCGCCATTAAAATCTTCAGATGGCAGGCAATTCATCAGGCTAGACTCAGGCGCAGACAAGCGATTAACAAAAATCTCCTGCGCGTATGGGCCCGTCACCGCATGCATGGCGTCAAACTTCATCTTGAATCCGCTTGCCAGCAGCTTTTTAATTGCAGTGAAATCGAACAGCGTTTGCATTAGATCGGCATAGTCTTGCACCGCATCAATGACTTGTACCGTAAACTTTCCCCGATCCGTTTCAAACTCAGTTTTACCTAAGGTGTTGATATCCACAGGCGCAAATTTGACCGTTTTGTATTGTGTAATCACCTTACTTTTAGCAAAAACTTCGTCGGTAATTTTTTCTGGTGCTGGGCCGCCATTGCTAATATTGTACTTAATACCAAAGTCGCCATGCACGCCACCCTGATTATGGCTTGCCGATAAAATCATGCCGCCAAATGTATGGTATTTGCGAATAATATGCGAAACCGCTGGCGTTGATAATATGCCCGCTTGACCCACAAGTACATGACCAAAACCATTAGCTGCAGCCATTTCAATAATGGTCTGTATCGCATGGCGATTGTAATATCGTCCATCACCACCAACGGTTAAGGTCGCACCCAAAGGTACCTCTAGTGTGTCAAATATGCTCTGCACAAAGTTTTCTAAATAATGCGTCTGCTGAAATACCTGCACTTTTTTGCGTAAGCCGGAAGTACCAGGCTTTTGATCATTAAAGCCATGGGTTGAGATGGTTTGGACTTGATTTTGCATAGCGCTCACCTGAAATACGTCACTGAAGTTAACGCTATTATAGCTAGCATTGCATAATTGTTGGTCGAACTAATGTGCATCTACTTAGTCGTATTAAAAGTTTTTAGCGTAAATAATAATAAACCACACTATTTAGGAGTATTAATATGAAATTTATTGCCATGTTGTTGATGCTGTTCCCACTGGTGGCTTCAGCCACAGACGTAGAGTACCTAATGATTAAAATGATGCAACCAAAAATAGCCACCATGAAGAAAGTGGGAAATATTGAAGGGATGGCAAAATACATTAAACAGCTAGAAATTGATATTAGAGAGAAACTCAGCACAGTCGAATCCAATGCGAACTGGGGATTTTTAGTGATTGCAGTGCGGAATGATGGCAAGATTAAAGCATGGTTAGATAGTGATGATGAAGTCCCATCAACCCTATCTAAGATGATGACTAGCATGGCTGAAACTAGATCAGGATTTCCTGTAAAAGATGGTGCAGTAGTATTTGCGCTTGGCTATGGCATTAATGGCGCCCCACTCCCGACAGAGAAAATGCCATTTCCAGTTGAATGGAAAAAAACTAGCGGCTGTAATAACGAAGATTGCCAAGGAGTCGATGTCGAAGAAGTGGTGTTGAAATCTTGGTAATTAACACAGTGTTTTGCAAGCTTACATTTAAGGATTTAGTATGAAAATATTTTTACTGCCTTTGGCACTTTTTGCAATGCCGTTATCTGCAGCAGCTGGTGACTGCCCTGCCCTATTAAATCACCAATTTAAAACATTGCAGGGTGAGAGCATTGATCTATGCCAACATCGCGATCAACCTATACTAGTGGTGAATACTGCTAGCCGTTGCGGTTTTACCCCGCAGTTCGAAAAGCTGGAAGCGATGTCTCAACAATACAAGGCGCGCGGATTGCTAGTCATTGGGTTCCCCTCAAATGACTTTAGGCAGGAATTGCAAAGCGATAAAGAAATCGGGAATTTTTGCAAAATGACTTACGGTGTAAAATTCCCGATGATTTCTAAAGGTTCTGTTTCAGGGCCTAATGCACAACCCTTCTACAAGGGACTCATCGCCGCCGCTGGTCAGGAGCCACAGTGGAATTTTCATAAATATGTGATTACATCTAAAGGCAAAGCCGTGCATAGCTTCACTTCAGAAGTGCAGCCTGACGACCCAGCAATCATGAAGTTAATTCAGCCTGAGCTAAAGTAAGTTCATATTGCAAAATTAAGAATTAGAAGTTATATTTCAAAATAAGGATTTAGCGTGGTCGAAAGTGACCACGCCTGACCCTACGTCGTAGACGGCGGCCGCAATACCAATTTGTTTATCTGCCAACATTTGCGTCAGAATTTCACTGCCGTCTAGAATAGCCTGGATTTGCAACTCAACATTGGTCTGACAAACCTGACTGACAAACTGCTTATCAGCGGAACCTTGACCATGACCCAATGACTGATGATGATCAACCGCCGGCTCTATATGCTTTAATATGTCGCCTATATGCCCACCAGTGTAATGATCGCAAGCCGCCATAACAGCGCCACAGCCGCTATGACCTAGCACCACAATTAACTTACTACCTAGATATTTACAAGAAAACTCCAGGCTACCTATAGCAAAAGGCGAGGCTATATTGCCTGCTAAGCGAACACTAAAAATATCACCCAAACCCTGATCAAATATAATTTCAGAGGCGGTACGCGAATCGCTACAACCTAAGATTGCTGCAAACGGATGTTGCTTATCTTTAGTAATATTGACAATACTGAGCAAATCTCTATGAAGAGAAAGGTTTTTGGTAAATCGACCATTGCCTTCAATCAAGACCTCCAGCGCCTCTTTCGGTGAGATTTTGTCACGATCTAGCAGTGGGTGTTTATACAAGAGCTACTCTTTTCTTTTAAATATTTATTTATGTTTAAGTGCATAGCATAACAGAGCCAAGCACAAATTAGGATGCTACATCGGCTGACCAAATTACTTGCAACGGCTTAGAAGCAATTAAGTTCTGGATTTAAATGCTTAAAACTTGGATGCGTCAAAAAAATATTTTAAAACTTTTACCACGCTGTACGCGTGGATAACATGGTCAATTTTAATGGTTTTAGAGCATAAAAGAAAAATGACCTATAACGGACAATTTATAAGTCATTAATTTATCAAAATTCCTTGATTTGAATCAATTCAAAAAATTATTAAAAGTGTGATTACAGAACTGATATTTCTATTCATAACACCCACAATGAAGCTGGAGAGCATATGTTTTTTCTTGGATGGCAAGGAATTTTTACGGTTGTTGGGCTGGTTGTATTTATAGTTTTGCTTTTATGGGGTTTTTCAAAACTAACAAAGTAGGCATGGCAATCACTCAAACAAAACTAGCCTAGTCACTTCGAATTAATATATAACTACTTTAAGCTTATAAAGGTATGTATTTAAACTGATTTCTAGAGATGTTGTTTGAGGTAATTACATGAGGTGCATTTACTAATTACCGCCATTTCTTGTAAGTTAGTAACATCCAATATAACCATAACTCTTGCTTTGACTACCTTGACCGTAATTTCAGCAAGCTCAAGATGTTTGGCTATATCCTTGACCATCATCCCGTTACTCAACAAATCAAATATGACCCGCTGTTTCTTAGTTAATAAGGTTAATTTGGTGCCGTAGTTGCGAACGAGAATGGCTGCATCGATTTCCGATAATGAGATTTCTTTTAAAGAAATAATGTTAGATGTTCTCATGGAAAAGTTTATCTTCAAATTGATAATAATTAACTATATACCTAAATACATTTATATCAAACTAATAATATATTTATCAAAAACTGCGTCGCTAGAAGCAGACACCTAATGTAGGGACTTCCGATCCATTGCAGTCGTTTGCACCCACCAAACAAAAGACACCCGAAGGTGCCTGTTAGAATTTAACTTACTGGGCTATTAACTACCACAACTCACACATAGCCCTTTTTTAGCGTCATAGCCTTTAATTGATTCAATACCCTTAACGTTTGTCATTATTGTGCCATCAAGCGTCGCTTCATTAAGGTCAGCTCCAGTAATATCCGCCCCCGTTAAATCGGCCTTGCTAAAATCAGCTCTAAATAGATTGGTATTACGTAAGTTAGCACCTCTTAAATCTGCGAAGGGTAAGTTGGAGCGGTTAATATCGGCTCCCTCGAAATTTGTATTAGCAAAGCGACCTCCCACAGCATCAAAGCGCATAGCACCCATCGGCTGATTGCCAATATCTAGCCCGAATCGACCTTTGATAACAATTGCATTGCTCATATCAACATTGCCGAGAGTACCAATCATGCGAGCATTGGATAGATTAGCGCCCTTGAAGTTAGTTTTATCAAAAATAGCTTGAAATATTGTGGCATTTTTAAGGTTAGCACCACTCAAGTCTGTACCCTCAAGTCGAGCTAGGTTGAGATATGCGCCTTCTAGATTGGCGCCACTTAGATTGGCACCACGAAGGTAAGCACCGAAAAAGCTAGTATTGACCATCTTACAATGCTGTAAATCCATACCATCAAATTGTAAGTAACCTGCGTCTTTATTTGATAAGTCGCATGTATTACTCTTTATTTGCGCTAATGCTTCAGCTTGGGTAATTTTTACACGCCCATCAGCATCAGTGGTAGCCGAAGCGTCGGTTAGCTTTTCGTAAAAGGCTTTAGCCTTTGAAATGATTGTCTGAGGATGCTCTAAAAACTCATCTTTGCTAGCTTCAGTACCAAAGCAATAGGTTTTACCTTCAAAATCAGCACTAATTAAGCAATGGGTTTTAAATATGCGGTTTTCTGACAAACTAAATGTACAGTTATTATCAAACTCTCCTGCAAAGCTACCACTTGAAAACAACATCATTAATACAAAGCAAGTTGAATAAATCTTATTCATATGACGCCCTCTATTGTTTCTTATAATTTTAATTTATTAAACTATATATCTAAGTACAGTTAATGGGACTTATTATTTATAAATAAATTCAAAGAAAAGGTTGGTAGTTGTTTATTCTAAACCGATGCTAGTAATTCGATTAGAGTAGCCATAGAGAAGACATTCGGCAAGTCACTTCCGACCCAAAACTGACCGAAAAAAATATCAATTAACTAGGTATATTGAAGACATCCAGTTAAAAATAAATGGAAAATGGAAAATGGATTGTTGGTGCAGATAAACAGAAAGAAAAACAGAAGATTGAGGGTGTTTTTAATAATCTTAGTCACCAATTGGTCACAAAACTAACTAAACCCTCTGAAACCCTTATACAAATTGGTCGGGACAGCAAGATTCGAACTTGCGACCCCTAGTCCCCCAGACTAGTACGCTACCAGGCTGCGCTATGCCCCGAACCGCTGCCTCGCTAACAACAGCGCATGCATTATAGCTTAAACAGATAGCACTATAAAAAACTGGCTGAAATATATATCAATGTGGTGTTTTAAGAAGCCAATAAAGCTGGACGCAATAGTTTAAGTATTTCGCTAAGCTCAGCCTTGGCTTTAGAAAAGTCAAACTGATGATTAGCGATACCAGTTGTTTGTTGTTGACCCTCGTTCACTGCTGATGGGGTATCTAGAGATAACTGTTGTTGCACATCGGATTTTGATGCAGGAATATCTAAACGGTTGCGCGCACCACTAATGGTGAAACCTTCCTCATACAGTAACTCACGAATACGACGAATTAATAGTACTTCATGATGTTGATAATAGCGGCGATTACCACGGCGTTTAACTGGTTTTAGTTGTGTGAATTCTTGCTCCCAGTAACGAAGCACATGTGGCTTTACACCACAAAGCTCACTCACTTCACCAATGGTAAAGTAGCGCTTTGCTGGAATAGGTGGTAATTGCACCTTGGTAATTGGCTCACTCATACTGCACCTTCACACTAACACCGCGATAAACTAAAATTGAAAACTGATTCTAACTGAGGTAATTAGCTTCCACTTTGCTTTTCAGCTTTTGACTTGCGTGAAAGGTGACCACTCTGCGTGCTGAAATTGGTATTTCTTCACCAGTTTTAGGATTTCGACCTGGACGCTCTGATTTTTTACGTAGTTCGAAATTGCCAAAGCCTGATAATTTGACACTATCCCCTGCTTCTAATGCAATACGTACCTCTTCAAAAAACGATTCCACCATATCTTTAGCTTCGCGTTTATTTAATCCAACTTGCTCATAGAGTAAGTCCGCTAATTCAGCTTTTGTTAAAGTCATTTAAAACTCCCAATCCATTTGTATCTTTTAATAGCTTTTTATAAGAGCAAAGCTTGTTTTAAGCAACGTAATTGACTTAAATTCGGAAAAACTCACCATATCTTTTAATGCTTAGTTTCGAAGTGTTGCACCGAATTTATTTTGCATTAATTGCAGCAGATTTGAGATGGCTGTGTCAGTGTCACTATCTGTCAAAGTTTTTTGAGTATCGTGCATAAGTACTGATAATGCAAGGCTTTTTTTGTTTTCAGCGACACCAGGACCTTGGTACAAATCGAATAAGGCAACCTCATTAATAAGCGGAATATTGGCCGATTTAATCGTTGATAGGATTAAATCAACTGCAACATCTGCATCTAACACTACAGCTAAATCTCGACGTACTGGTAACAATTTAGATACTTCTTGATAGGCTGGCAACTTTCGAGCCAATATAGCTTCTGTGCTTAACTCAAATAGAAAAGTGCTCTTGCTCAAGCTGTAATGTTGTTGCCACTTTGGATGTAACTTACCTATCCAACCAATGGCTTTCCCGTTTAGTAAAATACGAGCTGATTGGCCTGGATGCAATGTTGTGTGTTCGGCCTTTTCATAGGAAACTTCTGAACCAGCACCTATCAACGCTTCTACATGCGCTTTAACTTCAAAGAAATCTATATCAACACAGGTCACACCCCATTGCTCTGGCATAGCACTGCCGTAAGCTAGTCCAGAAATGCGTGTTTCTTCAACATATGCAGCGCCTATCTTTTGATAAACGGCGCCTACTTCAAACATAAAAGCGCGATCTTGCTTGCGATTCAGGTTGTAAGTTAAAGTATCTAACAATCCGCCCCATAAACTTGTGCGCATTACGCTTAAGTTGCTAGCAATAGGGTTTTTAAGTGCAATTGGGTTGGCATTGCCCAATAAATCGGTTTCCCAACTTTTATCAACAAAACTGTAATTCACAATCTCTTGATAACCTTTAGCCACCAAAGAATCATGAAGCTTATTTAGATGTACTCGTTTTTCTGGTGCTGGCAACATATCTAAACATGCCACAGGTGGAATGGCTGGGATATGATCATAGCCATGTAAACGTGCTACTTCTTCAATTAAGTCTTCTTCAATACTAATATCGAAGCGATAGCTTGGGGGCGTTACTGTAAACACATCATTTGACAGTATGTAAGCAAAATCAAGTTGCGTTAAAATTTTAGCTACATCAGCTTGCATTAAAGGAATGCCGAGCACAGACACTAAGCGAGATAATCTTAATTTTACTGGCGTACGTAAGGGTAGCGTAGAGATAACTTCCGTCACTGGACCTACTTGTCCACCACAAATTTGTTTAATGAGGGTAGTGGCATACTCAAGCGCGTTGCGCGTATTACCAAAATCAACGCCACGTTCAAAACGATAAGAGGAATCTGTACTTAGTCCAATTCTGCGTGCTTTACCAGCAATTACCGCTGGAGGGAAAAATGCGCTTTCTAAAAATACTTGCGTAGTTTCATCGCTGACCGCGCTGGCTTTTCCACCCATAATTCCCGCTAGCGCTAACGCACCCTGCGCATCTGCGATCACTAGGTCATCGGCCTTAAGTGCCAAATCCTGATCATTAAGTAATAGTAAACTTTCATTAGCATTGGCAAAACGTATCTCAATATTGCCACTTAATTTAGTTGCATCAAATGCATGCATCGGTTGGCCTAATTGTAATAGTACATAATTAGTAATATCGACTATTGCACTGATGCTACGTGTACCGCTTCTTTCTAGGCGTTTAACCATCCATTCAGGGGTCGCTGCTTTGGCATTAATACCTGTCACCAAGCGACCACAGTAGCGCGGACATGCTGCTGACTGACCTACAACAACCGTCATAGCCTCTTGTGTTTCAGCTTCAACCATTTCAATCGCGTCAAAATGTGTAGTTGCGCCAGTAATGGCGGCAACATCACGCGCAATGCCAGTAATACTTAAACAATCGCTACGATTAGGGGTTAGTTTTAACGTAAATAGATGATCATCTAAATCTAAATGCTGACGAATATCTTGTCCAACCACTGCAGTAAAGTTTAATTCCAGCAAACCGGTAGCCTCAGCACTTAGGCCTAACTCTTTGGATGAACACATCATGCCAAAAGACTCTACACCGCGCACTTTGGCTTCTTTAATAGAGAAGCCTGGGAGTTCTGCACCCACCATTGCGCAAGGCGCTAACAAACCTGGACGCGCATTAGGTGCACCACAAACGATTTGCAAGGGGACAGATACGCCATTCACGATATTACCTACATCTACTGTACAAATTTGTAGACGATCAGCATCCGGATGTTTACTGGTAGTCAGTATTTTACCAACAACCACTTTAGTAAAGGCAGCAGCTACTGGCTGCATTTCCTCTACTTCAAGACCAGCCATGGTCAAGGCATGATTTAAAGCCTGACTATCTAAGTCAGTGTTTACTAAGCTACGTAACCAATTTTCTGAAAACTGCATAATGCGGGGATGACCTTAGATTGATTTAATTTAATGGCAATATTGTGTGTGAGAACTATCTAAACTGGCTCAAAAAACGTAAATCATTATTGAAGAAATGGCGTAAATCATTGACCCCATAACGCAACATAGTCAGGCGCTCTACGCCTAAGCCAAATGCAAAGCCACGGTACTTTTCATGATCAACATTCACGTGTTTAAATACTTCCGGATGTACCATACCGCAACCACCAATCTCCAGCCAGCCCCCATTCCAGCTCATATCCATCTCAGCTGAAGGTTCAGTAAAAGGGAAAAAAGAAGGGCGGAAACGCACAACCAAGTCATCACGCTCAAAGAATTTTTGCAAGAAGTCTTGCACTACACCTTTTAGGTTGGCAAAGCTAATATCTTCATCTACCCATAAACCTTCCACCTGATGAAACATTGGGGAATGAGTGGCATCAGAATCTACACGGTAAACTCGGCCTGGCGCAATGATTTTAAGTGGGGGCGTTTTACTATTCTTTAGTGCATTTTCCATGTAGCGCACTTGCACTGGTGAAGTGTGGGTGCGTAGCACATTGGCTTCATCTATATAGAAAGTGTCGTGCATTGCACGCGCAGGATGATCTTCAGGAATATTCAACGCAGTAAAGTTATAAAAATCTGTTTCGATTTCTGGTCCAGTCGCTACTTCAAACCCGATGGAGTGAAATAACTGCTCTATACGTTGTAAGGTAAGTGTGACCGGATGCAAACCACCTAGTGATTGTGCTCGCGCTGGCAAAGTGACGTCGATAGACTCTTGTGCTAATTGCTTAGCTTGCTCGGCATTCAACAATGCCTCACGACGCTCTGTTAGGGCACCCTCTACAGCTTGTTTTACCACATTGATGGCAGCGCCTGCAGCTGGACGATCTTCGTTGCTAAGCTTGCCCAAGCCCTTTAACGCATCAGTCAGTGCGCCAGTTTTTCCTAAATACTTGGCTTTGGCCACTTCCAAATCGTTCATCGTTGCGCTATTAGCAAAATCTGCTATAGCAGCTGGTATTAAGTGCGTTAAGTCTGACATGTGATTGATCGTCTTTAATCTATTTTGATTTTATTTACAGCACCAATTTGAATGCGTTAAATTTTATAATGTATTGATTTTACTATAAAAAAAAGAGGCCGAAGCCTCTTTTTTTATTTTTCAAGCAATTAAGCGGCTAAAGCTGTTTTTGACATTTCAACAAATTGTGCAAATGCTACTTTATCAAATACTGCTAAATCAGCTAATACTTTACGATCAACTTCAATCGCTGCTTTTTTCAAACCATGCATGAAGCGGCTATAAGTCAAACCACACTCACGAGCACCCGCATTGATACGTGCAATCCATAATGTACGGAATTGACGTTTCTTTTGACGGCGATCACGGTAAGCATATTGACCAGCCTTCATTACCGCTTGCTTAGCAACGCGGTAAACGTTTTTACGACGACCGCGGTAACCCTTAGCGGCTTTTAATACTTTTTTGTGTCTAGCGCGAGCAATGACACCACGTTTTACTCTAGGCATATCGGTCTCCTTATCGTGTTGGCATCATAGCGCGAACGCGCTTGACATCAGTTGGTGAGATGATCGCCGTGCCGCGTAATTTACGCTTTTGCTTGGTGGTCTTTTTAGTGAGGATATGGCGTAAATGTGAATGCGTACGCTTCACTTTACCATTACCCAAGAACTTGAAGCGCTTTTTAGCACCACTCTTGGTTTTCATTTTTGGCATTTTGTTCTCCTTGAACTTAGTTATGAGTGCTTAGGCATGCCGTTAAGCCGTATCACTCGGAATTTCACTACCACTACTTTGCTATTACACTGACTACTTCATTTTGCAACTGATAACAGCTACTTAATTCTTTTTAGGTGGTCCAAGCACCATTACCATTTGGCGGCCTTCCATTTTCGGAAACTGCTCAACGACTGCGTATTCTTTTAAATCTGCTTCAACACGTCTTAATAAAGCCAAACCAAATTCTTGGTGAGTAATCTCACGGCCTCTAAAGCGTAAAGTAATCTTAGCTTTATCGCCGTCTTGAATAAATCGAATAATATTACGCACTTTAATTGCGTAGTCGCCGTCATCTGTACCTGGGCGAAACTTAATCTCTTTAACCACAACTTGCTTTTGCTTCAGCTTAACTTCGTGCTGTTTTTTGCTTTCGGCATATTTAAATTTGCCGTAATCCAATAGCCTACAAACTGGCGGTACAGCGTTAGGCGCAATTTCCACTAAATCAGTGTCTGCTTCTTCTGCTTTTGCAAATGCCTCCGTTAGCGACATAATCCCTAACGGTTCACCCTCTACACCCACCAAACGAACTTCGGTACCAGTAATGTCACCGTTAATTCGCGTTTCTTTGTCTTGTGCTATATCAAATTCTCCAAATAGTTAAGCCGTGCACCTGAAATTTTAAGTCTCTAATTAAGCTTAAGCTTTCGCTTCAACTTCTGCTTTTAAGCGGTCAATTAAGTCGCTTATCGGCATAGAGCCTAGGTCTTCACCTGTTCGGGTACGCACGGCTACATGTCCTGCCAGCATTTCACGCTCACCTGCAACTAGCAAGTAAGGTAACTTCTGCATGCTATGTTCGCGTATTTTATAGGTAATCTTCTCATTTCTCAAGTCAAATTCACATCTAATGCCAGATTTCTTCAGCATTTCAACTACTTGCCGTACATAATCTGACTGACTTTCTGAGATATTCAGTACCATCACTTGCACTGGCGCTAACCATAACGGCATAGCACCGGCATAGTTCTCAATCAAAATTCCGATAAACCGTTCCATAGAACCCACAATGGCGCGATGCAACATTACTGGGCGCTGACGTGTATTATCTTCAGCAACGTACTCAGCATCCAAACGCTCAGGTAGGTTAAAGTCTAATTGGATCGTGCCACACTGCCATAGACGACCTAAGCTGTCTTTTAGTGTAAATTCAATTTTTGGGCCGTAAAAAGCACCCTCTCCAGGCTGCAAATCAAATGCTAGATTATTTTGATTCAGCGCATTAGCTAATGAAGCTTCGGCTTTATCCCAGGTTTCATCAGCACCCACACGCTTTTCAGGGCGCGTTGAAAGCTTAACCAATACTTCTGTAAATCCAAAGTCACCGTAAGCTTTATATAACATCTTTATAAAGTCAGCTACTTCAGACTCAATCTGTGCTTCAGTACAAAAAATATGCGCATCATCTTGGGTAAAACCACGTACACGCATCAATCCATGCAAAGAACCTGATGGTTCATTACGATGGCATGATCCAAACTCCGCCAAACGCAATGGCAAATCGCGGTAACTATGCAACCCACTATTAAAGATTTGTACATGGCCTGGGCAGTTCATCGGCTTCACTGCATAATCACGACTTTCTGAAGCAGTAACAAACATATTGTCGCGGTAATTTTGCCAGTGACCTGACTTTTCCCACAGCGTCTTATCCATGACGGTAGGCGTGCGCACTTCTTGATAATCGTAGTCACGAAACATTTTACGCATGTACTGCTCAACCTCTTGCCAAATGCTCCAGCCACGAGGATGCCAAAATACCATCCCTGGCGCATCGTCTTGCATATGGAAGTAGTCTAGTTGCTTGCCTAATTTACGATGATCACGTTTTTCAGCTTCTTCCAACTGGAATAGATAGGCTTCTAACTCTTCTTTATTGCGCCAAGCAGTCCCATACACGCGCTGTAGCATTTCGTTATTGCTGTCACCACGCCAGTACGCACCAGCCAACTTCATTAATTTAAAAGCTTTTAATTTGCCCGTATTAGGCACATGCGGACCACGACATAAGTCGGTAAAGCTACCTTCGGTATATAGCGAAACATCTTCACCCGCAGGAATGCTACCAATGATTTCAGCTTTATATAACTCGCCGATAGAATTAAAGTAAGCCACAGCTTCATCTCGTGGCAATACCTTACGCGTTACTAGCTCATCCCTCTTTGCCAGCTCAGACATTTTCTTTTCGATGGCAATTAAATCTTCAGGGGTAAACGCACGCTTATAAGAAAAGTCGTAAAAGAAACCATTTTCAATCACAGGACCAATAGTTACTTGCGCCTCGGGGAATAACTCTTTTACTGCGTAAGCGAGCAAATGCGCAGCTGAATGGCGTATAACATCAAGACCTTCAGGATTCTTATCCGTAATAATCGCAAGCTCTGCATCTTCACTGATTAAATAAGAAGTATCAACAAGATTTCCATTGACCTTTCCCGCTAGCGCAGCCTTAGCCAAGCCAGCACCAATATTCATCGCTACTTCTGCAACCGTTACAGGAGCGTCAAAGCTTCGTTCAGAGCCATCAGGTAAGCGAATTACTGGCATATAATTTCCATCTTAAATAATAAAAGCCGTTAACTATAACGGCTTTGGCTTTAATGTTCGGTAAGGAGATTACTATCATGTGTAGCCACTTTTTAAAGTGGTAGGCAGTAGCAGACTCGAACTGCTGACCTCTTGGATGTCGACCAAGCGCTCTAACCAACTGAGCTAACCGCCTATACTGATTTTAATCACCATTGCTATAGAGCTGTGCTTAATTTCAAATAGAGGCAGGATTTTAGCTGATTGTGGCCGTTGGCGCAAACGACAAACGCTATAATAGGCCGATGCACCCACATTATTTTGCACTCAATCTACAACAGCAATTAGATCAGATCACTGATCATGGCTACTGCGTGATGGATGACTTCCTAAGCCCCAGCGTCATTAACGCATTAGCCTCTGAAATAGTAGCGCTAAATACTGACGAATTAATGTTCACAGCCAACACTGGACGAGCTCAGAGCATGGTTAATACCAAGTTCCGTGGTGACTCGATTTATTGGTTAAATGAAGCTGAAGCCAGCCCTGCACAACGAACATACTTTGATGAAATGGAACGCCTACGTAGCGGACTTAACCAACACCTCTATTTGGGTTTAGATGTCCTAGAAAGTCATTTGGCACTATATCCGATTGGCGCCAGTTACAAAAAACATCTAGATCGCTTTAAGGCTAATGACAATACGCAACTGCCACAACGTCAAATCAGCTGCATAATATATTTAAATAAAGATTGGTTAGTTGAAGATGGTGGTTACTTGCGCTTGTATCTAAATGCAGACGCTACCACAGACAGCATAGTGTCTGCCGAACCATCACTTGATATTGCCCCTATAGCTGGTAGATTGGTGATGTTTTTATCTGACACTTTTTACCATGAGGTCTTGCCTGCCAACCGCGCCAGAATGAGTCTGACCGGTTGGTTCTTAAACCGCTAACATTTAAATGTTAAGCCGTGGTTATTTCGTCCAGTAAAGCTTGGTAACCAACGCTAAAGTCTGGGTATTTCAACTGAAAACCACTAGACAACATTAACTGATTACTTAAGCGTTTCCCCCCTTGCGCTTCTGCTGAACTATTGGCTGGTAAGGCTAACTGCATTTTCTTGGCTAGCCAAGTCAGCACTTCGTACTGACTCACCGGCTTTGAGTCAGTCACAATATAACAAGGGGCGATAGCCTGCTCAGTCAATATCCTCTGGACTAAGAACACAACAAAGTCCGCCGCATCGTCACGATGTATGCGATTACTCCAACTATTTTGTGATGGCCACTGTTGTGGTGACTTGGCCAAATTAATCATGCGTAACCGACCTGGACCATAAATACCAGATAACCTTAAGGCAGTAGCGTTACAAGGCAAGGTTTTGAGTAGATATTCAGCTTCCAACAATCGCTCACCACCAAAATCTGCGGGTAATGCCGATATATTTTCATCCAACAGGGTTGTTGTTTCCTGGCCATATACACGGGTGCTAGACACAAAAAAAACATGCTGTAATTGTTGATTTCGGCTTTGGCTAGCAAGTATATTTTTTAGCCCAGTCACATACTGCGCTTGATAGGTCGCATCGGTCTGACTGCTGGCAGCCACACAGTAGATAACAACCTCAGGCATTAGTCCGACTAGGGCTTTAAGCGAGCCTACATCTGTAACATCGCCTTGGAGCATTTGCATTCGTGGTAAGTTCTGCACGCTTCTACGTAAGCCTATGACCTCATGCTCCTCGTCAACCAAACGCTTAGCAATGGCAGTGCCTAAGTCACCGCAACCCACAATTAAAATTTTAGCCATGTGCGGATTCCGATTTCAAAAATTGGGCCGCTAAAAACAGTGCAGCGATAGTTTTTCCATCCGTAATTTCACCTTGCACAATCATATTTAAACATTGCGCAAATGGTAACTCAAACACCTCAAGATTCTCGTCAGCATCACGCTGATGCTTGCCTGCTATTAAGCTGCGGGCTAGATAGATATGGATGACTTCATTAGAGTAGCCGATGCACGGATGCGTTTGCCCTAACCTCACCCACTCGTTAGCGCTATAGCCCGTTTCTTCTAGCAGTTCGCGCTGACCGGTATGCAACACATCTTCATTGGCGTCAATCTTGCCAGCGGGTAGCTCAATAAAAACTAGGCGTAGCGGATAACGAAATTGTCGCTCTAGAATTACATTACCGTTAGCAAGTATGGGTACGATGATAACTGCGCCAGGATGGATGACGTATTCGCGTTCAGTGAGATGGCCATTTGCCAAGCGGACTTGATCACAGTTGACTGTCAGTAGCTTACCTTGAGCCAAAATTTCAGTGCTTACGAAGTATTCTGTGAGGTCAGGCTTTATCATAGTGCAGTAATTGCTATCAATGGAGTGCCGCGCCAATAACGCTTACTTTCACTGCACCTTGCCGAAGACACTAGGAAGTAAGGATAGGACATGCCGCATTAGCTTAAGCTTCTAGTGACCGCGTAAATGCAAAGTTCCATCAATGACTGCGGCATCAATCCAATGACTAATAACGCCAAGGCATTGACACTTAATATAATGCGCATATCAAGGGGCGCATCAATGGGTTTTAAATCGGCAGGCTCATCAAAATACATTAATTTGATGACACGCAGGTAGTAGAAAGCACCAACAACTGCCATCAACACAGCGAACACCACCAACCACAAGTACCCGGCCTGCAGTGCAGCTTGTAATACGCTAAACTTGGCATAGAAGCCCAAAGTTGGTGGCACACCAGCCATGCTAAACATGACAATCATCATTAAAAAAGCTACCCATGGACTGCGCTGGTTTAGGCCTTTTAAGTCCTCTAAGTTTTCGGCTTCAAATCCTTTGCGTGATAGCAACAAAATGATGCCAAAGCCAGCTAAGGTCATCAGCACATAACTCACCACGTAGAACATGGCATAAACAAAGCCATTTATGCTCGCGCTCATTAGGCCGTATAAGATAAAACCGATATGTGAAATCGTAGAATAGGCCAACATACGCTTTAGATTGGTCTGCGCGATTGCGGTAATGTTGCCAATAACAATTGACAACACGGCCATAATCATCAGCATCTGCTGCCAATCGACTGCTAAGGTAGGTAATGCCTGAACTAGCAAGCGTATCACAAAAGCAAAAGCGGCCAATTTTGGCACTGAGCTAATGAGCAACGTCACCGCAGTCGGAGAACCTTCATACACATCCGGCACCCACATTTGGAATGGCACTGCGCCGAGCTTAAACGCTAAGCCAGAAACGATAAAGACCAAACCCAAAATCAATACTGCATGATTTTTTGTTTCACCCATTAAGGCATGGTTGATGTCGGCAATATTCAAACTTCCTGTCATGCCATAAATCATGCTCATGCCGTATAGCAACATACCAGAGGCTAAAGCACCCAGCACAAAATACTTCATAGCAGCTTCTGTCGCGCGTGCGTTGTCTCGATCCAAAGCGACTAAGGCATATAAACTTAAAGACAATAACTCTAACCCCATATACAGCGTCAACATATTCTGGCCAGAAACCATAATCATCATGCCAACGACAGCGAATAGCACTAAGGCATAAAACTCGCCACGAAACATATTGCGTAGCTGTAAATATTGACGGCTATAGACAAAAATCAAGGAGGTGCCAAGATAGATCATTAACTTCAGCACGTCAGACATTGCATCATCAACAAAAGCGTCGGTAAATGCGTAGCTCACACTCGGCGCATGATTACTAAAAGTTAAATAGGCTGCAGCCAGTAACGTAGCTTGCGACAGGCCATAGATATAGATGCGATTAGATGCTTTCAGAAATAAATCTGCTAGCAGGATAAACATCGCCATACAAACGATGAATAACTCTGGCAAAGCGGTAATCAGGTCGTAACGTATATTTTCCATAGCTTATAGACCTACTGGCAGCTTGCTTTGTGCAAGAAGTGAAAGAAGTTGCGTCACGCTGGCATTGGTCATATCCGTTAGCGGTTGTGGATAGACACCCAAAGCCAACACCAACAATGCCAAAGTGGCTAGAATCAAAAATTCGCGTTTATTGAGGTCTTTCAGTGCAGCCACATTTGCATTGGCAATCTCACCATAAAACACACGCTTAATCATCCATAGCGTATAAGCTGCGCCAAAAATGAGTGTGGTTGAAGCTAGAAATGCATACCAGAAGTTGGCTTGAATCGCGCCTAATATCACCATAAATTCACCTACGAAACCAGATGTTGCCGGCAAACCACTGTTAGCCATCGCAAAGAACACAGCAAAGGCAGCAAACACTGGCATTGTATTGGCAACACCCCCGTAGGCTTCGATTTGACGGCTATGAACACGGTCATAAAGCACACCCACGCAAAGGAACATGGCGGCCGAAATAAAGCCGTGCGATACCATTTGTACGACTGCGCCTTCTAAGCCTAAATTATTAAAGATAAAAAACCCTAACGTCACAAAACCCATATGTGAAATTGAAGAGTAAGCAATCAGTTTCTTCATGTCTTTTTGCGCCAATGCTACTAGCGCAATATAGACAATCGCAATAAGCGATAATGTAATCATAAAGCCAGATAAATAATGCGCAGCATCGGGGGCAATCGGCATTGCAAAGCGAAGAAAGCTATATCCACCAAGCTTTAATGCAATGGCTGCCAGCACGACTGACCCACCTGTAGGTGCTTCAACGTGGGCATCAGGTAGCCAAGTATGCACTGGCCACATCGGCACTTTTACAGCGAAGGCTACAAAGAAAGCTAAAAAGATAAGCACTTGTGCAGTAAGAGGCAAAGGCAAGCGGTAGTAATCCATCAGCTCAAAACTACCTGTTTTTAAATATAGGTAGATAAAGGCCACTAGCATCAATAGTGAGCCAAGCAAGGTATAGAGGAAGAACTTGATCGTTGCATAAACACGATTAGGACCGCCCCAAATACCGATAGCTAAGAAAAGCGGGATAAGCATCGCTTCCCAAAACACATAATACAAAATAGCATCTAAGGCGCAGAACACCCCTACCATTAAGCCACTCATAATCAAGAAGCAAGCCATATATTGCGCTACGCGCTTTTCAATAACTTCCCATGCAGAAATAATCACGATCACAGTGGTAAAACTGGTGAGCAAGATCAGTGGAATGGCAATACCGTCTACACCAAGGTGATAATTGATATTAAAGGCGGGAATCCAACTAAAGCCTTCTTGAAACTGAAAGCCGCCATCAGCGAAATTAAACTGGGTATAGAGTGGAATTGCGACTAAAAATGCCAGTATTCCACCAGCTAACGCTAACCAACGTGTGACGTTCGGTTTGTGGTCATTGGCAGTAAATAGCACGGCTATGCCTGACAGTATAGGTGTCCAGACGCTAAAACTTAAGAGATGTTGAGTAAAGTAAGCCAGCATGTTTTTTTATACTTTAGAGAAAAATGTGAGCATGAGGAAAGCGCCAATAATCATGGCAAATGCGTAGTGATAGATCAAACCCGTCTGTAATTTACGCACAACACCAGACAACAGGACAATTAAACGTGCCGTACCATTAACCAT
>CAILXF010000041.1 GCA_903838125.1 uncultured Pseudomonadota bacterium | reverse complement strand
CAATATTGCGGATTTTGCTATCGGGACTTGATCGTGCAGCATCCTGAGCAACTGCAACGCCAGTAAGAAACATGATGCTCACAAGCAAGGCTTGAATAAAAACCCGTTTAAAGCTACTCAGACAAGGCGTCATTGATAGTTCTCGTATGTTGAGGGCGGTATAGGCTTGGAAGTAGGCATATATCCAGGAACATTCAGCTTCATGATATCAACTGGATTACTACCAGCGCTACCAAAGCCCCTAAATTCTATTTGGAAGAGTACTTGAGTTGTGGTGATTTGAGAGGTATTGACAGCCTGGGAATAGGCTGCACGCAAAGTCCAGCAGTCACGTGTCCACTCTAATGCTGCCAAGGTATTTAGTGTTTTGGTGCTCAAAGCGTCATAACCCCAGCGACCCAAGAGCGATACTTCACGGGTAATTGGCCATTGCCCTGAAATGTTGTACTGGTCAGTGGTGGTGGCCGCAAGCGTGGGTGGCTGATTATTTAACGGGGAACCTTGAGTCGGTGGGCTCCACACATTACGATAACCAAAATTGAGACTTCTCCCTGGTGTTGGGCGCCAACTAGCTCCCACCGTGCTCTGCACAAAGCGATTTAGCTGACTGTTGTATTGCCCAAAGACGTCAGCACTCAAATTCCCCAGGAGACGCACAGATCCAGACCCTAAGGTATCGGAATATGTCGTTGGACTGGCGATAGTGCCATTCAACCCAACTTTTTGGCCAGAAAAGTCCTGGCGCTGCGCCAGCGTTACGGATGCTCGCTCAGCTCCCGAACCAGCCTCCAACATGCGACTGGTAATGCCTCCAGTTAATTTATTGTTATCTGCAATACGGTCATTACCTATGAAATTGTTTTCGCTAAATATTTGTGTAATTCCAAAGCCACCATCTGCGGTATCAAATAATGGGGTGTTGGTTTGATTTTGATAGGGTGTATAGACATAGAAAGCGCGAGGCTCGATGGTGAGCAACATATCTCGCCCAAAAAATCCCTTCAACTCGGCTGCATCTCTATCAAATGCCAAGCCAGAATCCAAGCTAAAAGTTGGGATTACAAACCCTTGCGCAGGCGCAACCCCCGGACTAAACGCTGTAGCGTTGTAATTATTGGCTTGAAAACTGACTTTAGGTGTCAGGTAATACCCTGGTGAGACTTGGGGCAAAGCCATTGCACCCTTGATTACAGTCCTATCCGCTTGGCTATAAACACCAGGCGCGGCTGCCGTCAAACTGTTGCCGATGTTATAGGAAAAACGCGTGAAATCGCCAGAAAATGTAGTTGCTGGGCCACTAGGTAAGGCCACATAGCGACCTGTTGAATCAGAAACGGTAGGGGTTATACGGTTGTTGTAAGTAGCCGATACATTAGGAAGAATGTTGTAAGGCGACTGCACCGTCACCGTGGGATCGGGTTGCAGTGTTTGGAAAGTCAAAGCTCTTGCCGATACATTCCAGTTGCTTAAGCTTCCTGAAAATTGCTTATTGGTACCAACCTCTTGACGAAACTGATTTGTAATACTGCCGGCGATACTCTGAGAGAAATCAATTGGATACTTGTTATCAGAAACACGGGCCATATTGACATAGCCATTCCAGGCGCCGGATGCAGGTACACCACCAGGACTTAGATCTCCATTGAAATTTTGTCTTTGCTGCCAATCATATTTCCAGCGATTAGTACCGGTTTGCCTGTCATAGGGTAAAAATTCACCTAAAACAGTTCCCGAATACTGTCTATCCAAAAAACGATAGCTTGCACCCAATTGCGCACCTCGCTGACTCATATAACGAGGCAATAAAAGCAAATCACGATTCGGTGCGATATTTGCGTAATAGGGTTGGGTGATATCTACGCCATTGTTGGAGTTAAACCCGATCACTGGCGGCAGAATTCCTGAACGTCTCTGGCTTGAGGTCGGCACACTGAAATAAGGCACATAAGCAATGGGCACATCGAAGAAACGCATCACGCCATCAGTGCCCACCATCTCTTTTTGCTCGTTATCAATTTCAATCTTGCTAGCCGTGAAATACCAATCTAAATTTTCTGGTGTACATGTTGTATAGGTTGCTTGATCAAAAACAAAAATATCTGAAGTTTCAATCGTTAGTTTTTTTGCGGTGCCATTTGCACGGTTATCACGAAGCTCATAAGTGGGAGACTCCATTTCTCCTTCACGTGCATCTACCCTAAAGCTAGCCTTAGGTCCCTTAAAGGAAGTATTGCCTTTGATCAACTCCGCATTGCCAACTAAATCGGCAACATCGGTATCAGGATTGTATTTAATTTCATCGGCTTTAATCACTGCCCCATTACGGCGAATTTGTGCACGACCTTTTAAGTGCATATCGCGCTCAACTATGCCGTCAATCGAATCGCTCGATGTAAAGGTAAGAGCCTTGCCATCAGAAATCGGCTTCCCAACTCGCAACTGGTCATCTAGTTTTAGAACGGTGACAGCACCACGATCCGGTATCAAAATCGTATTCGCAGAATTGCTTAATGACTGCGAAGTAGGCGGTAATGACGCAGGTGCCTGAGCAGCCCCTGGGAGTGAAAATTGCAGCAATAGTAACCCCGACACTAAGCGGGGGGTTAGGGCTAAAAAAAGAGGGGCGCAAAGGCCGGCACGACGGCGATAATGACTCATAGATCCTGACTCGCACTATTATACGAATCGACCATGACTGACGCTCGCTTAAACACCCTCCGCAACT
>CAILXF010000040.1 GCA_903838125.1 uncultured Pseudomonadota bacterium | reverse complement strand
CCAACATGGACCCCAAACATCGGGATCGCATTGCATTCTTACGTGTGTGCTCTGGCCGTTTTGAACGTGGTATGAAAATCAAACAAGTGGCTACTGGCAAATTAATGGCTGTCAACAATGCGATTACCTTTATGGCACAGGATCGCACTACCATGGACGAGGCCTATTCCGGTGATATTATTGGCATTCCCAACCATGGTACGATTAAAGTAGGTGACACTTTCTCTGAAGGTGAAGAACTTAGATTCACCGGCATTCCTTCTTTTGCACCTGAATTCTTCCGCCGTGCGCGTTTAAAAAATCCACTAAAAATGAAGCAATTACAAAAAGGCCTACAACAATTGGCTGAAGAAGGTGCATCTCAGCTTTTTAGACCTCTGCTGTCAAATGATTTAATTCTAGGCGCTGTCGGTATTTTGCAGTTTGATGTAGTTGCCCACCGTTTAGAACATGAGTACGGTGTTGATATTGTGTTTGAAAATTACGATTGCTATACCGCACGCTGGTTACGCGGTTCAGATAACGATCTAAAAGCAATCGCTGATAAATATGGGTTTAATGTGGCCTTAGATGGTGCAGGTGAATATGTTTATTTGGCGCCTAATCGCGTCAATTTACAAATGGCACAGGAGCGCTATCCAGATATAGAGTTTCTAGAAACACGTGAAATCATCTAACACTGCTACTCACATTTACTGCCCCTGTGACAGTGGCAAGCCTTATTCAGATTGTTGTGAACCCTTTCACCTAGGGCAACCTGCACCAAGTGCAGAAAAATTGATGCGTTCCCGCTATACCGCATTTACTCTAGGTTTGGAACCATACCTACTGCAAACTTGGCACAAGAATACGCGTCCCATGGCACTTAATCTTGCCAATGATGAACCCACACAATGGCTAGGATTACAAATTAAATCCACTGCAAAAACGAATGAATACATGGCAACGGTCACATTTGTTGCACACTATAAAATAGCAGGAAAATCCCACCGCATACATGAACTCAGCGAATTCTTATTGGTTGATGGGCATTGGTTTTATCTGTCAGGCATCCATATGGATTCGGAGAAATAAACGCAAATAAGCTTAATTAGTTGACGCGTTAGATATTGTCAAAGGCTTCGCATAATTGGCTTAATAGCTGTCCAAATAAAGGCAGAATTTCCGCTTTATCGTGTGGACTATCTTCATCGGTTCCGGCAATCACAAAGGCCACCGTCAATTTATCAAGATTTTCTCTAAACTCGCTCCAATGCTCAGCAGTTGCATCCCCGATTAATTGAAATTTATTCACACCTGCTTCAACGATTTCAATCAGCTCACCATCGGTCAACCCGGCAAATAGGGTTTTGGCAATTGTGATTTGTGCCGCTTGCAAGTCAGGGGCAATATCTTCCTGCGCCAATGGCATGGTTAAAAAGGCATATACCAATAAAGCGTAAGCCTGATACACACTCAACATATCAAAATTGTCGGAACGCTCCGCTTGTGGAGAGCGCTCCGCTGCTTGTATGGCTCTAAAGGTAATATAGCAACTCAAATAATCAGCAGCAGCAAGTGCATCGTAATCATTCAAATCTGCATTTAACCTAGCTTCATCCATACTTAGGGTGTCTGTTAGGCACAGAGCGTGCATGAGTTTGATACGTTTTGAATATTGAATTTCCATATGGGGTCCTAATAAGTCTATTGGTGATAGTAAGTAATTCGTGCTTCTAAATCTAAATTCGTCATTTGGTTAGCGAAAAAAGCTATCTAATCCAAGTAGCGCCTTAATCAAAGGCGGGCATAGCCTCTAACAATTCATGTAGCGCTAACCAACGTTCTTCACCTACTTCAATTTGGCTTGCCAGTTCCGCCTGTTTTTTTAGCAACTGCTGTAATTCTGTTTTATCGTTGCTAGCATAAAGCTCAGCATCATTTAAACGCTCGTCACATGTCTTTTTTTCGCCTTGCCAACGGTCAATATTCAACTCTAACAGCTCTAACTCTTTAATTAATGGACGACGCTCTAAAATACGTGCCTGCTTTTCAGCTTTATTTAATGCTCGGTCGTTCTTATTCAACCTGTCAGGGACTTCCATCTGCGCCGACTGTTTATCTTTAAGACGTTGCGCAGTAAGCCACAGACTATAGTCTTCAAGGTCACCATCAAAAGCTTCCGCTTTGCCATCTGCCACCAAAATAAATTCATCGCAAGTCGCACGTAAAAGAGCCCTGTCATGCGATACCAAAATCACTCCGCCCTCATAATCCTGTAGTGCCAGCGTCAGCGCATGTCGCATTTCTAAATCCAGATGATTGGTAGGCTCATCAAGTAACAGCAAATTAGGTCGAGTCCAAATCAGTAAAGCTAACGCTAAGCGTGACTTTTCACCACCAGAAAAATTAGCGCAAGGCGATCTTGCCATTTCACCTTTAAAATCAAAGCCACCTAAAAAATTCATATGTTCTTGCTCACGCGTCAATGGGTCTAGCTTTAACATATGCTGAAGTGGTGACTCGTCTGGTCGCAATTGCTCTAACTGATGCTGCGCAAAGTAACCTACATTTAAGTCTTTGCCTTCCACCCGCTTGCCATTTAATGGCTTTAATTCATTAGCTAACAATTTAATTAAAGTGGTTTTACCCGCACCGTTTCGCCCCAGAAGCCCTATGCGCTCACCAGGCCTGATGGCAATTGCAATGTCCTTAATTAAAGGCGTATTGTTGTAGCCTACCTGCATATTATCTAATACCAATAATGGATCAGGTGCCGCTATTAAAGATCTAAACTCGAAGTTAAATTGTGAATCTATATGCGCAGCCGAGATCATTTCCATCCGCTCTAAAGCCTTAATACGACTTTGTGCTTGTCGCGCTTTGGTTGCTTGTACGCGAAAACGATCAATATAACTCTGCAAATGTGTGACTTTACGCTGTTGCTTTTCGAACATAGCTTGTTGCAGCGCCAGTTTTTCGGCACGCTGACGCTCAAAATCAGAGTAACCGCCACGATAAAGCGTCAGCGTTTGCTGCTCTATATGAGCAATATGATTCACAATAGCATCTAAGAAATCTCTATCATGTGAAATCAGCACTAGCGTACCGCGATAATTTTGCAACCAGCCTTCCAGCCAAATCACAGCATCTAAATCTAAGTGATTGGTTGGCTCATCAAGCAACAATAAGTCAGAGCGACACATCAAGGCACGCGCTAAGTTTAGACGTACCCGCCAACCACCGGAAAAAGTAGACACAGCTTGCTGTAAATTAGCCTGACTAAACCCAAGCCCACTTAACAACTCAGCCGCGCGCGCTTTGGCACTGTAGCCTTCAATATCTAATAAGCGATGATGTAATTCTGCAATCAATTCACCTTGATGGTTGGCTTCCGCTGTTGCTAATGCGGTTTCAATATTGCGCAGTTCAGAATCGCCATCCAAAACAAACTCTATCGCCGAGATGGACAAGGCTGGGGTTTCTTGTGCCACATGCGCAATGACCCAAGTTGTGGGCATTTCTAAATCACCCGACTCCAATTGCATTTCACCACGTAGCAATTCAAATAATGAAGATTTTCCAGCGCCGTTAGCGCCTGTCAAGCCTACTTTATGGCCTGGGTGAAGTTGCATCGAAGCCCCCTGAATCAGGATTTTTAAGCCGCGGACTAAAGTTAGTTGTTTAAATTGAATCAAGTGAAAACCATATAAATTAATAAAGAATATTAACGGGTAAATGCACAACCAAAACCCGAGACCTTCTGAACTTTAGGCCAAATAGTGCTTGGATACTGGCACTAATCAAGCAGAAGCTAAAATCACACATCAAAAAAGTAGCGTTATTCTAAATGATTCATCGCATAGTCTTTAGATATCTTTGTATTTTAGTGTTAATTCTTAAGTAAAAATCCTAGGCAAAACTTATAAAGCAATCAAATTGAAGTAAAATAAGCCTTAGGCGTATGTATGTCATTTTAAAGCGCTATCACCAGCATTAAATACACGAAAAATATGGTCAAAAAATCACTCCTTTGGATTTATCGCGCTGCAATTTGGTGTGTTGCCATTGTCACCAGCATTACAGTGGTGGCGGTGCTAGTCGTACAATTTGTGTTGATGCCCAACATCAATCAATACAAGGATACGATTGCCAACTTTGTCAATCAGAACAGTCCTCAAAAAATTGTGATTGGCAATATCAGGGCTAATTGGCAAGGCATTAATCCGCATTTTTCACTCTCCAATATCGATATATTTGATGCGCAAAATCGCCCCGCGCTGCAACTTAAAAATACTGAACTATTACTGTCTTGGCTAAGCATCCCATTATTTGAACCTCACCTCGACCAAATACTCGTTAACTCGCCAGAGCTAACTATTCGCCGCTTAAATAGTGGTGAGGTTTTTGTAGCTGGCATCAGCCTAAGTGGCCCGTCCAAACCCGATTTACCTAACTGGCTATTACGACAAACAAAATTAGAAGTAGTGAACGCCAAGGTCATTTGGTTGGACGAAATGCGCAACGCACCGGCGCTAAGTTTAGAACATCTTAATTTAGAAATATTTAGTCCACCTTGGCGTAGTCTGCTTAAAAATCACCGACTCACTATGAGTGCAATAGCCTCATCCGGAAGTAATTATCCTATTAAGCTTAGTGGCAATGTATTTGGGAACGATGTTAGCCACCCCGAACGATGGCATGGCAGTGTTAATGTGCAACTACAAAAAACTGATTTAACCGCTTTTAAACCTTGGGTAGATTACCCAGTTAATTTGCAATCTGGTGTTGGCGCGACCGCCATCACGCTTCATTTTGCAAATCGCCAACTAGAATCTGTGATTGCCGATGTTGCATTAGATCAAGTACAACTGCAACTTAAAGACAACGCAGACCCAGTGCTTCTCAATCAGCTAACTGGAAAGTTAAGCTGGGAGGATCTTAATACCAACAAACTACAAAAATTAAGTCATTTTGGCATTGGCTCAGATAAAGGCAATTTAGGACAAACCGTCAGCTTTAAGGATTTGTCCTTTAAGACAAATAAAGGTTTAAGTCTACAAAATGCCGCAGCCACTTATACAACCGACGCCCAAGGCCAGATTAAATTAGCGTTGAACTTAGTCCACATAGATCTCACCTTACTTAAAGCATATCTTGATTACCTGCCAGTATCAGCGCAGGTTTTACAACAAATTACCAAACTAGACGCTAGCGGACAACTCAATACTTTAAGCTTTAATTGGGAAGGTTCAGCCACGGGCACAAAAAAATACCAAGTAAGCAGTAAATTTGATGACTTAAGCATACAGGCACTAAAACTGGATTCAGGCAATGATATACCTGGCTTTACTAGACTTAGCGGCACAATCAAGGCGAACCAAAACACAGGCATACTGAAGCTAAGATCACAAAATGCACAGCTAAATTTAAAGCCAATATTGCGTGGAATAATTCCCGCCGACAGTTTAAACGGCGACATATCCTGGGTCATTAAAAACAAAACTACAACCATTCATGCCGACAAGCTAAATCTTAGTAACCCTCATATTACTGGCACAGTTAGTGCTGATTACATCATGGACGGCAATAAGGGTGGGCTACTTGATTTAAAAGGACAGTTTGGCAAAGCCAATCTAAAATATGCCACCCTCTATTACCCAGAAATACTTGGACCAGATACCCTGCATTGGCTAGACACCTCAATACTAGCTGGCCACGCTGAAAATATTAATGTCATCGTCAAGGGACGCTTAGCAGACTTCCCATTTATTGATAGCAAAAATAATCTAGACAGTAAACTAGGAATCTTCAGAGTCACGGCTAAAATCAGCGATGCTATTGTTGAATTCGGGACTGGTTGGCCCAATGTGGAAGCCCTCGGCCTGAACATGTTATTTGAAGGAAACCGCATGGAGCTAAACGCCTCCACCGGCCATATTTTGGGCAATCAAATTGTGCAAAGTAAAATTACAATTCCGCAATTAGATGCCAAGAATCCTATCCTTAATATCGTCAGTGAATTTAAAGGTGCCACTCCTGATCTGGTCAAGTTCGTGAACAACAGTCCAGTAGCTAAAGTAAGTCTTGGCTTTACTGACAACTTAATCACGACGGGTACCGGCAAACTCAATCTAAGCTTAAAAATTCCGATGCAAAACTTAGAGTCATCCCAATATTTAGGTTTATATCAAATCGCTAATGCCAGCATGGTTAGTCCTGACATGCCAATGATCAGTCAACTTAATGGTGCCTTAGCGTTTACGGAGAACACCTTAATTGCTAAAAATATTAAAGCGAGTGTATTTGGCGCTCCACTTTTATTCAACCTCATCTCAGGCAACGATAAAATAATTCACGTGTCTGCTAAAGGTAAGCTCAACGATGAGTTATTTAGACAAGTGATTGGACTGAAAGACGTCGTCGGCAAAAACGGTAATTACGTATTTGGCAATGCCGACTGGGTTGGCGATATAACCATTCAAAAACCAAGCATTTCTATGAGCTTACGCACCGATTTAGTGGGTGTCACATCGCGCTTACCAGCACCATTCACCAAAGCACAGAATGAGCCATTAGCGTTGCGGCTATTTAGAAAGCAGGACGCCAATAGTGAATTTATGAGCGTAGTTCTTGGCAATAGACTAAATGCAAAAGCTGGTCGATCCCTAATCAACGGCAAAATGCAACTAGACCGGATCTCAGTCAACTTCAATGGCAGTAAGTCATTACCAGTAATATCTGGCAGTGATTTTCTCCCAGCCAGCGGACTGCAACTTACTGGTGACTTGGATTACTTAGATGCCGATGCTTGGCGCAAGGTATTAAATGCTTCACAGGGATCAGCTTCACAAGAATTAACATTACCTGTTAAAAAAGTAGCACTCAAGGTGAATGTGCTCGACATTATGGGACGGCGTATCAATCAATTAAAACTGGTAAATATCCTAGGAAAAGAAGGTTTTCAGGCAGCCATACAAAGCCATGAAATTAGCGGGGATGTGCAGTGGTTAAATCAAAGAAATGGCAAGATCATTGCCCATTTAAGCAATTTAACTGTTCCTGATATAGCGCCAAATCTTGAGCCGAGCAATTCAGTGTCCAAAGATTTTAAAAGGCTAGTTCAAGACTATCCTGCGCTTGACATTACAGCAGATAACTTTGAATTTGATAACAAGAACTTTGGTAGTCTGGAGCTCCTCGCTTACCCACAAAATGAAAACTGGGAAATTCAAAAACTAAAATTTGCCAGTGCTGAAGGTACACTTAGCGCTGATGGGCAGTGGAATAACTGGATCAAAAATCCTAATACCAATATCAATTTACAATGGGATATAAAAGATTTAGGTAATACGCTTAAGCGCATTGGGTACGGCGACACAATCAAGGGTGGGCAAGGGGAAGTCAAGGGACATCTTAACTGGGCGGGAAGCCCTCATGAGTTTGACACCACACACTTAAACGGATCGCTCCAATTTGAACTCCAAAAAGGGCAAATCTTAAAAGTGCAACCCGGTGTAGGCAGACTGCTAGGTCTGCTTAGCTTACAAAGCCTCCCAAGACGCTTATCTTTAGACTTTAGAGATTTGTTTAGCAATGGGTTTGCCTTTGACAAGATTAGCGCATCGGTAAAAATTGACCAGGGTATTTTACGTAGTGATAACTTCAAAATGGCAGGGCCAGCTGCTGACGTGACCATTAAAGGTGAAACCAATCTACAAAAAGAAACTCAACATCTCAATGTTAAAGTGATGCCGCGCATTAGCGACACTTTGTCATTAGCCGCTTTAGCTGGCGGTCCTTTAGTTGGTGCTGTAGCATTTTTGGCACAAAAAATACTTAAAGACCCTCTTAATAAAATAGCCTCAACAGAGTATGAAATTGTGGGTACTTGGGATAATCCGCAAGAAATAAAAACCCCGGAGAATAGTGATGACAGCAGTAAAAACATTCTCCCGAATTAAATGTCTGCAACCCATAGTATATAATCGATATGGAAAGATTATTATCAATACGCATTCAAGTCGAATTGGCTTAAGTGTTAGGTAAGTTGCTTTTAAAGTTTACTAAAAAACTTCTGGATTAAATATGGCCATTACTTCACGTTTAAAAACCACCAAAGCCAAATCAACAAACAACCAAGAGCTCATAAAAATAGCGGCTATCCAAATGGCCTCTGGGCCAAGCGTTGCAGCTAACTTAAGTGAAGCTGAGCGTCTGATAGAAGTGGCCGCCAATCAAGGTGCTAAACTAGTAGTTTTGCCTGAATACTTTGCCATTATGGGCATGAAGGAAACTGATAAAGTTGCCGTGCGCGAACAAGAGGGCAAAGGTCCTATTCAAGATTTCTTAAGCAAAATAGCCAAAGATCATGGCATTTGGCTCATTGGTGGATCGGTCCCCATGGTCAGCAATTTCCCCAACAAAGTCCGAAACAGTTGCTTGGTCTATGATGACAAAGGTAAGCAAGTTGCGCGCTACGACAAGATCCATTTGTTTGGCCTAGACTTAGGTAATGAGCATTATCACGAAGAAAACACGATTGAATCAGGGAATGCCATTCAAGTAGTGGATACGCCATTCGGGAAAATTGGCTTATCGATCTGTTATGACTTACGATTCCCTGAGCTATATCGCGCCATGGGGGAAGTGAATGTTATTGTAATACCTGCCGCGTTTACAGAAACCACAGGTAAAGCACATTGGGAAACCTTAGTGCGCGCACGCGCCATTGAAAATTTAAGCTATGTCATAGCGGCAGCGCAAGGTGGCTATCATTTATCGGGGCGCGAAACCCATGGCAATAGTATGATAGTAGATCCTTGGGGTGTGATTTTAGATCGATTACCCAGAGGTTCTGGCGTAGTTATTGCTACCATGAATCCGCAATATCAAGCTAGCTTACGCAAGAGCCTTCCTGCCTTAAAGCACCGTACCATTAAAGTCGTTAGTTAACGGAAAGTAAGCATCTCTCTCTACATGAAATCTAAAGTTAGTAGCACCCACTTTGATACTGCAACGCAGGCTTTATTAGCTCCAGCAGGTTTAGATATAGGCAATCTGCAAAATGTGCTTGGCGACATGATGTCGCATAAAATTGACTACGCCGACCTTTACTTTCAATACAGCCGAAGCGAAAGCTGGGGTTTAGAAGAAGGTCAAGTTAAATCAGGTAACTTTTCTATCGATCAAGGCGTGGGTGTCCGTGCCGTTAGCGGTGAAAAAACCGCATTCGCTTATTCCGACGACATCACGTTAAGTGCATTACAAGAAGCAGCAAAAGCTACCAAAGCAATTGCTAGCCTTGGTGGTGAACAAACTGCCAGAAGTGTAATTCAGCGTGCCGCACCTCAGCTTTACCTACCGCATGATCCGATTGCCTCCTTATCAGCTGAGGCTAAAGTCAAATTACTAGAAAAATTAGAATCCATCGCAAGAAAACTAGACCCACGCATTTCACAGGTCACCGCATCTATTGCAGGTGAATATGAAGTGATTATGATTGCGCGCCACGATGGTGTCATGGCGGCAGATGTGCGTCCTTTGGTGCGCTTATCGATTAACGTTATCGCCGAAAGTGGCGATCGTCGCGAGCAGGGCTCAGCCGGTGGTGGTGGTCGCTTTGACTATAGCTACTTTACCGATGAAATCCTGCATGATTACGCTAAAAAAGCAGTTCATCAAGCCATTATTAATTTAGATGCACGCCCCGCCCCTGCTGGCAGTATGACCGTCGTTTTAGGTTCCGGATGGCCTGGCATTTTGCTTCATGAGGCGATAGGTCATGGCCTAGAAGGTGATTTCAATCGTAAAGGCAGCTCGGCTTTCAGCAATATGATTGGCCAAAAGGTTGCGGCAAAGGGCATTACTATTGTAGATGACGGCACCATACAAGACCGCCGTGGCTCACTCAGCGTTGACGATGAAGGCAACCCCACCAATCGTACCGTACTGATTGAGGATGGTATTTTACGTGGATATATACAAGACACGCTTAATGCACGCTTAATGAACATGCCAGTCACAGGAAATGCACGCCGTGAAAGTTACGCACATATTCCAATGCCACGTATGACCAACACGTATATGCTGAATGGAACAGTACCACCAGAAGAAATTATTAAGTCAGTAAAAAGAGGCTTATATGCGGCCAACTTTGGTGGTGGCCAAGTCGATATTACCAGTGGTAAATTTGTATTTAGTGCTGCAGAGGCCTATATGATTGAGGATGGAGAAATTACCTATCCAGTCAAGGGTGCAACTTTAATTGGCAATGGCCCAGAGGTGTTAAAACGCGTCTCCATGATTGGTAACGATATGGCATTGGATAGTGGCGTTGGCACTTGCGGTAAAGAAGGCCAAAGTGTCCCTGTAGGTGTAGGTCAACCTACCCTTAAAATTGACGCACTGACAGTAGGCGGCACCGCTTAATCTTTCCAGCAAGCTATACGCTGGCAATTCTGGCGCCTTTATAATCTGAAGCTAATATCCTTAATTCAAATCTGTAGCACCTTATCCATGGCAATTAAATTTTACCTATGACGCAACCATCACTGCCAATTCCTAAATTAGGCCAATCAAGCCGTGTTGAGCTTGCCACTAATGGTGAAGACGGGTTAGCGCTGGCTGAACTAGCCCTTAATCTGAAGAAAAAAAGTCCGAATACACCGTTGGTTATCCTAACGGCCAATGCTTTCGATGCCCAGCGCTTACTCGAAGAAATACCTTTTTTTGTGCCAAGCTTAAGTGTGCACTTATTGCCGGACTGGGAAACCCTACCCTACGACCAGTTTTCTCCACACCCAGATTTGATTTCAGAACGTCTTACTACCTTATATCAAATTAGCCAAAACGATTGTGATGTCATTATCGTACCTTTAGCGACTGCGTTAATACGCTTAAGCCCGAAGGCATATTTAAGTGCCAATACCTTTTTACTCAAAAAAGGACAAACGTTGGATACTGAGGCACTGCGTTTGCAGTGCGCAGAGGCTGGATACCATCATGTGAGTCAAGTGATGGGGCATGGAGAGTTTAGCGTGCGCGGCGGCTTGGTTGATCTATTCCCGATGGGTTCAGCATTGCCCTATCGTTTAGATTTATTTGGCAATGAAATTGAAACCATACGCACTTTTGATGTTGATACACAGCGAAGCCTTTACCCAGTTCCAGAAATAAGATTATTACCGGCACGAGAATTTCCATTGGACGCTAACGGGGTTGCGCAGTTCCGATCTCAATTTCGCGAGACCTTTGAAGGTGATCCACAGCGCGCAAAAATTTATAAAGATGTAAGCAAGGGGATTGCCTCCGGGGGCATTGAATGGTATCTCCCGCTATTTTTTGAACAAACGGCAACCCTGCTTGATTACCTGCCAGCTTCTAGCTTACTCTGCCTGCATGGCGACCTTGACTTAAGCGCTCAGCAGTTTTGGCATGAAGCGCAATCGCGTTATCGAACACTGGCGCACGATGCCGAGCGCCCCTTATTGACCCCAGAAAAACTGCTTATTAAAACGGAAGACTTTTTTAGTGCAACCCACCAATTTACGCGCCTAACCCTGAGTATCAATAAAACCAAAACTGGCTTACCCGCCCTTGATATTGAACGACGGGCCGAACAACCGCTGCATAAATTACAAAGTTTTATTGCTGACTTTTCTGGTCGTATTTTAATCGCTGCTGAAGGGTTGGGACGTCGTGAAACCATCTCACAATTATTTGCAGAATACGGCATCAAACCTGAGCTGATTGAGACATGGGCAGAATTTGTTAACTCTAAGTCCAAGGTAATGCTAGGAGTGTCGCCTTTACATCATGGTTTTTCTCTAGGCAACTCAGACAAAAATGCCATTGCCGTCATTACTGAGGCTGAATTATATGCAGCCACGGTGCGCCAACAACGCAGACGCGAAAAAGAAAAAATGCGTAGCACAGAGGGGATGCTTAAAGATCTTTCTGAACTGCGCATGGATGACCCTGTGGTGCATGAGCAGCATGGGGTAGGACGTTACAAAGGATTAATTAATCTTGATTTTGGTGAAGGCGAAACGGAATTTCTGCTATTAGAATATTTTGGTGATGACAAGCTGTATGTTCCAGTTTCGCAACTATTTTTAATCTCACGTTACTCCGGTGGGCCCCCAGAATCTGCCCCTTTGCATAGGCTTGGAAGTGGTCATTGGGAAAAAGCCAAGAAAAAAGCACTCAAGCAAATCCGTGATACTGCAGCAGAATTATTGAATCTATACGCACAGCGTGCGTCGCGCCGTGGCCATGCCTTTACATTAAGCTTGCATGATTACGAAGCATTCTGCGAAGGCTTTCCATTTGAAGAGACACCAGATCAACTAGAAGCCATAGAAAATGTCATTAAAGACATGCAATCTGGTCGCCCGATGGACCGTTTGGTGTGCGGCGATGTAGGTTTTGGAAAAACCGAAGTAGCGCTACGTGCAGCGTTTGTAGCCGTCATGGGCGGGCGTCAAGTGGCAGTCCTAGTTCCAACAACACTATTAGCTGAGCAACACTACAATAACTTTAAAGATCGCTTTGCCGACTGGCCCATTAAGATTGCTGAAATCTCACGGTTTAGAACTGGCAAAGAACAGACAGAGGCTTTGCGAGGCCTTGCTGCAGGCGAGATTGATATTATTATCGGCACGCACAGGCTGATACAAAAAGATGTGAAATTTAAAAACTTAGGATTAGTAGTCCTTGATGAAGAGCATCGATTTGGCGTACGTCAAAAAGAACAGTTAAAAGCACTTCGTGCTGAGGTAGATATTCTGACCCTCACCGCCACACCGATTCCGCGAACACTCAGCATGGCGATGGAAGGATTACGTGAGTTTTCTATCATCACTACACCACCACAAAAACGTCTGAGCATTAAAACCTTTCATACCGATTATTCCGAAGGCATTATTCGCGAGGCGGCAATGCGCGAGTTTAAGCGTGGGGGCCAAGTGTACTTTCTGCATAATGAAGTCGCGACCATCCACTCCATGCGTGAAAAGTTAGAGCGCATATTGCCTGACGCACGCATCGCTGTAGCTCATGGCCAGTTACGTGAGCGTGAGCTAGAACATGTGATGCGCGACTTCTATAATCAACGATATAACTTACTACTCTGCACCACCATTATTGAAACCGGTATTGATGTACCGACCGCCAACACCATCATCTTGAATAAAGCTGATATGTTTGGTCTAGCACAAATGCACCAGTTACGGGGTCGCGTAGGTAGGTCTCATCACCAAGCCTACGCTTACCTCTTGACTGACGCAGATCGTAAAATTAGTGTGCAAGCACAAAAACGTTTAGACGCGATTCAGTTAATGGAAGACTTAGGTGCTGGCTTCCACCTAGCCATGCACGATTTAGAAATTCGCGGTGCGGGTGAACTACTCGGTGATAGTCAAAGTGGTGAAATGCAAGAGATTGGATTCCACCTATATTCAGACATGCTTAATCATGCGGTGAAGCAACTGAAAGCCGGTAAAGAACCGGATCTAAATGCGCCGCTTGGCGTCGCAACAGAAATTAATCTTCACACCCCAGCTCTGCTTACCAAAGATTATTGCCAAGATGTGCACGAACGCCTAGTGGTATATAAACGCTTAGCCAATTGTAACGAGGAAGAAGCGTTAGATAACCTACAAGAAGAATTGATTGACCGCTTTGGCTTGTTACCTGAGCAAGGTGAAACACTAATTGCTTGCCATAGACTGAGAATTGCAGCAAAAGCGATTGGAATTGTTAAAATTGATGCCAGCAGTGAGGCTATCCAATTGCAATTTGACCCTAAGGCCGACATTGACCCTACCAAGTTAATTGCTCTATTACAGCGCGACCGACGTTGCCGTATGAACGGACCAGACAAGTTCAGAATGACTGTGAATTTAGAAGAGGTCAGTCATCGTGTAGACTTTATAAAAGTATTATTAAAAGAGTTTGTTTAGGACAAAGTTATGCTAGAAAAACTAATCACATTAATCGCAGTTTGGATCATGGGTGTAATCTCAACTATGGGCTACGCTGGAATTGTGTTGCTGATGGCAATTGAATCCGCCTGCATTCCATTACCGTCAGAAATCATTATGCCATTCGCAGGTTTCTTGGTGTTTAAGGGCGAATTGGTGCTTTGGATAGTGGCAGTGGCTGGTGCCTTAGGGTGCGTTCTTGGTTCCATACCTGCTTATTATCTTGGCATGTACGGAGGTAGACCGCTAGTAGAAAAATACGGGAAATACGTACTAATTTCCCACAAAGATTTAAATATGGCCGATGACTGGTTTGCCAAACATGGCGATATTATTATCTTTATCGCCCGCCTATTGCCTGCTGTACGAACATTTATCGCCTTTCCTGCAGGTGTGGCGCGCATGAATATGCCTAAGTTTATTGCCTACACCTTCGTTGGATCGCTTATTTGGTGCTTTGTGTTAGCGTATATCGGCATGAAATTTGGAGAAAACTGGGTGATACTAAAGGCATACTTCCACCAATTCCATTACATAATTGCTGGTCTAGGGTTGATATTCGTCGTATGGTATTTACGACGTCACTTTCGGCAGAACTAATTAAGACTTACCCTATAAGCAGCTATCTTGCTTGTAAGTATCCAATTGCGTAAGCCATGATCAGCACATTAAGCTCATATAAATAAAATTTAATGGCAATCAATTACTTCTTCAAGGCTTCAAGAATCTCACGCAACAACAGAACATCTTCTGGAATTGCCGCCGGAGCAACTGGAGTATTCTTCTTCATTCGGTTCACTTGCTTGACCATCAAAAAGATGACAAAAGCCAGAATCACGAAATTCATAACGATAGTTAGGAAATTGCCGAAGGCCAGCATCGGAACTCCGGCTGCCTTAAGGGCAGCATAAGTCTGCGTAATGCCTGCAGGACCATCGGCAAGCTTGATAAACAGGTTAGTGAAGTCAAAGTGACCAATCAGGCGGCTGATTAATGGCATGATGATATCGCCTACCAAGGAGTCTACAATTTTTCCAAAGGCGGCACCAATAATGACACCTACGGCCAAATCCATTACATTGCCCTTTAGGGCAAATTCCTTAAATTCTGAAGTAATACTCATTTGCATCTCCTTTATTGAGTGAAATTAGGTGCGCGCGATGAAATTATTTCCCCAATGAGCCAAACACTTTTTTAACTAAGTCACTTGCTGCGCCCATGGGATTTTTGCGAATAGATTTTTCTTCATCTGCCATCATTAAATAAAGTCCGTCCAGAGTTTTCTGTGTAACGTACTGTTCCAAATTGGCCTGCTCTTTTTTGACCAAGCCGAATTTTGACCCTGCCTCGGCAAATTTATTGTACTGTTGAGCAAGTTGAACGTTCTCAGTTGCCTTCTGTACAATGGGGAAGAATTTTTCTGCCAAAGGCTTAGAAGTGGTTTTCTTAAAATACTGAGTAGCCGAATCATCTCCACCAGTCAGGATGCTCTTGGCATCATCTACTGACATCTGCTTAACAGAGTTGACCAAAAGCACCTTGGCTTCCGGCACGGCTGACTCGGCAGCGCGGTTCATGCGAGTAACGAGTTCATCTGCCTGCTTGCCCATCCCAAACATACGCATGGCTTTCTCTGCCTTTTTCATACTATCAGGCAAGGGAATCTTGACTTTTGGATTGCCAAGAAAGCCATCTGCTACTCCCAACTTACCTACCGCAGCTCCTGATGCTTGAATTAATGCATCTTTAAGGCCACCAGTCGCATCGCTCCCAGAAATATCTGAAAAGCTCAAGGCATGTGCGGATAAGCTCAAGAAAAGTGCTATTAAACCAAGTAGCAAGCGTGACATATGGCTTTCCTTTTAGTTTATAGTGAAAATGAGTGAATTAAAAAATATAGATTTAACTACCAAACAATATACATCTCGCCTCAGGTATTTGTCCATAATATCAAAAACAATGTGATGTAAAGATATGTTAAGCAACAGTAAAAGGCAACAAAAAAGCCACAAACATTGCTGATCGTAGCTTTAATGATGCTTTTGATACCTTTTACAATTAATGCATGTATGTGATTCCATGCATCCGCGCTAATAAAAAAAACAGCATATAGTCGGCCTTATTATTTATTTTTCTGATTCTCTCGCTTATAACCCCAATCCTTTAAACTGTCCTCTATAGGATTAGTCGTATTACTTTGAATGTCATATAAAACATGTCTACAAGCAATTATTTCATTTCTAATATCTTTTAAAATATCTCTAATTTCAATGTAAGCAAAACAAATTAAGAAAATAATTAACGCTTGATACCCATCAAAATGATTAAAGCTAATAAGTAACGCTTGATACCCATCATAATGATTTCCGTAAATATCCTCACATCCAGTTAATAACATTGTGGCTAAAAAAACTATAAATATCCGCATTATTTTTTCAATACCCTATTTAAAACGTAATTATTTTTGGAAATAATCATCATCATTAATAATCTTAGTCCACTCAACCTTAGCGCTAGTGCTTATAATTCTTAGCAGCATTGCTAGTATTAGATTTTTCATGGTTATTATTTATATTTTCAAAAATAAAAAATATTTTTAACGTTACACCAATTTACGATTATCCACTACCGCAATTGTCAATGACACCTCAATTAGCATCAACAATAAAAAAACAGCATATAGCCGGCTTTGTTTTTATCTTGTTAAGTACCCAAAATGTCACTTTTTTTGATGCGCATTAACTATATTTTGATCACAATCGCGCTCGATCACGGTCATAGTTTTACGTATCGACGTTTGTCAAGAAATGCCATGCAACTACAATATACGTAAAAAAAGCCTAGAACGTTGAATTTACTAGGCTTTTGATACTTAATGACACTACTTGAAACACTTAAATGGTGGAGCTGGGGGGAATCGAACCCCCGTCCGCAAATCCTCCACAGACAGTTCTACATACTTAGCCTTGTTGTTTAATTTGATCTGCACCACACCAACAGACAAGCAGTGTGCAGACGAGTTACCTTAAGGTTAATGGAGTGCTAAGTAACCCAACACAACACGTATCCCGTGTATATGACACTACGTATGGGTTACCCCAATCCAACCCACGGGAGAGTTGGTGTAGCGTCCAGCAGAACTAAGCTGCTAGAGAGTAAGTTTCGTCGTTTGCGACTATACTTTTTTCAGCTGTATTTACGAGGTAATCTGAGCCTCGGTATGCCCTGCACTGCTTTGTAACCCACGTCGAAACCTGGTCAGCCCCTAAACTTGGTTTAAATCAGTTTCATTACGAGTCATGTAACTAAGATTTAGTTCCACAACACAATGAATTATACGCTTTTATTCCAAGACCTCGTCTAATCTATTTATTGTGCGCGCGCATGATGCGCCCTTTTTCGCGCTCCCAGTCACGTTCTTTTTCAGTGTCACGTTTATCGTGCTGCTTTTTACCTTTAGCTAAACCAATTTGTACTTTAACGCGACCTTTTGAAAAATGCATATCCAGCGGGACCAACGTATAACCAGCACGCTCAACTTTGGCAATAAGCTTAATGATTTCTTCGTTGTGCAACAGCAATTTACGCGTTCTAATGGCATCTGGGCGCACATGGGTAGACGCTGCACCTAGTGGCGTAACATGGCAGCCGATCAGATAGATCTCGCCTCGCTGAATAATGACATAGGCTTCTTTAATGTTAATGCGATTATCACGAATGGCTTTAACTTCCCAGCCCTCAAGAACAATACCCGCCTCATACTTATCTTCAATAAAGTAATCAAAAAAAGCTTTTTTATTTTGTGCAATGCTCATAAAGCTGAATATTTCTTGGCGAATGGCTTAAAATCACATTTTACTCTAATTCTTGGCGGCTACGATTTCAAGTCAGCGCTTAAGCCAAAATTAACGGCGATCGTTGGTCAATAAATTAAAGGGCAATATGGCACAAGTGCATAAAACTGTTTACATCCAACACTCAGCAAGTCAGATGTTTGCATTGGTGGACGATGTGCAAAAATACCCGCAATTCTTGCCTTGGTGTGGCGGAGTGGATTTAATCAAACAAGATGCGCTATCTACCGTTGCCACCCTGCATATTGCTTATCATGGCTTGCAGCAGAAATTCACCACCGAAAACCTAAAGACTTATCCCAATCTAATGGAAATCAATCTGAAAGATGGCCCGTTTAAGCATCTAGCAGGGGTGTGGCGTTTTATAGCGTTGAGCGAACAGGCGTGTAAAATTGAATTTGAGTTGAACTATGAATTTACCAATAGTTTTTTAGAAAAGATTATCGCGCCAGTGTTTAGCCATATCGCCAATACATTTGTAGATGGCTTTGTGGTTCGTGCTGATGTTATTTACAAGACTATCTAGGAATAATAATGGATAAAGAAGATACCCGTTATATGCAAGATAACGAACAAGAGTTTCTGGTTGAAATAGCTTACGCCCTACCCCACCAGCAACTTATTGTGCCAGTGCGATTCTATGCTGGCATGACTGCCGAGCAGGCGATTAAGGCTTCTGGCATATTATTGAAATTCCCAGAAATTGATTTGAGTGTGAATAAGATTGGCATCTTTGGCAAGCTATCAAAACTGGATGCGACGTTACGCCATTTAGACCGCGTAGAAATTTACCGTCCGTTGATTGCCGACCCAAAAGAGGTGCGCAAACAGCGGGCCGCAGAGGGTAAGGTGATGAAAAAAGGCGGTGGTGAAACCGCTACTGCAGATTAAATTCTAGACGAGGATGGAGCCAGTAAAATAGTCATCCTGCTGATTATGTGACTCTAATCTTTGGCAGCATCAAGGAGTTGTATTTTTTATCTCACATTTGCGCTCGCGCCTTTGGCCGTAAATCTGTATAATCTCGTTTTGGGTACAAGGATTTTCGCATGCGTTTATTGCAACAAGCTCTCACCTTCGACGACGTTTTATTAGTGCCAGCGTATTCTAACGTGCTGCCACGCGAGGTTTCCCTCGCTACACAACTCACTCGCAACATACAACTGAACATCCCCCTTCTTTCTGCCGCGATGGATACGGTAACAGAGGCGCCACTGGCGATTGCCTTAGCACAAGAAGGTGGCCTAGGCTTTATTCATAAGAATATGACGGCGATGAAGCAAGCTGCGCATGTGGCTCGCGTTAAACGCTTTGAGTCTGGCGTAGTAAATGATCCGATCACAATTCAAAGCCACATGACGGTACGTGACGTTATTGCGCTAACACAATTACACAAAATTTCAGGTTTGCCTGTTGTCGATAATGGCAAAATCATCGGCATCGTCACCAACCGTGACTTACGCTTTGAAACCAATTTAGATCAACCGATTAAAAACATCATGACACAAAGAGATAAATTGGTGACTGTTCGTGAAGGAGCGGCTAAAGAGGATGTGATTCGCTTATTGCATCAACATCGCCTAGAGCGCGTTTTAGTGATTGACGCCTACGACACACTCAAAGGTTTGATTACAGTTAAAGATATACAAAAATCTACAGATCACCCTTACGCCTGTAAAGACAGTGAAGGTCGCTTACGCGTGGGCGCTGCAGTGGGCGTGGGCGAAGGCACTGAAGAGCGTGTAGCGGCTTTAGCCGAAGCTGGCGTCGACGTCATTGTTGTTGATACCGCACATGGCCACTCACAAGGGGTACTTGACCGCGTGACGTGGGTGAAAAAGAATTACCCACACATTGAAGTTATTGGTGGCAATATTGCAACTGCTTCTGCCGCGCTAGCTTTAGTTGATGCTGGTGCTGATGGCGTAAAAATTGGGATTGGCCCAGGTTCAATTTGTACCACACGTATCGTCGCTGGTGTAGGCGTGCCACAAATTAGCGCGATTTCTAATGTAGAAAAAGCCTTGGCAGGTAGTGGCGTTCCGTTTATTGCCGATGGTGGTATTCGTTTTTCAGGTGACATTTCTAAAGCCATTGCAGCGGGTGCACATAGTGTGATGTTGGGCGGCATGTTTGCCGGGACTGAAGAAGCACCAGGTGAGGTTGAGTTATTCCAAGGCCGTTCATATAAATCTTATCGCGGCATGGGCTCAATCGGTGCGATGGAAAAAGGCTCTAGTGATCGCTACTTTCAAGAAAATAACGGCAATCCAGACAAGTTAGTGCCAGAGGGTATTGAGGGCCGCGTCCCTTACAAAGGTAGCGTTTTAGCAGTGATTCACCAACTAATGGGTGGCTTACGTGCTTCTATGGGTTACGTGGGAGCTAAAAATATTACCGAGATGCGTGAAAAAGCTGAGTTTGTGCAAATAACCTCAGCGGGTATGCGTGAATCACATGTGCATGATGTGCAGATTACTAAAGAGGCTCCTAATTATAGGATTGATTAGAGGTATCCCTTAAGTCTCTCTACAATAACTAACGAATAACAGCTAATGACTACCCAATCAAAGATTTTAATACTCGACTTCGGCTCACAATATACGCAGTTGATTGCGCGCCGTGTTCGCGAAGCTAATGTGTATTGCGAACTCCACACATGGGAAGTAAGCGATGCTTTTATCCGTGAATTTAACCCAGCAGGGATTATCTTATCTGGTGGTCCAAATTCCGTGTATGAAGACGAAACGCCACGTGCACCAGATGCAGTGTTTACAATTGGAGTGCCAGTACTTGGAATTTGTTATGGCATGCAAACCATGGCATCACAATTAGGCGGCAAGGTAGAAAGTTCAGCAATACATGAGTTTGGTTACGCTGAAATTCGTGCCCACGGACACTCAGCCCTTTTTAAAGACATTCAAGACACGGTGAACGAGCAAGGTCACGGCTTGATGGATGTTTGGATGAGCCACGGCGACAAGGTGACTGAATTACCTGTTGGATTTAAAGTAATTGCCAGCAATGAATCAACACCAATTGCCGCTATGGCTGATGAAACACGCCAATTTTATGCCGTGCAATTTCACCCCGAGGTCACCCACACGATTCAAGGAAAGGCTATTTTAAGCCGCTTTGTGCACGAAATTTGCAATTGCGACCTCAGCTGGAATATGCCGAACTACGTAGAAACTGCAGTGAATCACATTCGCTCTGTAGTCGGTACCGATCAAGTGATTTTAGGTTTATCAGGTGGCGTCGATTCGTCTGTAGCTGCAGCACTGATTCATCAAGCCATTGGCGATCAACTGACCTGCGTATTTGTAGATAATGGCTTATTACGCTTAAATGAAGCCGAGCAAGTGATGGAAACATTCGCTAAAAATCTAGGCGTTAAAGTGATCCATGTGGATGCTAGCGCCAAGTTTTTGGGTGACCTAGTGGGTGTTACTGACCCAGAAGCTAAACGCAAAATTATCGGCCGCGAATTTGTTGAGGTATTTCAGCAAGAATCAGCTAAGTTGCCGCAAGCTAAGTGGTTAGCGCAAGGTACAATTTACCCAGATGTGATTGAATCAGCAGGCGCTAAAACCAAGAACGCGCACAACATTAAGAGCCATCACAATGTGGGTGGCTTGCCAGAAACAATGCAACTAAAGCTATTAGAACCACTGCGCGAACTATTCAAAGACGAGGTGCGCGAACTCGGTGTAGCGCTAGGCTTACCACATGATATGGTCTATCGCCATCCATTCCCAGGCCCAGGCTTGGGTGTCCGCATCTTAGGTGAAGTTAAAAAAGAATTCGCTGATTTACTTCGCCGTGCTGATGCAATCTTTATTGAAGAGCTACATAAAAGCGGTTGGTATGCCAAAACCTCACAGGCATTTACCGTGTTCTTACCAGTTAAATCTGTAGGCGTGATGGGCGATGGTCGCACCTACGATTACGTGGTCGCCTTACGTGCTGTGGTCACCAGTGATTTCATGACTGCGCACTGGGCAGAACTGCCTTATGATTTACTGGGCAAGGTATCGAATAGAATTATCAATGAAGTGCGTGGCATCAATCGTGTGGTATATGACATTTCTGGGAAACCACCCGCTACCATCGAGTGGGAGTAACTACACTGCAATGAGTCGTGGCTTTGTTAAAGAAGATGATCTAGAGTTAGCGGGCACGGATGTCGCTGAACGTCCGATTAGCACAGAAACGAACTACGTCACACCAACGGGCTTGGCTCAGCTACAAAGCCAAGCCAATATGCTGGAGCAAACGCATTTTGCACTTATTCCGAATAAAGAAAATCCAATAATACAGCAACGCTTAGGATCCATAGAGCGTGATTTGCGTTACGTACAGGCGCGCTTGGAAAATGCCTTACTCATTGATCCAACTTCGCAATCCAAAGCTACCGTTTTATTTGGCGCGACCGTGTCTATTGAAGATGAGCATGGCGACCCCCATAAATACTGCATTGTGGGCGAAGATGAAGCAGATATTGCTCTGCATAAAGTCAGTTGGCTATCACCGATTGCCAAGGCTATGCTAGGACATAAAGTGGGCGATAGTGTTGTATGGAAACGCCCAGCTGGTGATTTAAATTTAGAAATTTTAGCAATTAATTAGTACTAGCCTAGCGCTAAGACAAGCATATAAGGGAAATACCAAGTAATGAACGTCAACACCGCGATTGAAACACGTCGCTCAGTTAAAAGTTTTGATATCCACCACAAAATGACTAGCGCTGAGATTGATCAGTTGATGGCATTAGCGATGCTATCACCTACCGCATTTAATATTCAACATTGGCGCTTTGTGGTCGTAACGGAACCAGTGTTACGGCAACAAATTCGTGCAGTGAGCTGGAATCAGGCACAGGTTGAAGAAGCATCAGTCTTATTAGTATTAACTGCGGATTTGAAAGCATGGGCTAAACAACCAGAACGTTACTGGAAAGATGCTGCACCTGCTGTATCTGATATTTTGGTACCCGCAATAGGCAACTTTTACACGGGCAACGAACAAATGCAACGTGACGAAGTGATGCGTTCGTGCGGCATGGCGGCGATGACCATTATGCTTGCCGCAAAAGAAATGGGCTACGACACTTGTCCGATGGACGGCTTTGATTTTGATGCAGTGGCCAAATTAATTAACTTACCAACTGACCATACACCGGTCATGTTTATTACGGTAGGTAAAGCCTTAAAACCGGCCTCACCAAGAAGCGGCCAATTAGCGATGGATGAAGTTGTAATACAGAATAAGTTTTAATCACTATAAAGCATTAAATTTTAAGGAAGTAACCGTGTTAATTAGTAACAATATCACCGTACAATTTGGCGCTAAGCCTCTATTTGAAAATGTTTCTATTAAATTTGGCGACAACAACCGTTATGGTTTAATCGGAGCCAATGGTTGCGGAAAATCGACCTACATGAAAGTGTTGGCAGGCGAACTGGTGCCTAGCGCTGGCAATATTTCTATCGACAGCCATGAGCGCATGTCATTTCTACATCAAGACCAATTTGCTTACGAAGATCAGCGCGTGTTGGATGTGGTCATGATGGGTCATGAAGAAATGTGGAAGGCGAACGTAGAAAAAAATGCAATCTACGCCAATTTAGAAGCGACCGAAGATGATTACATGAAAGCCGCTGAACTTGAAGGTGTGTTTGCTGAATATGACGGCTATACGGCAGAGTCACGTGCAGGCGAGCTCTTATTAGGAGTGGGCATACCGATTGAGCAACATACAGGGCTCATGAGTTCGGTGGCACCAGGATGGAAGCTACGCGTTTTATTAGTACAAGCCTTGTTTTCAAACCCAGACATTTTACTGCTTGATGAACCGACCAATAACTTGGACATCAATACCATTCGCTGGCTAGAAGATGTGCTTAACAATCGCGATTGCACCATGGTTATTATTTCCCATGATCGCCACTTTTTAAACCAAGTGTGTACACATACCTGCGATATGGATTACGGTAAGATCGCGATGTATCCTGGAAACTACGATGACTATATGGAGGCCAGTACAGCAGCGCGTGCCCAAGCCACTAAAGATAATGACAAAGCCAAACTTATGGTGGCTGAGTTGCAAGACTTTGTGCGCCGCTTCTCTGCGAATGCATCTAAAGCTAAGCAAGCGACCAGTCGTGCTAAGAAAATTGATAAGATTAAAATTGAAGAATTTAAACCCTCCTCACGCCAATATCCATTTATTCGCTTTGACTTCGACGATCGCGATAAGCTTTATCGCAATGCGGTTGAGCTAAAAAAACTTAGCCATGGTTTCGATCATATTTTGTTTAATGATGTAGACATGATGTTTGAAGCGGGTGAGAAAGTCGCCATTATTGGCGAAAATGGTATTGGAAAAACCACGTTCCTGCGTTGTTTAGCAGGTGATTTACAGCCAAAGCATGGGGAAGTGAAATGGGCTGAAAAGGCAAATATAGGCTACTTTGCACAAGATCACGAATATGAATTCGAGCAAGGTGAAGAGTTATTTGAATGGATGTCACATTACCGTCAACCTGGAGATGATGACCAAGTAGTGCGTAGCATGCTAGGTCGCTTATTGTTTGGTGGCGACGATACCAAGAAGTCTGTCAAAGTCTTATCTGGTGGCGAAAAGGGTCGCATGCTCTACGGAAAAATGATGCTGGCGCGTACTAATGTGATGTTAATGGATGAACCGACCAACCATATGGACATGGAATCGATTGAGGCACTTAATACCGCGCTAGATAAATACAAGGGTACACTATTTTTTGTTAGCCATGATCGTGAATTTGTGAGCTCAATTGCCACCCGTATTATTGAAATAAAAGCAGATAAAATAATCGATTTTACAGGTAACTATGAAGATTATTTGTTGAGCCAAGGCGTAGAGTAAGCGTCCTCAACCGCAGTCACTAAAAAAGGGGTGCACAGTTGAGTTGTGCGCCCCTTTTTTCATTAATGCCAACACCTCAACTTTATTTGATGTAAGTCAACGCAGTGTGTGCAAGAAAAGCTCATATTGAGAACATGCCCTGCAATGACGCAGATGGCTATTTATTGCTTAAGGACCTTGGTCATGAAATTACTCACTAACCTACTCTCTACCGACTATGGCTTGACCAGTTTGGCGGTCATTGCTTTTGTACTTGTGATGTCAGTCTGGTTTTTTAACTACTTCAAACGCAAAATGAATGAAGACGCTAAAGCTGCAGGTGAAAAATAAGCACTGATTATAAATGTAGCGTTTCAGCATCATCATTGTAATGATTATTTTGTACGGACATAAATAGATACAAACTAACAGTTGCTTGCATGGTCTTAAATCTGATATAAAATAAACAGATTAAGAATAAAATAGACTATGCCTAAAAAAACTCTCACCCTCTCTAGTAGGCTGTCACTAATAGCTTATGCATGCTTGATGTTATGCCCTGTGGCAAATGCCAAAGATAGTCTTTGGTATAAGACTGACGATCCACTTAAAACTGAGTCGGCATTACCCCCTGCCATTCCTGATGGCTACCTAGAAAGTGCCGCGTGTAATGCAATTAACTACAACGAATCACTTAATTTAAGTCAGGTGGTTGAAGCTGCGTTATGTAATAACCCGCAAACACAACAAGCATATGCCTCAGCCCGCGCACAAGCAGCACAACTAGGTATCGCAAAATCAGCCTACTTACCCACATTGGACGATAAGATTGGCACTAACGCCAATGTAAACACACCTGAATTAGCTACGCGCAGCAACCCTTACGGCAATTTAACCAACAGTCTTGTGGCCTCGTACTTGTTATATGACTTTGGCAGTCGAGATGCCAATCTAGAGAACGCACGTCAGTTATTGCAAGCCGCAAGCGCCACGCAAAGTAGTATCGTGCAAACCATATTATTGAATGCTATTCAGGCTTTCTATCAAGTCCAGGCGAACATTGCCTCCCTGTCAGCTGCCAACGAGTCTGAGCGTGCGAGTGAAGAGAGCTTTAAAGCTGCGCAAGCACGTTATCTCGCAGGCGTTTCAACGCCTGCTGATAAATTGCAAGCACAGACATTATTCGCACAAAACACGCTCACGCGCATTACGGCTGAAGGGACGCTCAAAACTTCCTACGGCACCTTGGCCAACGTGATGGGATTAGTCGCAAACAAAACACTTAAACTAGTTCCTAGTGTAATCGTGCAGCCACTAGATTTTATTGATCAAGATATCAATGCAATGATAGAGCAAGCACGAAACCGCCGCCCTGACTTACTGGCTAGCGAAGCACAGTTAAAAGCAGCCCAAGCTGCCATAGAAGCATCACGTGCAGCATCTAAACCTACGTTTACTGTTTCACTTTCCAACAGCTACAGTGATGGAAGCCGTATTTCTAATGCTGACAATTCTGCTTTAGGACTTTCCGTCAGCATTCCCATCTTTGGTGGCTATGCTCCCACCTATAGAATCCGTGCCGCTGAAGCCAATGCAGATTTACGTAGCGCAGTTCGTGATCAGTTGCGTTTACAGGTTTCACTAGACGTATGGACTGCATACCAAAACTTACGCACCGCCAATGAATCGATACATGCAGCCACAGTGCTTGTTAGTAGCGCAGAAGAATCTTCACGGGTAGCATTGGGGCGTTATAAGGCTGGCGTGGGCAATATCATTGATACATTAAATGCGCAAAGCGCGTTGGCCAGCGCACGCCAACAGAAAATTCAAGCTAATTTAAATTTGAATATTGCGCGTAGCACACTAGCGCAATCCATAGGGTCTCTGGATAACGCGATGATTCAATCTCTACCTAATAGCAACACCACCGGTTTAAACACAAGCACACAAGAAAGGCAGCCATGAGCCGCATTGTTAAAAAAAGCATCCCACTCCTAATCCTGCTATTTTTAATCGGTGCTAGCGTCTACTTCTACCAAAAAAGCAAAATACTTTTACCCGAACAAATGTATCGACTTCAACCTATCAGTCAGGGGGATGTGGTGCAAACAGTATCTGCTAATGGCACACTTAATCCAGTGACCTTAATTAACGTAGGCGCCCAAGTATCAGGACGTGTCAACAAACTGTTCGTCGACTTCAATGATCATGTTGAAAAAAATCAAATATTACTAACGCTAGAACCAGAATTATTTAATGCTCAAATTGGCCAATCACAAGGCAATGTTCGAAATGCACAGGCCTCAGTTGATCTGGCTATCGCTAACGAAGCACGCATGCGCACTCTTTTTACGCAGGACTATGCCTCTAAACAAGATTTAGACCAATCCGTACAGGCATTAAAGTCTGCTAGGGCGCAACTTGAAACTGCGCGAGGACAACTACTACGCGATAACACCAATCTTAGCTACTCTATTATTCGCTCGCCAGTATCAGGCGTAGTAGTAGATCGTGTCGTGGATGTAGGTCAAACCGTCGCTGCCAGTTTTCAAACACCAACGCTAATCAAAATTGCGCAAGATTTATCCAAAATGCAGATCGACACTAGCTTTGCCGAAGCCGATATCGGCAATATAAAAGTGGGGCAAAAAGCTAAATTCAGTGTTGATGCATTTCAAAGTCGTACTTTTGAAGGAACGGTAAAACAGCTAAGACTCAACCCAACCGTGATTACGAACGTGGTCACCTACGACGTGGTGATATCAGTCGATAATTCAGAAAAAATCTTACTGCCGGGCATGACTGCTTACGTCAATATTATGGTAGCCAAGCATGATAATGTGATGCTCACCCCTAATGCGGCTTTACGCTTTAAACCCAAACAGGATGATAACCAAACTAGCAGTGCGTCAAGTGCTGATGCTAAAAACCATGGTCAACATGGGAGCAAGAAAAAACCTGGGCAAGAGGACCTTTTAAGTGGGAAAGTCTATGTCATACGTGATGGTAAACTAACCCCTATTCGCATTAGCTTAGGCATCTCAGATGGCCGCTTTACTGAGTTTACTAGCAAAGATATTAAGTTGAATGATCAAGTTATCGTCGGTGAAAACCAAGCCAATGACACTAGTTCACCTTCTGCCAGCAGCATGAAATTTAGGATGTTTTAATGGCGCAAAGCCTAGCAAAAAAAATAAGTAAAAATTTAGTCGATGTACGTGATCTACACAAAGACTATTACACCGTAGCTGGCACCATTAGTGTGCTTAAACAGGTAAATTTCTCTATGGATATTGGCGACTATGTCGCCATCATGGGTCCTTCCGGTTCAGGTAAATCTACTTTTATGAATATTTTAGGTTGCTTAGATCAGCCAACCAATGGCGAGTACTCACTCGATGGACATCAGGTGGCCAATCTTAGCGCCAATGCGTTAGCCCAAACGCGCAATCAAACGATAGGTTTTGTTTTTCAAGGTTTTAATCTACTTTCACGCGTAAATCTTATTGATAACGTAGCCCTGCCCTTAGTCTATGCTGGTGTAGAAAAGACTGAGCGCCAAGCACGCGCAAAAGTCTTATTGAAAAAAGTAGGATTAGAACTTCATATGCAGTCTATGCCCAATCAAATATCAGGCGGACAGCAGCAACGTGTCGCCATAGCACGCGCCTTAATCAACAATCCTCGCTTGATTCTAGCTGACGAGCCTACCGGCAACCTAGATAGCAGCACTAGCGAAGAAATTATGGTGTTATTTTCAGAACTTAATCAGGATGGTATTAGTATTATTCTAGTCACGCATGAAACGGAAATTGCCGCGCACGCCAGCCGGCAAGTGCGATTTTTGGATGGCCGTATCGTGCAAGATGAACGAAGTAAAGAAATTTATAGCCAATTAAGTACGGAGGCTAGTTAATGTTTTCTGCCATGTTAGGTGAAGCTTGGCGCGCTATGGGTGCGAACCGTCTACGTACTTTTTTAACCATGCTAGGCATGGTGATTGGCGTTGCTTCTGTTGTACTTATGATGGCTGTAGGTCAAGGTGCTCAAGAGTCAGTAAAGCAATCTATAAACGCCATGGGTAGCAATCTTTTTATTGTGCTTTCCGGATCCTTTACCGCTGGTGGCGTCAGATCTGGCAGTGGAAACAGCAGTACACTTACCGTCCTTGATGCCAACGCAATAGGCGAGTTAGATGGTGTAGCTAATGTAGCTCCCATTAGCACAGGAGGTGGTCAAGCGGTGTTTGGGAGCAATAACTGGAGTACAACCATTACAGGAACGTCACCCTCTTATTTAGATATCCGCTCTTGGGAGTTAGAGGATGGCTTTGTATTCTCTGCCTCAGATATGCGCTCCGCGACGCGAGTTGCGCTTGTTGGCAAAACTGTGGTCGATAATCTCTTTGGTGATATAGACCCCATCGGAAAAACCATACGTATTAAACAAAATCCATTTATTGTTCTAGGGGTCTTGAAAAGTAAAGGCCAAAGCCTAGATGGCCGAGACCAAGATGACACCATTGTTATTCCACTGACAACTGCGCAGCGTAAGATTTTAGGCAATCAGTTTGCTGGCAGTGTTCGTCAAGTAATCGTGCAAGCCACCACTCCTGAAATGATGCCAACGGTAGAGCAAAACATTAATGCCTTACTGCATCAACGCCACAAAATACGAGATGGGGCTGATAGTGACTTTTTTGTGCGTAATCTTACAGCTGTTGCCAACTCCGCTGCCGAAACTACACGCACAATGTCTCTACTGCTAGGCGCAATTGCTTCAGTATCGCTACTGGTAGGCGGCATTGGTATTATGAATATCATGTTAGTCTCGGTCACAGAACGCACGCGTGAAATCGGCATCCGCATGGCTATTGGTGCTCGTGAGCGGGATATCCTACTGCAATTCTTACTAGAGGCGATTGTAATTTCGGTCATCGGCTGCCTAATTGGCTTAGCGCTTGGCATCTCAGGTGCTATGTTGGTCAATAAACTAGCGGAAGCCGCAGTGGTCATCTCAGGAAACTCCATTCTGATTGCATTTGGTGTTGCTGCAAGTGTTGGCGTTTTCTTTGGCTACTATCCCGCGAGAAAAGCAGCCCGCCTCAACCCAATTGAAGCGCTACGGTATCAATAACAAAAGCCTCTAAATCAGACCAAGCCACTTCACTTATTTCAGACGCCGTTATGTCTCTGATGCACATTAAAACTAATTATATTTATGCTGTGATAAGCATATTTCTAATATTTTAGAAATTATACGAAATAAAATTTCACTGAAGCAGACATTGAAAAACTTCACTTTCGACGTTGAATTCAATATCTATATCTAGACATTTGCAAATAGATTTAGGGCAACTAGAATTGCTCATCGTCCTGAATCACATTTGACTAATTTAGGGCTGAATTTTCAAAATATTATATAGATGATAAGTGTCGGCCCTTATAGCTAATGCATACCATATACATTAAAAATGTAATGGTGCAAAAATAATAACTAAAAAGGTTAAAACGACATGTCAGAAAATAAAATGTACGACGCATTGGACGAACTTATTTTGATGAATAAGAAGCTAGGGCTTGAATTAAGCCGCTCTAAAGCAGACTTGTCGAAACTTGCCATACTTCAATTATCATCATTTGCGGAACTCAAAAAGTTAAAAGAAAAAACAGATGCATCACTAACTGCGGCAGAGAGTACAGAGCGAGCAACAGCTAAAGCAGAGAAAGCTACATCCGAAGCAACGCAAATATTAAGCAAGAGTGATGAGAGTAAAGTAATCGCTTTAGAGGATGCATTAGCAAGGTACCTTAAAGCTAAAGATACATTTGCTTCTGCTCACGCTGTTGCTAAGGTTGCCCTGCAATCGGCGCATGATGCAACCATGGCGGCGAAGAAGGCAGAAAAGGCGGTGTCTTTAGCCATGACACAGGCTTTGATAGTAAAACAACAGGCTACCGCTAAATTTGCTTGATGTACTTAGTTTAATGAGATCCATTGTATGAGTACGCGAATGAGTTCATCCCATACTGAGACTGAAGATAGAATAGCATCCATTTTTAAATTCGCTAACGATGCAATTATCGGTAAAGACTTAAATGGAATAATTACCGATTGGAATAAAGGTGCTGAAATTATATTCGGCTTTACATCAAAAGAAATCATCGGAACTCCCATTCAATCATTCCTGGTATCAGACAGATTGGATACGGAAAATTTAATTTTAAAGCGCATAGCCAATGGGGAAGAAATCTCTCACTTTAAATCGGCATGGAAACATAAGGATGGGAGAGCTATCCCAATCTCAATTACTGTTAGCCCTATTATCGACAAAAATGGAAAAGTGGTTGGTGTAAGTCAGATTGCTAGAGACATTAGTGAGCAAATAAGAATAGAGCAGCAGTTGTTTGAACATGATTCACATTAATACTGGCGACTTCCGACAACAAAAAACCCAGCGCTAGGCTGGGTTTTTTGTAATCAATTACATAGATTGCGTAATCTTATTTACCTGAACGTTTACGCTCATTTTCTGTTAAATAGCGTTTACGGATACGAATTGTTTTTGGTGTAATTTCAACCAACTCATCATCATCAATAAATTCAACAGCTGACTCTAATGATAAAGCGATTGGTGTAATCAAACGCACCGCTTCATCAGTACCTGATGAACGCACGTTAGTCAGTTGTTTACCTTTAATCGGGTTAACCACCAAATCGTTATCACGACTGTGTATACCAATAACCATACCTTCATACAATTTGTCGCCAGGTACAGAGAACATTTTACCGCGATCCTGCAGTTTCCATAGTGCATAGGCAACAGCCTCACCATGCTCCGCTGAAATCAATACGCCGTTACGACGACCTGGCATATCTGCTTTTACTGGCGCGTATTCATCAAACACGTGACCCATTAAGCCAGTACCGCGTGTCATCGTCAAGAACTCGCCTTGGAAACCGATCAAGCCACGTGCTGGAATTCTGTATTCCAAACGCGTACGACCATTACCATCAGATTCCATGTTTTGCATTTCACCACGACGACGACCTAATTCCTCCATCGCAGCACCTTGATGCTCATCTTCCACATCAACGGTAAGAATTTCATATGGCTCACATTTTTGGCCGTTAATTTCACGGTACACAACTTTTGGCTTACCTACAGCCAATTCAAAGCCTTCACGACGCATATTCTCTAACAAAATAGTTAAATGCAATTCGCCACGGCCTGAAACACGGAATACATCAGCATCTTCAGTTTCATCAACGCGTAAAGCTACGTTAACTAACAACTCTTTAGTTAAACGATCACGAATTTGACGTGAAGTAACAAACTTACCTTCAGTACCGGCTAAAGGCGAAGTGTTCACCATAAAGTCCATTGTCAATGTTGGCTCATCTACACCTAGATGAGGCAGGCCAACTGGATTTTCACGATCACATATTGTAAAACCAATACCGATATCGTCTAAACCAGAAATAATCACGATATCGCCTGCTTCAGCTTCCTCAACTTGCACACGCTCTAAACCACGGAAACCCAATACTTGGTTGATTTTACCCACGGCGATTTGTTTGCTTTCGTTCATTACTGCAACTGCTTGACCTGGTTTGATACGGCCGTTAGTGATACGACCAACGCCTAGGCGACCGGTATAGGTAGAGTAATCTAAAGCTGATACTTGCAATTGCAATGGCGCGTTGCTGTCACCTGCTGGTGGTGCAACATGGCTTAAAATAGTTTCAAATAAAGCGCGCATGTTATCTGAAGGTGTCTTCATATCTAACATGGCATAGCCATTAAT
>CAILXF010000039.1 GCA_903838125.1 uncultured Pseudomonadota bacterium | reverse complement strand
GAATCGCGATACTTCCGCTTTATGAATAGCGTGCAAGAGCTTAGCGAATCGATGCTAGTGCGCTTTACACAAATTGACTACAGCCGAGAGATGGCCTTGATTGCTGTAACTATTGAGCATGATAAAGAAATTGAATTAGGCGTCACCCGTTACGCCATTAACCCTGATGGCGAAACATGTGAATTTGCTCTAGTGATTGCCGACTCAATGCGTGGAAAGGGATTGGGCCACAAGCTGATGGTAGCCTTAATGGACGCAGCTCGCGCAAAAGGCTTACAAGTAATAGAAGGTGAAGTGCTGAATAACAATACTGGCATGTTACGACTTATGAAGCGTCTTGGCTTTAATATTGAAGCTAGCGCAGACGATGAAAGCATTAAAAGAGTGCGTAAGGTTTTGTAATCCTCATGCGTACCGCCTACATTACTCACGATGACTGCCTCAAACACGATATGGGTGTGGATCACCCAGAGTGTCCGGCACGGATGCACGCAATTAAAGACCAGCTAATTGCTTCAGGTCTACTTGATTTTCTTTCGTATTATGAGGCACCCAAAGCCAGCAAGGAGCAACTAGTTCGCGTACATAATAGTGATTACATAGACTCTATATTCCATCGATCACCACAGTCTGGCTTAATGCAAATTGATGATGACACTGCCATGAATCCGCACACCTTAAGCGCAGCTTTACATGCAGCTGGCGCTGTAATCAAGGGGGTAGACTTAGTAATGTCAGGTGAAATGCAGAATGCATTTTGCAATATCCGTCCACCTGGGCACCATGCAGGGCGCGCTGGCGCATCAGGCTTTTGCATATTCAATAATATAGCTATAGCAGCGGCACACGCCATAGAGCGCTATGGTTTGCAACGGGTTGCTATCGCCGACTTTGACGTACATCACGGCGATGGCACAGAAGATATTTTTCATGATGACCCGAGCGTGATGCTGTGCTCAACCTTTAGGCATCCCTATTACCCTTATTGCGGGGCCGACAGTAGCAATGACCATATCATCAATGTCCCACTGGCCGCTGGTACAGGCAGTCAGGAATTCCGCACAGCAATTACTGAGAAATGGTTGCCAGCACTGGAACGTTTTCAACCACAACTGCTACTGATATCAGCAGGCTTTGATGCGCATTGGGAAGACGATATGGGCGGTCTGGCATTAAGAGAAAAGGATTATCTATGGGTGACTGAGCTACTCAAAGATATTGCTCAGCGCCATGCCAACGGCCGCATTGTTTCAGCATTAGAGGGTGGCTATGCGCTCCATGCATTGGGCCGCTGCGCAATGACACATATCAAAAGCTTAAGTGAATTTTAACAGATGAAATTGAGAAATAGTTTTTCACTTAGTCACAATTAATGATCAGAAAATCGCTGCTTTAGCCAAGGGTCAGCATAGTTGTGATAACCACGAACTTCCCAAAATCCTAGTCGATCTTCCGCATGTAGCTCTATGCTTTTCAGCCATTTCGCACCTTTCCAAGCATAGCGATTAGGAATCACCATACGCACTGGTCCACCATGTTCGCGAGTGAGCGGTTTTCCTAATACTGAATGTGCAACTATTACATCGTCATCCAACAAAGCATTAAGTTCAATATTGGTAGTGTAGCCATCAAATCAATGAAGGGTGACGTATTTGGCACTTTCTAATGGCGCAGCAAGCATTAATAAGTGCTGGCCTGATACACCGCTCCAATCCATGTCTAACTGACTCCAGCGCGTTACTCAATGAAAATCAGATATATTGCTCACTTGGGGCAGTTGCTGAAAGGCGGCCCAATCAAAATTGAGCTCATGCTCCACCAAGCCATAAATGCGTAGCTGCCAATTTACGGTGTCAATCTCAGGCACGATGCCTAAATCTAAAATCGGAAAGTTATTAACTTCTGTTTGGCCAGCCGGAACTCGCTGGTTGGCATTAGCTAGACTAGGTTTGGCGCCACGTTTGGCGAGCGCAATTTTGGCTGCTATTAGCTGGCATCTCTTACTCCCTATCGCTACGAGCGGCGTGCTAGCTTGTGGAATCTACATCCTGCGGCTTTTTAAAGCCATCTAAAAATAATAGCGCCACACCAACACAAATAGCGCTGTCCGCTACATTAAATGCTGGCCAGTAGAAATTTTCATAGTGGAAATATAAAAAATCAACCACATAGCCCAGCGTCAAGCGGTCATACAAATTACCAATCGCGCCACCCAATACTAAGGCTAAACCGATGCAGAAAAGTTTCTGCTTTGCGTGTTTATTAAGTAGATAAATAATTACCGTAATCGCTATGCTAGAAACAACGCTAAAAAACAACTTTTGCCAACCGCCGGCATCAGCTAAGAAGCTAAAGGCAGCACCTGTGTTGTGATAACGCACCAAATCAAAGAAGCTATTCACGGTAAGGTGGTCTCCATATGCAAACATTCCTTGTATGAGGTGTTTGCTATAAAGATCTAACGCCACCACGATGGCACTGATGACTAGCCAATTACGCAAAATGACGTGCCTCACCCGTAGCAAACAAATTGCTGACACAGCGCGTGCAAATGGTTGGATGTGCTACATCTGCGCCTACATCTGCACGGTAATGCCAACAACGCTCACATTTGCTATGGGCACTAGCTATCACAGCAATTTTTGTCACTCCGCCAGTTGCCAACTTATAAACCTTTGCGCTGGAAGTAATCATCACAAAACGTAAATCATCATCTAGGCTATTTAGTGCATCAAAGGTTTCTGTAGGCACATTAAATTCAAGTTCGGCCTGCAATGAAGATCCCACCAAACCTTGTGCACGCAATACCTCAATTTCTTTAGCCGCCTCACCGCGGGCAGTGATAATAGTTTTCCACGCTTGAATACGCTCTGCACTTAGGCCGTGTGCGGGTACTGCATACCAAACATCTTCAAATACAGTGCTTTCTGCATCCAAGCCTAGTGTTTGCCAAATTTCATTAGCAGTAAAGCTTAAAATTGGCGCCATTAATCGCATCATAGTATGCGTAATATGATGCAAAGTACTTTGAGCAGCACGGCGCTCATGGGAGCCTTCACCTGCTGTATATAACCTGTCTTTCAGAATATCTAAGTAGAAACCGCCTAAATCTTCTGAGCAGAAACTAACAAACTTTTGAACCGCAGAATGAAACTCATATCTATCGTAATCAGCCAAGACTTCTGTTTGCAACTGCTCCGTTAGGTACAGCGCGTACTGGTCAATTTCCAAACACTTATGCACCGGTAATAAATCTTGGCTTGCATCAAAGTCCGCTAAGTTAGCCAATAAAAATTTCATGGTGTTACGGATACGACGATAGCTTTCAGCAACGCGTTTTAAAATTTCATCAGAAATCGTCAGCTCCCCAGAATAGTCGGTAGAAGCGGTCCATAAACGTAAAATATCAGCACCGTAGGTATCCATCACCTTTTGCGGAGCAACTACATTACCCTTTGACTTACTCATTTTATGGCCCGAGCCATCCACTACAAAACCATGTGTCAGCAGTGCTTCATAAGGAGCACGGCCATCGATAGCACAGCCAGTCAATAGTGATGATTGGAACCAGCCGCGATGCTGATCTGAACCCTCTAAATATAAATCTGCAGGAAACTGCAATTCAGGACGGCGCTTCAATACGGCAGCATGGGTAGCACCGGAGTCAAACCAGACATCTAGCGTGTAGGTTACTTTTTTATAGTCAGCCATATTCGCTGGAGCATGCACTGCCAAATAAGCAGCGCCATCTAAGCTAAACCAAGCTTCAACCCCAGATTGCTCTACTAGCAGAGCTGCTTTTTCTAACAATTCCATTGTTTGTGGATGTGGTTCACCGGTTTCTTTATGCACAAAAAATGGCATAGGCACGCCCCAGTTTCGCTGACGTGAAACACACCAGTCTGGTCGGTTCTTGATCATCGCTTCTAGTCGTGCACGGCCCCAAGTTGGGAAAAACTCGGTTTTATCGACCGCAGTATTGGCATAGTCACGCAGTGTATTCCCAGATATGCCCACAGTGTTCATACCAACGAACCACTGATGCGTGGCGCGAAAAATCACTGGCGTCTTATGGCGCCAACAGTGCGGATAGCTATGATTAAGGCGCACTGAAGCCATTAAGTTGCCGCTGGTAGCCAAGGTTTCAATGACCACCTTGTTAGCATCCCAGATACTCATGCCTGCAAATAAAGCAACACGACTATAGAATTTACCATCATCGCCAACTGGGCAATCCACCGGTAAGTGATAGCGCATGCCAACTGCATAGTCATCTAAACCATGGGCTGGAGCAGTATGAACCAAGCCAGTACCCGCCTCAGCTGTGACATGGTCACCACAAATAATGGGCACCTGTCTAGATTCAAACGGATGTTGTAATTGTAGATACTCAAGTGCGGCGCCCTTGCAACTAGCTAAAGTTTTAGTCGCTGTTTCGCCATAGCGTGTCAGCGTTGCTGCGGCCAGTTCATGCGACAGAATCAATAAACCTTTACTGGTTTCGATTAAATCGTAGCTAAATTCCGGATGCACAGACACCGCTTGATTGGCAGGTAACGTCCATGGTGTGGTCGTCCAAATCACAGCATATGCGTCCGTGTTAACGGTAATGTTAAACGCTGCGCTTAGGGCTGCGCTATCGGCTACTTTAAAACCTACATCAATAGCTGGAGAGTTTTTATCTTCATATTCAACTTCCGCCTCAGCCAGCGCAGAAGCGCAATCAACGCACCAATGCACAGGTTTACTGCCTTGATACAGATAGCCATTTTTATAAATCTCACCTAAAGCCCGCATAATATCGGCTTCGGTTTTAAAATCCATTGTTAGGTAAGGATTTTCCCAGTCGCCTAGCACACCCAAACGAATAAAATCCTTTTTCTGGCGCGCCACTTGCTCCGCAGCATAATCACGGCAAAGCTGACGAAACAAAGCTGGGTCTATATTCTTTCCGTGGATTTTTTCTACCATCAGCTCAATCGGCAAGCCATGACAATCCCAGCCCGGCACATAGGGGGCATCAAAACCACTCATGGTTTTAGATTTAACAATAATATCTTTTAAGATTTTATTAACTGCATGGCCAATATGAATGTCCCCATTAGCATAGGGTGGCCCGTCATGTAAGATGAATTTTTTAGCGCCTTGGCGTAACTTACGAATACGCGCATATAGTTTTTTGTCCTGCCATTGTTGCAACCAAGCTGGCTCGCGTTTGGCTAGATCGCCGCGCATTGGAAAGCTGGTCTCCGGCAAATTGAGTTTATATTGGGCTTTATTATTTTCTTCAGTCATCTCTTTATCCAACACATACTGCAGAGTAGCGATTGATGGCGCTATCCCGCATTCATTATTTCAAGGTTTATTTATTCAACTTGCAGCAAAAAAGCTTCTTGCCACTGCAGCATCTTTTGCGATTTGGGTCTTTAAAGCGTCTAAGCTATCAAACTTCATTTCATCACGTATTTTATGCAAAAACTCTACTTGCACATGCTGACCATATAAGTCGGCAGAAAAATCCAACACATGTACTTCTAATAGCAACTTGGGTACGCCAACAATGGTTGGTCGAATGCCTAAGTTGGCGACGCTAGGCAAGCCGTCTAATTTTACCGCATAGACTCCGCTAAGTGCAGGCCTCTCATGGCGCATATGTACATTTGCCGTAGGATAACCTAACTCACGTCCACGCTTAGCTCCATGCACGACTTTACCACTCATGCTGTAAGGTCGGCCTAATAGGCTTGACGCCTGCTGCAAGTCCCCCGCCGCTAGCGCCATACGTACTCGCGTACTTGAAACCCGAGTGGCTTCATTATCGCCTTGAGGAGAATCCACTTGTGGCAAGGATATTAAGTTAAATCCGGACTGGACAAAGTCTTGTATTGATCCTGCACGCTTCGCACCAAATCTAAAATCTTCACCTACTAAAACAGCTTGCGTATTAAGGGCATGTCGCAATATATTTTGCATAAACTCGCCTGCAGTCACCTTAGCAAAGCTTTGGTTAAAACGGCACACATAAACACGCTCAACACCAGCCGCAGAAAAATGTTCTAACTTTTCACGTAGTGAGCAAAGTCGTGTTGGCGCACTTTCTGGTGTGAAAAATTCTCGTGGATGTGGTTCAAAGGTGATCACAGCAGAGATTAAATGTTGCGTCTGCGCCACTTGAATTAACTTATTTAATAAAGCCTGATGCCCTAAGTGCAAGCCATCAAAATTACCAATGGCTAACGCACAAGGAGATTGCAAGGTGGCAGGAATATGCCTAAAAATCTGCATTAGTGAATTACCCTACGAATGTAATCACGAGGCCTAAATCCTAACAACATCAAAGTGGAAAAATAACTAATTCCGCCTAAAGCTACTAATCCACTGATGTACATCAGACGCTGGACTAGTCTAAATCCCAACCAAGAATCGTTATTACCCATCGCAAAATAAAGTACCAACCCCATGACAATTAAAGCGATGGCTAACTTGCATAAGAACAGAAACCAGCCTGGTTGCGGGTGAAATATACTGGCCTTACGCAGATGGTAATAGAGCAAAGATGCATTAAGACAAGCGCCCAATCCTATAGCAAGAGCCAAGCCTGCGTGCTGCAAATGAAGAACAAATACAAATAATACGTTCATCAACTGGGTAGCCACTAAGGTAAACACACCAATTTTGACGGGTGTTTTAATATTCTGCCGTGCGTAAAATCCTGGTGCCAAAATTTTAACTAGAATCAATCCAAGCAAACCAAAGCTATAAGCAATCAGCGCTTGTTCAGTCATTAATGCATCGTGCCCGGTAAATTTGCCGTAATGAAACAACGTAATTACCAATGGCGCTGCTAATACCGCCAATGCGACTGCTGCTGGCGCTGCTAAAATAAAGGTTAAACGCAAACCCCAGTCCAACAACTGCGAATACTCTTGCGTATCTTGACTAGCGTAGGCCTTAGATAAGCTAGGCAACAATATCGTGCCTAAAGCCACCCCTAATACGCCAGTGGGGAACTCCATTAAACGGTCAGCGTAATACAGCCAACTAACGCTACCCGTAATTAAAAATGAAGCGAAGATAGTATTAATAATCAGAGAAATTTGCGCAACCGAAACCCCTAAAACAGCAGGCCCCATCAATTTTAAGATGCGCCATACGCCATCATCTTTACGATGAAAATCAAATTTTGGTAATAATCCAATTTCCTTTAAAAATGGAATTTGAAACAAAAGCTGTAAAAACCCGCCTACAAATACAGCCCACGCTAACACTTTAATTGGCTCGGCAAAATGATCAGCAAAAAACAAGACAGCAACGATCATAGAAAGATTAAGCCAAACTGGTGTAAAAGCTGGGATACCAAACCGATTGTACGTATTGAGTACGCCACCAGCCATAGACACTAATGAAATAAAGAAAATATAAGGGAAGGTGATGCGTAGCAACTCAGCCGTCAATTGCATTTTTTCTGGATTCGCCTGAAATCCTGGCGCAATTAGGGCCACAATGAAAGGTGCAGCGAGCATACCGAGTAAAGTCACGCCGACTAAAATTAATCCCAGCCAAGTAGCCACGCGGTTAATTAGACTGTGCGTATCCTCAAAATTACGCTGGCTTTTATATTCAGCAAGAATTGGAACGAAGGCTTGGCTAAAAGCACCTTCGGCAGAAACACGCCGCAGAAGATTAGGAATCTTAAATGCGACAATAAAAGCATCACTAACCATACCCGCACCAAATACACGCGCAATAAGTGTATCGCGCACAAACCCGAGTATGCGCGACATAAATGTCATACTGCCAACTTTAGCCAGTGCTTTAAGTAAATTCATGTTTAATAAGAGGGGAGATTCAATGTGAAATTTAGCTGGGGAAAAGTGAATTAACCATGTATTCGACGATTTTATCATGCCAGCTGCCATCACGTAGCAATTGCACAGGATATTTACATGATTTTAACTTGCAATGTTTTTACATTATCGATATTATGATCGGCTTCGTATTTTGAATAGCTTTTAGGAAAATCAGATGGCAAATACCGCACAAGCAAGAAAACGTGCTCGTCAAGCAGTTAAGCAACGCGCGCACAATGCAAGTTTGCGCTCTACTTTGCGTACAGCGATTAAAAAAATTATTAAAGCTGTAGAAGCTGGCGACAAAACTGCTGCTGCTGCTGCTTACAGCGAGAATGTAAGCGTGATTGACCGCATTGCGGACAAGCAAATCATTCATAAAAATAAAGCGTCACGTCATAAAAGCCGCTTAAATGCTGCGATTAAAGCGATGGCATAAGATTTAAATAAATCTTATTCATTAAAAAAGCCGAACAATGTTCGGCTTTTTTATTATTTATAACTTGTGCATCGAACTTAATGGCAAGGGCTTACTCCCCTATATGCAAATCTGCTCGCACTTGCATGGCCTGCTTAATCGCGTCGTCACGACTGGCATTGATTACTGTGAAATGCCCCATTTTACGGCCAGCGCGTGCAGCTTGTTTGCTATATAGATGCATCTTAAGTTGTGGGTTAGAAAATGCATGCTGCCAATCAGGCTCGACTCGCACACCTGCATCCTCTGGCCAAATATCGCCTAGCAAGTTAACCATGACTGCTGGGCTATGTTGCTTGGCGCTTCCCAAAGGCAAGCCAGTTAGCACACGCACTTGCTGTTCAAACTGATTAGTTACACAGGCATCTAGGGTAAAATGTCCAGAATTGTGAGGACGTGGCGCCATTTCATTGACCAACAACTCACCATTACAAACAAAAAACTCCACGCCTAGCACCCCAGTGTAGTCCAGTTTCTCTGCAACCATAATAGCAAGCTTTTGTGCTTGGTGACTGATAGCATTGCTTCCACGGGCAGGAACAATTGAAACGTCAAGTATGCCATTTAAATGGCTATTTTCAGAGGTAGGAAAAGCAGCTACATCGCCTTGCACATCGCGCGCAAGCACAACTGAAACCTCGTAATCTAGCTTCATCATTTTTTCTAACACGCACTCTTCACGCTCAAACTGAGCAAAAGCAACTTGCGCTTCATGTTGGTTTTTAACGCGAGCTTGGCCTTTACCATCGTAGCCAAAGCGCGCCACTTTTAAAATCGCAGGGTAAATATCACTGTCATCCGCAGGTAAGTCATCGACATCAGCAATCACAGCATAGGGCGCTAGCGGCAAACCAGCATGTTTAAGAAAGTTCTTTTCACTCACCCTATGCTGCGCTATAGCAACGCTATAGGCGCTAGGGCGCACTGGTTTAGTTTGCGCTAACAGTGATAATGAATCTGCAGGCACATTCTCAAATTCAGTAGTGATAGCAGCACAAGTACTGGCTAATTCCAGCAATGCTATTTGATTATCAAAAGCTGCGCATATGTGCACATCTGCGATTTTACCAGCAGGGCTATTGGCATCAGGATCCAACACCGTCACCTTATAGCCCATTTCATGGGCAGCAATCACAAAAAATCTGCCGAGCTGACCACCACCGAGCATGCCTAACATGGCAGGTGGCAAAATAACAGATTGTTGAACGATGTTTTGGTCTAGGCGTGAATGGCTCATATATGAACTACTATTGTGATTAATTGAATGATGAACTTAGAACTATTGAGGCAGATCACCCAATACCATTAACTGCACTTTATCGGCTTGATTAGCTCTAAATTCGGCTAATTTTTGCGCTAATCCTGCGTCATGATTAGCCAATATGGAAGCGGCAAACAATCCCGCATTTGCAGCACCCGCCTCACCAATCGCAAAGGTCGCAACGGGAATACCTTTAGGCATTTGTACGATAGATAGCAAAGAGTCCTGACCTTGTAGATGCTTTGAAGGAACGGGCACACCCAAAACTGGCAGCGTGGTTTTAGCAGCGACCATACCCGGTAGATGTGCAGCACCACCAGCACCAGCAATAATTACTTGGTAACCCTTGCTCGCAGCCGACTCAGCAAAACTAAACATTAAGTCTGGCGTACGGTGCGCTGAAACCACTTGCGCGCTATAGGCAATATCAAAGTCTGCAAGCATTTGTGCTGCTGCTTTCATAATTGGCCAGTCGCTATCAGACCCCATAATAATGGCTACTAATGGTTGTTTTTGCATCAACATTCCTTGTATTTTTCTTTAAAAGTAAAAACTACAATAAAATTAAATTATCTCTATGTATCAGCTCTGACGCTTCTACATAGCCTAATATCTTTTCAATCTCCGTACTGGGCTTACGCATAATACGCAATGCCTCAGCCGCAGAGTAATTGACTAGACCACGTGCAATTTCCACACCAGCAGCATCACAACAAGACACTACTTCACCACGCTCAAATACACCATCTATAGCAGTAACCCCTATAGGCAATAAACTTTTCCCGTCTTCTTTAATAACCTTCACAGCGCCCGCATCCAACGTCAAGCGACCACGCAACTGCAAATGATCAGCTAACCATTGCTTGCGCGCTGTTGTTTTCATTTCAGTGGTTTTTAAATGGGTGCCAATCACCTCGCCTGAAGCCAAGCGTATGAGGACATCAGCTTCACGGCCTGATGCAATCACCGTGTGCGCACCACTACGCGCAGCGCGTTTAGCAGCGAGTATCTTGGTCAACATACCTCCGGTACCTACATCGCTACCAGCACCTCCCGCCATTTGCTCTAATGCAACATCACCGGCGATAGCGTGCTGTATAAATTTGGCATGAACATCTTTGCGTGGGTCTGCAGAATATAATCCTTGTTGGTCAGTTAAGATTACCAAAGCATCTGCTTCGATTAGATTAGCTACTAACGAAGCTAATGTGTCATTATCGCCAAAACGAATTTCATCGGTGACGACCGTGTCATTTTCATTAATGATAGGAATGACCTTTAATTCCAACAAGGTGCGCAAGGTACTGCGTGCGTTGAGATAACGCTTTCTATCCGCCAAATCATCATGTGTGAGCAGCACTTGTGCAGTATGCAGTTGATGCTGACTAAAGCAGCTTTCATACATTTGCACCAACCCCATCTGCCCCACCGCTGCTGCGGCCTGCAATTCATTCACGGCAGTTGGACGCTTTTTCCATCCGAGCCTTTGCATGCCTTCGGCAACCGCGCCACTGGAAACCAAAACAACTTGCTTGCCTTGTTGAGCTAAAGCTGCAATTTGGCCGGCCCATGCTGCGATGGCAACTTGATCTAAACCATTACCGTTATTGGTAACTAGGCTAGATCCCACCTTAACCACAATTACTTTTGCTTCAAGTAATAGTGATTTAAATTGCTCAGGGTTAGTTGTCATGATCTTTAGTTGCTGACTCTTGAAGTTCAACGCTGTTATTTTTTAAAGGCTTATCGCTGGCGCTTTCATTAATCAAGCCACTATCCTTTAAAAAATCTTCCATCAACTGTTTGTTTTCATCAATATGCTGCATGATTGCGTAAGTAAGCTCTTTACAGCCTATCCCACTAATCGCTGAAATCGCGAATACACGCCCTTTCCAGCCATAATCTTTAACAAATTGTTTTACCACCTGCTCTGAATCTGCCAGCATGTCGATCTTATTAAGTACTAACCAGCGCGGTTTTTCATAGAGTGCTTCATCATACTTTCTAAGCTCCTCCACGATTGCCTTCGCTTCATGCACTGGATCAACCAATTCATCAAATGGCGCAATATCTACCAAATGCAACAATAATGAAGTTCGCTGAAGATGGCGTAGGAACTGATGACCAAGTCCAGCCCCTTCTGCTGCGCCTTCAATAATGCCAGGAATATCAGCAATCACAAAGCTGCGCTCAGTATCAACACGCACTACACCCAAGTTTGGGTGAAGAGTGGTAAATGGATAGTCTGCTACCTTTGGTTTTGCTGCAGAAACTGAACGGATAAATGTAGATTTCCCAGCATTCGGCATACCTAGCAAGCCTACATCAGCCAGCACTTTAAGCTCTAAATAAAGCTCAAACTCCTCACCTGGGTCGCCCTTGGTACATTGGCGTGGCGCACGATTTAAGCTTGATTTAAAGTGCACATTACCCAAGCCGCCCTTGCCGCCCGCAGCCATTTGAGCACTTTGACCATGCTCACTCAGGTCAACCAACATCTGCTCTGTAGCTTTATCTGATATTACCGTCCCGACGGGCACACGTAAAACCATGTCATCGCCCTTAGCACCATAGCATTCTGCACTGCGACCATTCTCGCCACGCTGCGCTCTAAATGTACGAGTATAGCGATAGTCTACTAGCGTATTGATATTTCGATCAGCAATGATGGTAATAGAACCGCCACGACCACCGTCACCGCCACTAGGGCCACCCATAGGCTCATACTTTTCGCGACGAAACGTAGCAACACCATTGCCACCATCGCCCGCATAAACCTTAATCGTTGCTTCGTCTATAAATTTCATATTCAGAGTTTACCAAATAAAAAAGCCCCATCAAACGATGAGGCTTTAATAAAGTCAAATTAACTTAAGCTGCAACAATAATGCTTACTGTATGACGCTTTAAAGCACCTTTAATAGCAAAAAATACTTTGCCGTCTGCTTTAGCATACAGCGTATGGTCTTTACCCATACCTACATTTTCACCAGCGTGCATTTTTGTACCGCGCTGACGCACGATAATGCTACCTGCTGTAACTACTGTTTCGCCAAAAGCTTTAACACCTAATCGTTGTGCGTGTGAATCGCGCCCGTTACGTGAACTACCACCTGCTTTTTTGTGTGCCATTTTCTCTAATCCTTAAACTTGATTAACTACTATTAGCTTTTCAACTATTTAGCAGCGATTGTTTCAATTTTAATTTCAGTAAAACTTTGGCGATGGCCTTGTGTTTTACGATAATGTTTACGACGACGGAATTTAAAAATCATTACCTTATCGCCACGACCATGTGAAAGTACAGTTGCTTTAACAGTTGCACCTTTAATAATAGGTGAGCCGATTGTTGTTTTTGTACCGTCAGAAACCATTAGAATTTGATCAAGCGTAACAGTACCGCCAACTTCAACCTCTAATTTCTCAACTTTTAATCTTTCGCCAGGAATAACGCGATATTGTTTGCCACCAGTTTTGATTACTGCATACATGATTATGCCTTTAACTCATACTTCAGAAGAATCGCGCATTATACGCATATTGTTGTGCAAAGCAAACCATAATCTCGGCTTACCCCCAAAAATTCATGGCGCACTGTTTAAGCTACAATTATCGCACCTTTTGCCACCTCATATTCATCTAGATTTAAGTGGTGAAAGTCGGTTGTGCTAAAATAAGCGCTACTTTTTTAGGTTTATTATCGTGACGCAAAGCACTACTCCATTTGACAGCATCCAATCCATTATCGTCAACGATATTCAGGCAGTAAATGTCGTTATAGAAGAGTCGCTTCATTCTGAAGTTGCTTTAGTAAACCAAGTGGCGCATTACATTATTAATAGTGGTGGCAAACGTTTGCGCCCTATCTTAGTGTTACTTGCCGCGGGTCTGTTTGGCAAAGTCACCCCTCAGCACCATCAGCTCGCTGCAGTCGTTGAGTTAATCCATACTGCTACCTTGTTGCATGATGATGTGGTGGACGAATCTAAAAAGCGTCGCGGTCAAAATACTGCTAACGCACTATTTGGCAATGCTGCCAGCGTATTGGTTGGTGATTTTGTATACTCTCGCGCCTTCCAGATGATGGTTGCAGTGCAGAATATGCGAGTAATGGAAGTCCTAAGTAACGCCACCAATGTAATTGCCGAAGGTGAAGTCTTACAACTGTTAAATGTGCATAATGCGGACATCAGCGATGCCGACTATCTGCAAGTGATTCATTTCAAAACTGCTAAACTATTTGAGGCGGCAAGCCGCCTAGGGGCTATTATTAGCAAGGCTCGCCCTGAAGATGAGCTGGCATTAAGCCTGTACGGCATGCATATTGGCACGGCATTTCAACTCATTGATGATGTGTTAGATTTGAGCGGTAACGCACTAACTATCGGTAAAAATCTGGGGGACGATTTAAGCGAAGGCAAGCCTACCCTGCCACTTCTTTACGCGATGCGTAACGGTAACGCTGAAGAATCTAAAACAATTAAGCACGCAATTGAACATGGTGGGCTGGAAGATTTGGCTAGCGTACTTAATGCGGTTGAACGCACTGGAGCACTAGATCATGTTCGTGGCATTGCCGCAAGTGAATGCGCCCTAGCTAGCGCTGCCATTGCCCACTTTAGCGACTCAGCTAATAAGACCGCACTACTTGCCCTGGCTGAATTTTCAGTTAGCCGAACTTTTTAAATAAAAAATTTAAAACTCGACTTAATTACAACAGCAATCCGCCTGCAGTTACTTGAACTGCATAGGCCGCAATGCCTAATTTAGCATAATCTTCTCACCACTGTCGGCATGGTAATAAGTCAGGTGCGCACAATCGCTGGTGCCTGCGGTAAGCGAACCGTCAAATAAAGACTTACCTTCAACGTCAACTATTGCGTAGCCATTATGGTACAAGGTAACTTCAGCAAGCTTTGGAGATTGTTTAGAGCCTTGTCGCATCGCAAAACTGACGCAGTTCTCTTCTTCTGCTTCAGCATAGACTTCCCACTCGCGACCACCAGCCAACTGAGACAGCCATTGCGGCAGGTCAACTTCAACTCGGCAGATAATTGGCTCATCCCATTGTGGATGGCTAATTTCTATAGTATTTTTTGAACTAGTTACTGGCGTCATATTACATCCTTGTTCCACAGTGCTTCATTATATTATTCATATTCAATAGTTAGTGCTATGTTTGTGCTGTACATGCAATATTTCAAGAGGTTTAATATAAAAATAATTAAAAGATTGTAGTCAAAACTCACCGCCACTTAACTAGCTAGCAGTTGCTACAAGCAATCATCAGTGCGATGATGCGTTTAATTAACAATTGGCTTATTTCTGGCCCAAAATACAAGGATGCTTATGATAGATGACCTGATTAAAATCTCAACATTGCTTCAGGAAAATAAAGCGGTATTTATAAGTCTATCAGTTGTGTTTGGCCTAATGATCGGCAGCTTCTTAAATGTAGTAATTTACCGTCTACCACAAATGATGCGGCGCGAATGGGAAAACAACTGCCTAGAACTTCAGGGACAGCCTATCACCGACATTAAGCAATACAGCCTCGTAAAACCCCGATCAGCTTGCCCTCACTGCGGGCATATGATTTCTGCTTTAGAAAATATACCGGTCCTTAGCTATCTAATATTAGAAGGGAAATGTCGCGCTTGTAAAGGGCTAATAAGCGCTCGCTACCCTTTGATTGAGGGACTCACCGGCATACTTTTTGGATTCATTGGCTGGAAATTTGGCTACAGCAATAGTGCTTTATTCGCAGTCATCTTTACTTCTGCACTCATTACGCTTACTTTTATTGATTTTGACACCCAACTATTGCCTGACGATATCACCTTACCATTACTATGGTTAGGATTAGTATTTAATCTAAACACTGGCTTTACTAATATTGAATCAGCAATCCTAGGCGCTGTTGCTGGCTACTTAGTGCTCTGGTGTATCTACTGGATCTTTAAATTAGTGACTGGCAAAGAAGGGATGGGCTATGGGGATTTTAAGCTGCTAGCCGCTATCGGCGCATGGTTTGGCTGGCAATTATTGCCAGCTGTGATTTTATTATCTTCATTGCTAGGAGCAGTAGTTGGCATAGGCTTAATTGTACTAATGAAGCGTGGCCGTGAAATCCCAATACCATTTGGACCATTCTTAGCAATCGGCGGCATTACTGCGCTGTTTTTTAGCTCGCAACTCACTAACCTCTACCTAAATTAAGCCTAGAAAACTCCAATGTCATTATTGCAAATCCCGGTGGTTGCGCTTACTGGCGGCATAGGCTCCGGTAAAAGTGAAGCGGCCAAACAATTTGCTAAGCTTGGCGTACCTGTAGTTGATACTGATCAAATCTCACGTGCTTTAACCGCTGATAAGAGCCCTTTTTTGCATGAAATTAGCCGTATTTTTGGTGCAGAATTTATCACAGCTGAAGGCAAGCTAGATCGCACTAAGCTTCGCACGCACATCTTTAGGCATAAAGAAGAACGCCTAAAACTTGAAGCACTGGTGCACCCAGCGATATACGATATCGCCTTACAGCAACTGTCTAAAAATGCAGATCAACTAAATCCTCACTATCAAATTTTAGTGGTACCTTTACTGTTCGAAAATGACCGCTATCTGTCGCTTATTGATCAGAGTATAGCCATAGATTGTGATGAACAGTTGCAGGTGGAACGCACTATGTCACGCAGTCAATTAAGCGCAGACGACGTCGGGTTGATGATGGCTGCACAACTACCAAGAATCACTAGAATAAGTCGCGCTGATATCATTATTGAAAATAACGGATCTCTGGCAGATTTGGAAGAAAAAATTACTGAAATACATAAAAATTTCATTAACTCTTGCATAGTTAGCAAATAAATTTAATAATTGTTCTCAAGTATAAATTTTCTACTAAAGTAGTACTTCTTGGTTAACTATGTAATGAATAATGCCTAGCTACGATTATCCCTTTAACGAGCGCATACGCACATTACTGCGCGTAGAGGATTTATTCGCCAAAGTTTTGTACAACGTAGAAGCAGGCAATGAATACCAACACCACTGTGCCTTGCTAACGCTATTGCAAATATTAGATGTCATTGATAGAGCCGAACTCAAACTTGACCTATTACAAGAACTTGATCGACAAAGAACGGCAATGACCGCACTTCGCGGCAACCCAGACATTTCAGCAAAAACCCTAGAAACCATATTGGCCGACATTGACATTACTTCTGAGGCCTTACGTGCTGAAACCACTAAATTGGGCCAAACTCTACGATCTAATGAATGGCTAATGAGCATTAAACAGCGGGCAGGAATTCCGGGGGGCGTGTGTGAGTTTGATTTACCCTCTTATCATTACTGGCTAGGTCTTGGTGAAACTCGACGCAGACAGGATTTTGATTCATGGCTCAAACCCATATTACCGATGCACAAAGCGATTGGGATTATCTTACATATTTTGCGAGGCAGTGGCGCTACCACTCACTTAATAGCGAGTAATGGTTCTTATCAACAGATGCTAGCTGGCGCCAAACCAGCGCAAATGTTGCGTGTTGTCTTAGCAGACAACATCACCTGCTTCCCCGAGGTAAGCGCCAATAAATATGCTATTAACATACGCTTTAGTACCCTTGAAAGTGCGCAGAAACCACAAAAATACGAAACAGATGTTAAATTTAGCTTAACTTTGTGTAACCTATAGTTTTGCACTACAGTTTAGCAATATCCCCAGTAAATTACGTTTAAGACTCACGGACATGACACCCATTACAAAGCGTTTAGTTGCCTGCCCTAATTGTGGCAATTTATCCGAGTTTTCACCAACTAACGCCTTTAGACCTTTTTGTAGCGAACGTTGCAAACTAATTGATTTAGGACTATGGGCAAGCGAACAATATGCTATTCCTGAAGCAATTAAGATGGATGAAATGCACGACGACTTTTCAGACGAAAGCTTTAAGCCATAAACTCATTCGCATTTAGATCACATTTCCTTTTAGCCCTTACACCTAGGAATTAACATGGCCAATTTACTTAGAAACTCTCGCCTCATATTTATCATACTGTCCACCGCTGCTTCAGCTTACTTGTCTAATGCTTATGCATTGGATTCCGACAATAACACCTCTCAGAACGCAATCAGCATAAAAGACGCATGGGTACGTCCAAGTCACCCAGGTCAGGATGTTGGTGCCGCTTACATGACGTTAACTAGCATGCAAGATATCACCCTTCTTCGTGTAGAAAGTGATGTGAGCGATAGTATAGAAATTCACAGCATGTCGATGCAAAACGGCGTGATGAAAATGCGCATGCTTGACAACCTGCCATTAGTGGCAGGAAAACCTTATAAGCTAGAACCTGGCGGTTTTCATTTCATGTTATTTGATTTGAAAAAAGCACTAGCTGTAGGTGAATCAGTCAATTTTGTGCTTTATTTCAAAGCCAAGAACAAGGCTGAATTCAAGCAAAATATTAAAGCTCTAGTGCGCGCTGAAACAGAGCACCAACACTAATCAATCATTGTAATAGTTCAGCCTAGATCCAAATTGAACGCTGCATAGCTATACCATGAGCTCCATGCATTCTGGCATGATGTAAATCCGAAACTTGCATGCCGCCAAGCGCATATACTGGCAAAGCATAACCTTTAATGAGGTCAGTAAACGCATCCCATCCTAAAGGCATGACGTCGTCATGACTGCGTGTTGCCATCACTGGTGACAGCATCACATAATCTAAACCTAGCTTAGCGGCATGTGCCAACTGCTGGGCACCATGACACGAAGCGCCACATAACATGTTGGCAGGCCTCTGTTGCAACTGCATCAAATCTTCACCAGTAAAATGCACACCACTCGCGTTAAGTTGGGATACTAAATTTAAATCTGCATTAACACAGCTAGAGTTCAAGAAAACTTTAGTCTGATAAGGAAGCGCCAACGTAATCACACGTTGTGCAAACTTCTGATAATCTTCAACTGACAGTTGTTTTTCGCGCACTTGTATCATCATTAAACCGTTTTGTAAGGCATGCGCTAAGTATTCAAAAAACAGCGTTTCTCCCAGCTCACTTAAATTAGTAATGGCATAAAGGGGCGCTAATACCAAACCGCCGAAAATAGGTGTATTTGCTGGCAAAATAGGATGAACGCTTATCTTTTTTGGATTTTGCCAACTTAAGACTTGCTGTTCCAAGCCCTTCGGCTCACCCTGCCAATCCACCACTACAAAAAAATGTAGCTTAACGGTTTTAGCTGGAGATTCTAAGTTGCCACTAGCGTCATATTTTGCAGGGTAGTCAAAAGTTCGGGTTAGCCACGGATAGCAAACAGTGACTGTGATTCCTAACTCCTCTTGCAACTCCCTTTTGAGCGCCAACTCAGGTGTTTCATTTACCTCAACTTTACCACCGGGAAACTCCCAGTATCCAGCCCAAGGTTTTCCCGCTGGGCGTTCCGCTAATAGCACCAAGCCATTTTTATGCTGGATGACGCCAACTGCAGCCTCAACAACATTAGAAGTTGTCACGGAGCTAGAAGCTACGCAAGCGGTCATGATGCCAAAACTGCTTATGCAGGTTTAGATTAAGAGCGATAGTCAGCATTGATTCTGACGTAGTCATATGAAAAATCACAGGTCCAAACTGTGCAACTCGCATTACCGCGAGCCAAGTCTACTCGCACTAAAATTTCTGGCTGCTGCATCACGGCAACGCCCTGTGCCTCTTCGTACGCAACGGCACGGCCACCCTTTTCGGCCACCAATACATCGCCCAAATACAGCTTCAGCGCATTGATATCCAACCGTTCAACTCCAGCGTAGCCTATGGCCGCTAAAATGCGTCCTAGATTAGGATCTGAGGCAAAGAAAGCAGTTTTAATTAAAGGTGAATGGGCAATAGCATAAGCGACTTTTCGGCACTCAGCCTCGTCACGACCACCTTCAACAGTCACCGTCATAAATTTAGTAGCGCCTTCGCCATCACGAACGATAGCTTGCGCCAACTCAATAGCCACATCGGTTAAGGCATCACGTAACACAGTAAATTCTGCACTATTTTCAGTAACTTCAACATTTCCCGCTTGATTGCTAGCAATCATAATCAAGCTGTCATTGGTAGAAGTGTCCCCATCGACAGTAATGCAGTTAAATGACTTGTTAACAGCCAATCTGATAATACTATCTAAGGCCGTAGCGCTTATGACAGCATCGGTTGCAATATAACCAAGCATAGTCGCCATATTCGGATGAATCATGCCTGAACCTTTACTTATACCAGTAATGGTCACCGGCTTACCATCCAGCACAATGCGACGAGACGTCCCTTTGGCCACGATATCCGTGGTCATAATTGCTTCAGCTGCATTAAGCCAATTATCTTGCTTTAAGTTGGCAATGGCCGCTGGTAATCCAGCAATAACCTTATCTGCTGGCAGTGTCTCTAGAATCACCCCTGTTGAAAATGGCAACACTTGTTGTGGCTGAATATTCAAGGCCAGAGCTAAAGCTTCTGTGGTTAATTTTGCACGGTACAAACCATCATCACCTGTACCGGCATTTGCACAACCGGTATTTACAAGTAGCGCACGTATCGGCAGGTCGCTAGCCAAGTGAGTTTTACAGAGCAATACCGGCGCCGCACAGAATTGGTTTTGCGTAAAGACACCAGAGACATGACTACCTTCTGCAAGCAAGATCACCAATAAATCTTTACGATTAGCTTTTCGTATATGCGCTTCGGCAAAACCGAGCATGACGCCGTTGATGGGCAGTAAGCTGCTAGATGCAGGAGTATTCAAATTAACAGGCATGCGAGTTCCTTTTACAGGCTTTAATATTGGTAGATAAACAAAAATTTATTAGGCTGGTTGCTAAGCGCGTCGCCATGTTGTTCCCTGCGGGGAGTCTTCCAATACGATACCGGCTTCAGCCAAGGTTTTGCGTATGCTATCGGCTTCGGTAAAATTTTTGGATTGCTTGGCAAGGTTGCGTTGAACAATCAAAGCATCCACATCCAATGACTGACAAACTTGCTCAAGCTCACCTTGTAAGAAAGTGTCTGGATCTCGTTGTAGTAATCCAACGACTGATGCTAAGTTTTTAAGTAATGATCCTGTGACTGCAGATTTGGTTTTATTTAGCTCACTGGCTAAATCAAACAATACGGCGAATGCTAACGGTGTATTAAAATCATCATCCATTGCGGCTTTAAAACTTG
>CAILXF010000038.1 GCA_903838125.1 uncultured Pseudomonadota bacterium | reverse complement strand
GAAATACCATAGCACCAGTAATATTGCCAAAAGCTAACGTGTCTTTGCCTTTACGTATCCATAAAATACTGTTCACTTTTTCTGGCAATTCGGTCGCAATCGGAATAATCAACAAAGATAACAATAAAGCCGAAATGCCAATAATGTGTGCAGCGGCCTCTACTCCATTGATAAAACCCTTAGCGCCAGCAATCAGCAGGGCTACGCCTAAGATCAGTTGCAACAAAATCACGACCGTATTATTTGGCAAACCTATTCTGCATAAAAACATATCACTGCCAGCTTCCGTGGCATGCCCATCTGCCACCAGTGCCTTAGAAGCATTTAGCGTCATTAGTACGTACACAAAATAAGTCATTACCATTGCAGCACTGATGCCATAACGCACAACGGCCAAGGTATGCGGCACATACATGGCAATGGCAGCAAAAGAAAATGCAACTATAAAGAAATTAAGGTCGCGAGTTAATCCGGTGCGTTCTGGACGTAAGTGACCTTGAATGCCGCGCTGTCTCCATACTGAGATAGCCATTAGCGAGATGGATAATGTAGCCAACATTAATGGCGCACCCAATATAGAACCTACGCCAATTTCCTCATTGGTAGAAGCATTTTTGGTACCCGCAAGCAAGGCCAACAAAGGCACCATAGTCTCAGGTAAGGCCGTACCCACAGCGGCAAATAAAGATCCGGTAACCCCTTCAGAAATTCCAAGCTTCTCACCTAAGTGCTCCAGCGCATTGGTAAAAACTTCAGCCGCAATTAAAATCACAATCAGCATCAGAAACAATTGAAAAAACACCATGTAGGCTTTTCCTTAAAATTAGGTAAACAGATTAAATATTTGTTAATGCCTAGATTTTATCGGAATACTGCAATTTATAAGTGAAATTTCGCATAAAATTAGTACCTATGAAACCTTATGCTATTAATGCTAGCGGCTTGGCGCTTAACGCAGAGTTCTTAGCATCTCCTAATTATGACGCTAGACCCGCACCGGGTTGCCCCTCAACCATCTGTTTAATTGTAATCCACAATATCAGCCTGCCACCTGGGCAATATGGCGGCAACGGCGTCGTGGAATTATTTAGCAATCAATTAAATCCAAATGAGCATCCCTATTATGCGGAAATTTACACTCAAAAGGTATCCTCACATTTCTTGATTCGGCGTCATGGCGAACTTCTGCAGTTTGTATCATGCCTCGATCGCGCCTGGCATGCTGGCATATCCAACTGGAAGGGGCGAGAACGTTGCAATGATTTTTCAGTCGGAATAGAGCTCGAAGGCTCAGACTTTGATGCGTTTGAATCAGCACAATATCACACACTTAAGCTTCTGATAGCAAGCCTAAAGCAATGTTATCCGATACAAGCCATTGTAGGACATTCGGATATTGCTCCAGAACGCAAAACAGACCCTGGTCCATATTTTGATTGGGGGGCAATTGAATCTAAGCCCTAGTGAGCTGACTGCCCATTCTTTGCTTCCTATAGAAGCGAGATTTCTCAACTGCTTTGCATATACTGGGGTCAAGGTAAAACGCTATCGTTCTACAAAATGAGATGGGCGGCTAGGCGATCACAGTGCTCACTAGCAGTAACAAGCCGAACAAATGCGAAGCTAATATGGTTTGCTTAATACTGGCAACCTTAGACTGGTGATCATCAACGGTTATTTCGTAAGCAGTAACGATGCTCATTGGCCAACAGAGCAAGGGAAGCAAGTATACCTTTGGCAACGAACCTAGGCCAACGAACACAAGCAACAGGCCATAGGCCACCCCACTTAAGATCAACGTCCACAACCATAGATATTGCTTGGGGGTTTTCACCGCTAAAGTCAATTTACCTGCACGTTGGTCAGCCTCAATATCGGGGATTTGATTGACGAATAGTATATTTGCTACAATCAAACCATACGCTAAACCGAGAATCAAACTAGTGGCGTTTAGTTCCTTCGTCGAGATCATTGTTGAACCAATCACAACGAGAGTCCAAGCGCAAACTATGGCTATCTCACCCCAAAGTCCACGGCACATTAATTTAAGCGGCGGTGCTGAGTAAAACCAGCCTAAAATTAAACCGCAAAGACCTACCCAAATCAAATGCCAACTAGTCATCCAGCTCAACATTATCCCACCAAAGATAGTTGTAAGATAAAGGCCTAAACTCAGTTGCTTAATCTGCGTTTCAGTAAAAAGATTATTCTGAATAAAGCGGCTACCACCAGTAAATGGGGAAACGCACTGAGTATTTTGTGCATCACTGCCATTAAGAGAGTCGAAGTAGTCGTTACTCAGGTTTGCCGCCGCATGGACTAGTAACACTAGTAATAAACAAAAGCTATTAACGCCCCATTGTATCTGGGTGGTTTTGGCGGCAATAGCAAAACCTATAAAACAAGCAACGATACTAATGGATAGAAATGCTGGCCTAGTGGCTAAAAAATAGTTTCTGTAATGACGACTAAGCCACATTTAGCGATTAACTATCTTCTGTACCACTAAACTGCCCACCATATCGCCCTGCACATTTACCGTGGTGCGCAGGGTATCTAACAGTCGATCAATCGGCAGTAAAATCGCAATTGCCTCTGCGGGCAGGCCCACAGACTGCAATACCATTACCATGGTAACCATGCCAGCGCTAGGAATTCCTGGTGCACCTATGGCACCCATCATGGCGGTAAAAAATACGATTAGCTGTTGCGTGAAATTAAGTTCTATACCCGCTAAATTAGCAATGAATAATGCAGCGGCAGCTTCATATAAAGCGGTGCCATCCATATTCACCGTAGCTCCTAGCGGAATCACAAAACCAGCGATCTCAGGCTTTACATGTAAATGCTGGGTTGTGCAGCGAAGGGTTACAGGCAGTGTAGCCGAGCTTGAACTAGTAGCAAAAGCAGTGACTAAGGCCTCACGTGCACCGCGCCAAAACCATAAAGGCGTTCTGCCAGTAAATAGATATAAAATTAGTGGCAGTATCAGTATGCCATGCACTAGCAACGTACCCACAATTACTGCCACAAACTTAGCTAGTGTGTTAAGGATGGCCATATTCTGTACAGCGACCAATTTGATCAGTAATGCCATAATCCCTAGCGGGGCTAAGCGCATTACCCCGCCAACAATCAACATAGTGACATCAAGCGCTTCTTGCAGCAGGGCAAGTATATGCTTATATCGATCTCCGCCCATCACTAATGCCACACCTAAAATAAGTGCAAACATGACCACCGCTAATACATCGCCTTGGGCTAAAGCCGCAAACGGATTAACAAATAGCCCATGTAAGAACTGAGCAAAAAATTCAGGCATCGGCAGTTGCTTTGCCTGAAAATTTTGCATGGCATGATCAAACATAGGGAGACTTAAACCAGCTCCCGGTTTGAAATACAGACTGGCCGACATGCCTAGCACTATGGCAATAGCCATACTACTGACAAAGAAAATAAGGGTCGCAACCCATACGCGATGCATTTGCTGATGTTGGCGCAGATTAGCAATGCCCACAGTAATGGAGCAAAACACCAGCGGTATTAAAATCATTTTAAGGAGATCAATAAACAGCGTGCCAACAATGCTCGCAGAATAAAGGCCACCTTGTAACAGCTGATTATGCTCGCCTAAATTGCTAACATTAAGCGTGTGGAAATAAAACCCAATCGCAACACCCAATAACGCACCCAGTAAAATTTGGTTATTAAGACTGGGTAGCTTCATCAGTGACTTACTCTTTTGCAGCTTTAACTACTTTTGGTTCTGAGACTTTTTTAACTGCAGTAGCTTTCACTGTCGGTTCTTTAACTTTGACCACTTTAGCTGGAACCTCTTTCAGAACTTTTTCCTTCACTACCTTGGCGAGTGCTTTAGGCTTAGCTAAAGCTTTAGCTTTAGCTTTTATAGGCTTGCTTTCCGAAACTTCAGTTTTAGAAGCACTTGCTTTCTTTGTCACTGGTGCTTTTTTGGTTTTAGGTTTTTCTGAAACCTCAACTTCAACCTCCGCATCAACTACTGCTTTAGCCTTGGACAGCTTAACTGGGGCTGCTGAAGGATCTATTTTCTCAAATACTGCGGCAAAGAATCCATCGGTATGATGAATATGTGGCAATAGTTTTAGGTATTTACCAGTATCCAGATTAATTTGCTGCTGGCTCAATATCTCGCTGGCATTGAGTAATTTAAAATCAGGATGGATAGCCAAGAATCCTTCTGCAATCTGCTCATTCTCATCGCTTAATAAGCTACAAGTAGAGTAAATTAAACGGCCACCTGGCTTAGTAAATTTAGCAGCGCGCGCTAAAATTCGTGCCTGTTTTTCAGTTAATTCTAATAAATCTTGTGGCGTTTGGCGCCATTTAAGATCTGGATTACGGCGCAAAGTCCCTAAGCCAGTACACGGTGCATCGACTAACACGCGATCAAATTTAGCATTAAGGCGTTTTAATTTAGGGTCATTTTCACTGCTGATGCTTTGTGCATTGAGGTTGCTTAAACCTGAGCGTTTTAAGCGCTGGCCTAAGCTGTGTAAACGCTTCTCTGACACATCAAATGCATAGAGACGTCCCGTGTTACGCATCAACGCACCTATGGCTAAAGTTTTACCACCAGCACCCGCACAAAAGTCTGCCACCATCATGCCGCGTTTGGCCGCAACCAAATGCGCCAAAATCTGACTGCCTTCATCTTGCACTTCAACTTTGCCTTCCGTGAAAAGCACATGGCGGCTAATATTTAAACGTAGCGGCATACGCAAACCAATTGGCGAATAAGGGGTTTTGCTAATGTTAGATTCACCCGTCGTGTTCTCAGCAACAAATTTTGCCAGCACCTCGTCGCGTGTTCCTTTGATGGTATTGACGCGCAGATCTAGCGTAGCTGACTCATGCATACTACGGGCAATAGTTAATGCCTCTGCCTCACCGTATTGCGCTACTAATTTTTCCCATAACCAGTCCCGAACATCGGCTTGCACCGCTAATGGCAAGTTTTCGGTTGATTTAGCTTTAATCGTATGTGCCCACTCTATTTGCTGTTCGCTTAACATTGGCGTCATTTCGCGGATACTCATGCCTTGTATACGTAACATCCATGCCAATACCAGCTTACGTGCATCATCAGGGTCATTATCATCATTGGCGGTCACTGCGCTCAAAAAGCGTAAGCGGCGCAATACGCCGTAAACACTTTCGGCAACAAAAGCACGCTCTTTGGTACCTAGATCACGATTGTTGCGAAAAAATTCACTTAATTTCACATCTGCTGGGCTATTAAACTCAAGTAGATTAGAAAGCATTACTGAAGCTTGGCGAATTAAATTGGGGGTCATGTTATTTCTCTTTATTGGTTTGGTCGGGCATCTAAACGCTTAGATGCCCACTAGCATTGGTCTATGGTGTTGGCGTAGCTGGCTTCTCTGTTTTTAAGCTGGTGATTAACAGCTCATAGACTTTGCCTTCTTTTTCCGTTTTGCGTATTTTAACAGGTACATGCTGATAATCTAAGGCCAGCCACAATTCAGTTTTATCATCACCTTCAGCGGAGCGGCGTAAAATATGGAAAGTATTTAAATTCCCCATTTTGGTCGTCACGATTTCTTCGCCTTCAAAGCTGTAATCATAGATCCCAAGCTTCTTACCATTGGTCACAGTGATTTGCATATTCTGTAGCGGTGCTACAAACATAAACTGATACATAAAACTGAGCAAGTCCTGCGCGCCCTCCGGCAAGTCCACTAACCTTTCTTCACTGGCGCTATGCAATCTTAGTTTTTGATTTGCCCAATCAAAATCGGCGCTAAAGGTTTTATTCTTTTTACTGCCAAATTGATATAAATAATGCTGTGGCTGTAAGCCACTTCTAACAAGCAAGCCATCACTGGTTTGAAGCAAATTAGGTATAAACAATGAGGCTAAACCGCTGGCTTCAATCACGCTGCGCAACTGATAGTGAGAGCCATCCGGCAGTAATTGATACTCCATCGCAGCTTTACCTGCGGCGCCACTGTCAAATTTAGCAGCCACATCAGTCCGAACATCATACTTAGCCTCTACGTAGTGATAGGCGTTAGCATTAATCGCCTCTTCCTCAACGTCAGGTTGTATTATTGCCATCTCCTCTAATCCACTGCTTGCTGCTGGCGTATCAATGGGTAAACTAGTGGCTTCAGGCTGGGGGGCAAGGCGCGGCTGAACAGAAGGCGCAGGCTTTGCTAATACTTTCCGCTTGGCATGTGGCTTAGCAACAGGTTTAGGTAGGGAAGATTTCGCTGGTGGCGCAACCAGCTCCGCCTTAATGACCAACGGCTCACTCCCAAGATCGTCTAAATTAAAATAAAACCGAGCAATTAAAGTAAGGTGTAATAGTGCGGATAATAAGAGTGCGACCGCTAACCAACGGTAATTGGAGCGCTCCCATAAAAGTTTAAACTTACTCCACATGGAGCTCTGTTAACGTTTGTTCGATTTTGGCACCACTATCTTCCATCATCAAAATGCGCACTGGCACATAATAATGCTCGGTGGCTAACCACAAGTCTTTGCTTTCCGTTTTGTTTGGCTCCAACTGCTGCTGCAGATGCAAGGCTTTATATGACACCCCTTTGGATTCAATCACATCAGACTCAGCATGAATTTTATATTGATATTGGTTTAGCTTTTTACCAGTGGTGAGCGTCACAGTAATAGCCTCTTTAAGTGGCGCCGGTAAAAACATAAATTGATAGGCATAACTAGCCAAGTCTTGCATACCTTCAGCCAACGCCTCTTGTTTAGTCACTCCTTTTACCATCATCTGCAAGCTATTTTTAGTCCAGTCAAAGTCTGCTAACAGTGCTTTTTTAGGATTATCGCCTTGCTGTAATTCAAAATGATCTGGCTTTAAACCTAGACTGGTGACCGTGCCAACGCTAGTGAGCTTACGCTCTCCAAATAAGGCGTAGACGCCGATTCCCTTGGTAATACTCTCAACTTTGTAGGTATTGCCTGTAATAATTAACTGCTCATACACTTTGGCAAAAGGGAGACCGTTGCGGGTAGCCTCATAGTTAGCTTGAATAAGCTTAGGCGTGATTGGTTGCGCTACTGCAACACCAACAGAAAATAAGCATAGGATAAAACTCAGAATTCTAATGTAACTTGTCACGGTAACTCCTCAATAAAAACACATCAGTCGTTAACGCGCCAAGTTTCGCTGAGATATCAGACAACGAAAACTTAAATTTTTTTACGCAACGATAGTTGGTGCTTCGCCTGCCTGCTGCACGCGGATAACACCGATTTCAAATACGGTTTCGCCAGCATCTTGTAGCAGTTTTTGTGCAGCTTCTGCATGTTCTTTGGCCACAATCACTGCCATGCCGATACCGCAGTTAAATGTTTTATACATTTCAAGATCAGCCACATTACCCTGCGCTTGCAACCAAGTAAATAAAGGTGGCATTGTCCAGCTACCCTTTTTGATAGCAGCCGTCAAACCTGCCGGCAATACACGTGGAATGTTTTCGGTAATGCCACCGCCAGTAATATGTGCCATACCCTTTACTGGTAAAGCCGCGATAAGCTCTAATAAGGGTTTAACATAAATACGAGTAGGCGCCATCACAACATCTTTAAATGGCTGCCCATGAAAATCAGATTCAAAGTCGATCCCAGATTGCGCAATCAGTTTGCGAATAAGTGAGTAGCCATTAGAGTGTGCACCGCTAGACGCCAAGCCCAAAACTACATCGCCACTAGCAATTGTCGTACCGTTTATAATGAGCTCTTTATCCACACAACCTACGGCAAAACCAGCTAAGTCATATTCGCCTGCAGGGTACATGCCCGGCATTTCTGCAGTTTCACCACCAACCAAAGCGCAACCAGATTGCTCACAACCCTCGGCGATACCCTTAATCACTAATGCTGCAGTGCCGACTTCCAACTTACCGCAAGCAAAATAATCTAAGAAAAATAAAGGTTCAGCGCCTTGCACCAAAATATCATTGACGCTCATAGCGACCAAATCAATGCCGACAGTATCATGTTTATTGAGTTCAAAAGCCAACTTCAGCTTAGTGCCTACACCGTCGGTGCCAGACACTAGCACAGGCTGTTTGAATTTTTTCGGCATTTCAAATAGCGAGCCAAAGCCACCAATTCCAGCCAATACTTCTGGACGCATAGTGCGTTTTGCAAATGGTTTAATTTGCTCAATTAGTGCATCGCCGGCCTCAATATCAACGCCAGCATCGCGATAACTCATAGCATTTTGTGGAGGTTTTTTAACTGAATTTTCAGAATTCAAGATGCGGACTCGCTTTCTACAATATAATTTGCTGTGTTCAATTCGTAATTTTAACTTAAATGGCACTAAAACAAGACAATCTTACAAGCAAATTTAGTGGATGGCTGATTGTAGCCACACTATTAGTGCTCATCTATCTGTTAAGCCCTATCCTTGCACCATTTTTAGCCGCAGCCATTCTTGCTTATATATGCAATCCAATAGTTGATAGTATCGAGAATTGGTCACTGGGGAAAATCCGCTTTGGACGCACTAATGCCAGCTTAATCATGACCTTAGTCGTAATTATGGCTGTGTTATTACTACTACTCATCGTACTGCCCTTGTTACAAAAAGAGCTGATGATGGTGGTAGAGCGACTGCCGATGTATACGACCTACCTAAAGCTTCATCTTGACCCATGGCTAATGCAAAACTTTGGCATTACGCTTGAATTTAATACCGAAAAACTACAAACCATACTTAGTGAAAACTGGAAATCTGCCGGCGGACTGATGGGTAGCATGCTACTCACACTAAGTAGCCATGGAATGACCATTATTGCTTGGCTACTTAATGTGCTGTTGGTGCCCTTGGTGCTGTTTTACTTTTTACGCGATTGGCACCAATTGCTAGCTTCAATCGGCGAACTAGTGCCACGAAAAATGTTTGATTCCACAAAAAAAATCGCCACCGATATAGATGCCGTGCTGGCAGCATTTTTACGCGGGCAATTGACTGTAATGTTACTGATGAGCGTGTTTTATGCCATTGGTCTTAAATTGGCTGGTTTAGATCTAGCATTACCTATAGGCATACTCGCTGGCGCGCTCGGCTTTGTGCCATATCTGGGCATAGGATTGGGTATATTGCTGGCTACTACTTCCAGGCTACTTGAATTTAACACACTCAACCAGTTCACCCCTATTGTGGTGGTATTCAGTTTAGGTCAGCTGTTAGAAAGCATGTGGCTGACGCCAAATCTAGTAGGAGATCGTATTGGTTTGCATCCTGTCGCCGTCATTTTTTCATTATTAGCTGGTGGCCAACTATTTGGTTTTACTGGTGTACTGCTAGCACTTCCAGCTTCTGCAGCTATCGCAGCAGCCTTGCGTCATCTCCGCCGTCACTACTTTGATGGCAATTTATACCAATAGCGCTATGAGACAATTACTGCTCGATATACAGCCCCCTGCTTCACCTAGCTTTGACAACTTTGTTGTCGGTTCAAATGCTGAAGCTATACAACAATTACAAAACGTGTGCTCCACTCAATCGACTGATGCTGAACAACATTTCATTTATATATGGGGTGGGGCGGGTAGCGGAAAATCCCACTTAATTTCCGCCTGCCAAGTAGCTAATCGTCTGATAGTCTGTGTCGATGATGTGCAGCTACTAGATGATGCGGCACAAATTGCATTATTTGATATCTACAACCAAATACGCGATGGCAATGCGCATTTAGATGAAAATCAGCTAGCGCGTACTTTAATTGTAGCTGGCAATGCCGCACCATCACAACTCGGCCTGCGCGACGATTTAGCTACACGCTTGGCTTGGGGTTTAACTTATCAATTGCAGCCACTTAGTGACGAAGAAAAGGCCTTAGCACTGTTAAGCCATGCTCAGTCACGCGGTATGCGATTGCCAGTGGAGGTGATTGAATATTGCTTACGTTATTTACGCCGCGATCTACCTACCCTAATCTCCACCGTTAACGCTTTAGATCAATGGTCCCTGACCACAAAAAAACCAGTTACTGTGCCGATGTTACGACAGTTACTACAGCTCAACTTAGAGATTTAACTCCGCAATCTAAATACGGTTAGTCGCAAAACTGGTTTGCGCTAACCCCTAAGTGCTAGATGGGTTATTATTGCGACAACAAACCAACTACCAGTCCACTTCTAGATAAATTAAACATGATTAGAATCACCGAAATTAAATTGCCGCTTGATCACCCACCTAGCGCCATTGTGGCCGCCGTGATCAAAAAACTGGGCATTAACGCCACCGACTTGGTTGAATACTCAATTTTTAAGCGCGGTGTGGATGCGCGTAAAGCGGATGCTATTTTGCTAGCTTATACCCTAGATGTAACGGTCAAAGGTGAAACCAAAGTTTTAGCCAAGCTCAAAAAAGACCCGCATGTAAAACTGGCACCGGACACTTCTTATCATTTTGTCGCCCAAGCACCTACAGATTTAAAAACCAGACCTATCGTGGTCGGTCTAGGTCCATCTGGTCTATTCGCTGCATTGGTGTTGGCGCAATCAGGCTTTAAACCATTAGTACTAGAGCGCGGCAAAGCTGTACGCGAGCGCACTAAAGATACTTTTAACTTTTGGCGGAAAGGTGAACTTAATGCCGAATCTAATGTGCAGTATGGTGAAGGTGGCGCAGGTACATTCTCTGATGGCAAGCTCTACAGTCAAATTAAAGATCCCAAACATTACGGACGCAAGGTATTAAACGAATTCGTGCAAGCCGGCGCACCTGAAGAAATTCTATATGTTAGCCACCCACATATCGGTACTTTTAGATTAGTGGGTATGGTTGAAAAAATGCGTGAAACCATCATTGCACTTGGAGGCGAAATTCGCTTTCAAAGCAAGGTTGACGATATTGAAATTCAGGATGGCCAAGTGCAAGCAGTTATCCTTGCGAGTGGCGAGCGAATTCCCACCCATCATTTGGTATTAGCTGTTGGCCATAGCGCGCGCGATACTTTTGAAATGATTCATAAACACGGCGTTTATATTGAAGCTAAACCTTTCTCTATCGGCTTTAGAATTGAGCATCCGCAGTCACTGATAGACGCAGCACGCCACGGACCCAATGCGCAGCACCCTATTTTAGGTGCTGCCGATTACAAGCTAGTGCATCACGCCAGCAACGGCCGCAGTGTGTATAGTTTTTGTATGTGCCCAGGTGGCACAGTCGTGGCTTCAGCTTCTGAACCCGGTTGCGTGGTCACCAACGGCATGAGCCAATATTCACGCAACGAACGTAATGCCAATGCTGGCATCGTCGTTGGTATTACGCCTGAGGTTGACTTTCCAGGCGACCCACTGGCTGGGATCGCATTACAACGAAAATTAGAAAGCCAAGCCTATGTATTAGGTGGTAGCACTTACCAAGCTCCTGGGCAATTGATCGGTGATTTTTTATCTAATCAAGCTTCTACCGAGTTTGGTGAAGTTACGCCTTCCTATACCCCAGGCGTACATCTGACTAACTTAGAAACCGCCTTACCTGAATATGCAATCACAGCGATACGGGAAGCGATTCCAGAGTTTGCCAAACAGATCAAAGGTTTTGATTTAGCTGACGGTATTTTGACGGGTGTGGAAACGCGCACTTCGTCACCGATACGTATCAAACGCAATGATGATAATTTACAAAGCGTCAATACAAAAGGCTTATATCCAACTGGAGAAGGTGCAGGTTATGCTGGGGGAATTTTGTCTGCTGGAGTCGATGGCATACGTGTGGCTGAAGCTGTGGCTTTAAGTATGGTTAAATAAAACTTAAAGGAAAACGCACAGCCCAGCAACGTTTATGAAGATAGTTGGCGCTTACTTTCTTATTAAATAATCGAATGCTGATAACGCTGATTTAGCGCCATCGCCCATGGCAATTATGATTTGCTTATAGGGTACAGTCGTCGCATCTCCTGCCGCAAAAACACCAGCCAACGAAGTTTGGCCGTGATCATTCACCATGATTTCACCATACTTACTTAAGTCGATATTGCTGGTTTTTAGCCAGTCAGTATTTGGCAATAAACCAATCTGTACGAACACCCCTTCTATAGCTATCGTATGCAATTCATTGCTTACGCGATCTTTGTAAATAAGTGCATTTACTTTCTGATCTACTCCAGTAACTTCTGTAGTCTGCGCATTCAGCAACACCGTCACATTCTTTAGACTGTGTAGCTTATTGACTAAAATAGCATCTGCTCTCAACTCAGGATTACTCTGCAATAAAGTGACATGGTTCACAAACCCTGCTAAGTCGATGGCGGCTTCTACACCAGAGTTACCACCGCCGACAACGGCAATATCCTTACCCTTAAATAAAGGGCCATCGCAATGCGGGCAATAAGCTACGCCTTTACCTCGATACTCTTTTTCACCTGGTACGTTCATTTCTTTCCAGCGTGCACCCGTGGCAATAATCACTGCTTTGCTTTTTAGCGTGGCACCATTTTCTAATGTAATTTCAATTAAATCATGGGTAGCTGACGAAGCTGGTACTAAGCTTGCCGCACGTTGTAAATGCATTACATCCACCTCGTAAGCCTTCACATGTTCTTCCAGCGCCGCCACCAACTTGGGGCCTTCAGTTTCTTTAACCGAAATAAAGTTTTCTATGCCCATAGTATCCATGACTTGACCTCCAAAGCGGTCAGCAACAACGCCAGTTCTGATACCTTTACGCGCGGCGTAAATAGCGGCTGATGCGCCCGCTGGTCCACCACCGACAATCAAAACATCGTAAGGTGCTTTGGCCGCTAGCTTTACCGCTTCCCTTGCCACCACGCCAGCATCCAACTTAGGTAGAATCTCATCCACGCCCATACGGCCTGCACCAAACTCAAGGCCATTCATAAAGATGGTAGGCACAGCCATAATTTTGCGAGTATTCACCTCTTCTTGAAATAGTGATCCATCAATCATCGTATGCGTAATATTGGGATTAATTACTGCCATCAAATTGAGTGCTTGAACTACCTCTGGGCAGTTGTGGCAGCTCAATGAGATATAGGTTTCAAAGTTATATTTGCCATCAAGTGCAGCAATTTGTGCAATTTTTTCAGCTTCTAACTTCAATGGATGGCCACCAACCTGCAGCAACGCCAATACTAAAGACGTAAACTCATGGCCCATGGGAATGCCAGCAAAACGAATTTGCGCAGTCTGACCAACACGGCCAACTGTAAATGAAGGTTTTAGTTCTTCATCATCACGGCGCTCAATCAAATTAATCTTGGCAGATATGCTAGCAATCTCACGCAGCAAATCTAGCATTTCAAGGGATTTATCGCCGTCATTCACCGATGCGACCAATTCAATTGGCTGCACCAACTTTTCTAAGTATGCCGTTAATTGCGATTTAATATTGCTATCTAATGCCATGACTAACCTCTTGTATATTTCATGATTGATCTTGTGGATTTGTTTTACTGCTTAAGAAAAACCCCAAGCTTTTGGCTCGGGGTTAACTTTGTTATTGCGATTGCAACTAAGGATTTTCTAATAAAAAATCTTTAGATCTTGCCTACTAAATCTAATGAAGGGGCTAATGTTTCTGCACCTGGAGTCCAAGCGGCTGGACATACTTCACCTGGATGTGAAGCTACGTATTGTGCAGCTTGCGCTTTGCGGATTAAATCTTGTGCTGAGCGACCTATACCCAGATCATTTACTTCCAGAGCTTTAATAATGCCTTCTGGGTTAATCAAAAAAGTACCGCGCAATGCTAAGCCTTCTTCTTCAATCATAACTTCGAAGTTACGTGTAATGGCACCAGTTGGGTCGCCAATCATTGGGTATTTAATTTTACCAATAGTCTCTGACGTGTCATGCCATGCTTTGTGAGTAAAGTGCGTATCGGTAGATACAGCATAAATTTCTATACCCATCTTTTGGAATTCTGCGTAATGATCTGCTAGGTCGCCAAGTTCAGTTGGGCACACAAATGTGAAGTCTGCTGGGTAAAATACTACAGCTGACCATTTGCCTTTTAGACTAGCTTCAGTCACTTCTACAAATTTTCCGCCATGGTAAGCTTGTGCTTTAAACGGTTTTATTTCGGTATTCACTAAAGACATGATGTTTTCCTTATGGTTGATAAAAGTGGTTTTAATTAAACTTTAGAATCGAATTATAAAGAAGCGCACCAGCTAAATCTAATACTTGATATCAATGATGGTGATAAATTTAACTTATCAATCATTAATGCGCTACCAAGTGCAGACACCTAGTCAATTAAGCTGCAGTAACGGCGATATCCTGAGTGGCGCTTGCGCCCACATTATCTAACCAAGTTACAGCGACTATATCACCCACTTTTGCACCTTTAAGACGAAAAGTGAGGTATGGATTTTTGGCGATACCCGTGCCCCATTGTGCTTCCAATACCGTCTTACCATTAAGTGTAGCGGTTACCAATTGCACAAAATGCGCAGGTATTAATTGTCCAAAATCATCTTTTTTTCTTCCAGTTTCCATCGGGTGGCTCATCAACACTTTGACTTCAACTAAACCACCCTTTAGCTGGGCGCGCATTTTCATATTATCACCCATGTCAGCCACATCCATTTTCTAAAACAATCACATTCTTGCTACGAGTGAAAAATTGTGTACCCGCCTTCACTACCACTTTAATATCTGAAGTTTCGGCCATTTTAATCCGCGTCACCAAAGAGGGTTCGGTATCTGCACTAAACACAAAGTGTGCGATTAATGGTGTAGGGTTTTTTTCTACCAAAATATAGATAGCCTCGGTATTGGCAAGATTGCTTTTAATTTCCACCTGCACCACTGCCCCATTTTCAGCACGGTCAGGGGCAATAATCTGAATATCAGTGCTGCTGATTTCATCATGAATTTCTAGCAATTGGGTAGCCTCTTTAATCTTAGTCGTTTCAAATGCAGGCTTACTCCATAGAGCAGCTAGAGCATTCAACGGTTCCAGCAGCAGTGCTGTTGTAGCACCAAGTATTAATTTTAAAAAGTTTCTACGTTGCATTTTTAGCCTTTTTGTCATCACCCAACATACGACGCAACTCTTGTAACCGCGCCTCAACGATTGATTTTTGATAAAAATCACCGTCATTGGCTTTTGAGGCCAACTCTATTTGCTCAATAGCACGCATAAGATCGTACTTTCTATAATACGCCTCACCTAGTGCTTGATGGCTTAGCAACACCTTGTTTTGCATCGTATACGCCTTAGCTAACAAATCGTATAACTTGGCATCGTCAGGATACAAAGCTAACTTTTCTTTCACTAAAGAAATTGCATTTTCAGGCTGCTTAATCGCTACAAAATGTTCAGCATAGCCATAAATCAAAGCCCGACTATCTGGAAATAACTTAAGCGCTTTAGCATATTCCTTTGCTGCCAATTGCGGATTGTTTTCGGCCACTAGAAGGCGGGCACTTAAATTTACAATCATTGCGTGTGGAGGTGCGTTTTTCTTTAGCCACATTACTTGCTGTTCGGCTTGATGTAATGCATTTTTTCGCAAATATGCCACCGCCAAACCATAATGTTCAACTGCTTCATTTGTATAGACATGTTCCCGTATATTTTGTTCGAATACATCAATCGCGCTCTGCACCGAACCATTGCCTGCTTGCAGTTTGGCTCGCACATATTGAAACTCTAGACTATCGGTAACTTGACGGTATTGCATTTGCTCGACGCGATTCGTTACATCTGCAATCCGTTCACTGGTCAATGGATGAGTGCGTAAGAAACTCGGTGCACTACCCTCTGCAAAGCGAGTACCACGCTGCAACGTGGTAAAGAAAGCGGGCATACCTCGTACATCAAAACCCCCACTATCAAGTATCTGTAGCCCTATTCGATCCGCTTCACTCTCGTGCTCACGCGTGTAATCTAATTGGCTTTGCACCCCAACTGCAGATGCCGTGGTCAACGCGCCACTTGCTAGCTGGGGATTAGCGCGCGCTACTAGCAGGGCCAAAGTAATGCCGGCAATATTTTTAAAGATGTCGTATTTCTGTGAAGCCAACATACGCGCTAAATGGTGCTGCGTGACGTGACCTATTTCATGGCCTAATACGCTAGCTAGTTCAGATTCGCTGTTAGCCGCTAAGATTAATCCAGTATGGACCCCAATCACTCCGCCTGGCATAGCAAAGGCATTAATAGTGTTATCTTGCACCACAAAAAAAGTAAATTTCTGTTGTTTATTGGGGCTATTGGCCACCAATCTCGTACCCAAAGCTTGCAAGTAATCAGTGATCTCTGGATCTTGAATTACATCATCACTAGTTGCGACTTGGCGTAATATTTGCTCCGCAATTGCTTGCTCCTGTAAAGGGGTTAGCACTGTCTGCGAAACATCTCCTAGCTCAGGCAATTCATTGCAGTAAGCAGCGTTAGCGGCTATATTAATGACGAGCAGTATTCCAATTCCTATGATCTTTAATTTCATTATTGCTATCATAATGACTTTAGGCGGTGAGTTCACGCCCAATTTATAATTTAAGGTAAATTTATGAGTGATACTCAGCCACAAGAACTCAGCCATTTTGATCAAAGCGGTCAAGCGCATATGGTTGATGTTGGCAATAAAGCACACACCAAACGCATCGCTGTAGCTGGTGGGGTTATCAATATGCTACCAAGCACCTTACAGTTAATTAAAAATGGTGATGCCAAAAAAGGTGATGTATTAGGTATTGCTCGCATTGCCGCAATCCAAGGCTCCAAACGAACTGCAGATTTAATTCCACTCTGCCACCCAATTAGTCTTACCAAGGTGTCTGTGAGCTTTGATATAGATGAAAAAAATAATTGCATTGCTTGCAAGGTTTCCACAGAAACTACCGGCCCCACTGGCGTTGAAATGGAAGCGCTTACAGCCGTTAGTGTCGCCCTACTCACCATTTACGACACGTGCAAAGCCGTAGACCGGGGCATGTGCATAGGTGATATTAAACTACTGGAGAAAAGTGGTGGTAAGTCTGGGGAATGGATAGCGCGATAGTGAGTGCTAACTTAAAACTGATGGTAAAAAGATAAAGAACGGGCTAAGTAGAGGCTCTAGCGAATTATAGGCAGGCGTAGGGCTTGGAATCAATCGCAGGCGTTTCACCAAACATCAATGATACAAGCAACTGCGCACTAGCAGGTGCCATAGTCAAACCATAGCGGAAATGACCGGTGTTAAGGAATAAGTTTTCTATGCTTGGGTGCGCGCCGATAGTGGGCAAGTTCTCAGGGGTGCCAGGGCGTAAACCACTCCAATGCTTGATAATTGGGCTACTTCTTAGTGCGGGCATAATGGCTTCCGCTTTGGCGCTTATTTCGGCACGGACTTCCGCAGTCACCGCAGTATCAAAACCCACATCTTCCAATGTACTTCCCGCTAGCAGATAACCATCGCGCCGTGGAATCATGTAGAAGCCTTCTCTATACACAATTTGCTCTAAATTCTTTTGAGGTTGGTAGAGGAGTATCTGCCCGCGCATAGGCTTGATATTGAGTTTAGCTGAAGTTTCTTTCAGAAGCTCAAAGCTCCACGCACCAGAAGTTACGACGAACTGATCTGCGCTGAGTTTTTCACCACTAACTGTTTGCCATTCGCTCAGTTTGTCTATTTGCTTAAGCGGAATCAGCTCGGTGTGTTCAAGCAGACTAACATTACTATTATTTTCTAGCCAGTGACGCATGGCTTGCATCATATATGGTGGACGCACTTGGCATACACTAGGTAACCACAGCGCATCTTCACCGCTAGGTGATTCCACTCCGAATGCACTAGCTTGAACGCTCTCTAATGGCACTTGGTGGTTCGCGCACCATGCAACAGCGGTTTCCAGATCAAACTTGGGCAATAACAAAAATCCTGACTGCTCAAAATTGGCATCGAACCCTGTTTCTAGAAGCAGACGCTGACTTAAATCGCGATAAAAGTTGGCGCTATTGAGGGTAAGCGCATTGACTGTTTCTGGATATAACCAAGGTAGCAAAGGAAAAACGATGCCGCCACCCGCCCACGAAGATTCACCGGAAGTTTGACTGGCAATTTGGTTGCGCTCAACAATAGTGACGCGACAACCTCGATTAACTAATTCCATAGCAGTCATGCAACCCACAATCCCGCCACCTATAATGATTACATGTTTTTTCATAACTTATTTAGTTGCTACGCGCCCAATCAGCAATGCATTTTGGGCGTTAGCTAAGCCAGCTGGTTGACCTAAAAGAACAATCACATCGCCTTCAGCCAAGTAGCTGGTGTCAGTTGGTGTCACGCCATTGCCGTTAGGCCTACGAATAGATTTCACTTCTACTTCGAAATTATGTAAGTTCATCTCCACCAGACTGCGGCCGATGGCATAGCTACCTGCGGAAATAACCACCGAGTGCAATCGCACTTGTTTCTTTTCCATATCTTCATCTTCGGCATCAGAAATGCCATGAAAATAACCCCTAAATAACTTATAGCGTTCCTCACGAAACAAGCGAATTCTTTTCACCACTCGATTAAGCGGCACTCCAAGCAACATAAGTGCATGTGAGGCCAGCATTAAGCTACCTTCTAAAATTTCTGGCACCACTTCAGCTGCACCAGCAGCCCGAAGCGCTTCCATATTAGAGTCATCCACAGTGCGAACAATCACTGGTAACTGCGGGTAGTTTTCTTGCACTATATGTAAAATCTTCATTGACGCACGATTATCGGCATAACTGATAATCAAGGCTTTAGCACGGGCACCGCCTGCGGCTTCTAATACCACGCGACGCGCTGCGTCACCAAACATCACATTTTCACCAGCAGCAGCAGCTTCTAGCACCCGCGTTGGGTCAATATCTAAGGCCACAAACGGAATGTTCTCTTCTTTTAAAAAGCGGCCTAGATACTGCCCACTTCGGCCGTAACCACAAATAATCACATGATTATGTAAGTACTTACCCACATCATCAATATCTTGTACTACTTGGCCGCTATTGCGGCTATAGCTTCTGACAAGACGGCGTGCAATGCGACCATTGTATTGGATTAGAAATGGCGCTATTACCATAGAAAGCAGAGAGGCGGCCAATATCAGCTGCAACGCTTGTCCACTAATAAGCTTTTGTTCTACACCTAACGCAAGAATCACAAAGCTAAACTCCCCTGCTTGCGCCAAAATCAAGCCGGTGCGAATCGCCACGCCAGTTTCATATTTCACCAATCTGACCACCAAAGCCACAATAGTGGCTTTTAGCAACATGAAGCCGACTAAGATTAGCAAAACCAATCCTATATTGTCGAAAATTTGCTGCAGATTAAGTAGCATGCCAACGCTAATAAAAAACAAGCCAAGTAAAATATCGCGGAATGGTGAAATGTCGGACTCCACCTGATAGCGATATTTTGTTTCTGAAATCAACATGCCCGCAATAAATGCCCCCAGAGCGTAGGACAGCCCTGCTAACTTGGTAGCATAGGCCAATAATAAAGTTACCATTAGCACGTTCATCACAAACAACTCACGTGAACGCTGGCTCGCCACCAAATTAAACCAAGGGTTAATTAACCACTTACCAATGGTGAATAAAAATAACAGCATGGCAGCGGCTTTGAGCATAGCTAAGCCCAGCAAATCCATTAAATTATTATTGGCCAAACCTAAAGCAGGTATTAGCACCAATACTGGAACTACCGCAATATCTTGGAACAGTAGCACACCGATGCTTAATCGGCCGTGGCGCGAATTAAGATCTACTCGTTCAGCTAGTATTTTAGAAACAATCGCCGTTGATGACATAGTCAATGCCGAGCCAATCACAAACGCTGCCGGCCAATCCAACCCTGCCAGTTTGGCTAAAGCCATAGATACCGCCATAGAAACGACTACCTGGGCCCCACCTAAGCCCAGCACTTTTTTTCGCATAGCGTATAGTTGCGGCAAACTAAACTCTAAGCCGATACTAAACATTAAAAATACAATACCGAATTCCGCAAACTCACGATTAGCATCGGTATCTGGCAACAGACCGAAGGTGTAGGGACCAAGCGCTAAGCCCACCAAAAAGTAAGCAAGCATGGCGGGCAAACGAAATGCACGAAACATCGCCACACAAAGAACTGAGCAGACGAGCAGAATCAAAATTAAAGGTAAAGTTTGGTACATATGTTTTGTGTCAGGCTATTATTTTTTGTTGTGCTCTATTGTTTCACATCAATAGGCATATTAAGAAAATATTTTCCTAGTAGTTTAAGGCCACCAATCTTCCGTGAATGTAGTGTTGCCGAGTCAGCGAAAAGTTAATCGTTAGCAAAATCTGTGCCTAAACGAAGATAATTTTATGCATTGCATGGGAAATCTGTTAATTAGTCACTGTTTAGGCTTTATAAGTGTAACGTTCCCTTTTATACTGACTGCAATTCATGGCAAATTTAATAGGCTAATTTAACCCAATGTCATCTCAAGTGAACAATCCTCAGCTCACAGGCACTTTGCAACCCGAGTCAAATATGACATTGGATTTGGCGCGCGATATTCTGCAGCTAGAAGCCAGAGAAATAGATGCCTTAGCTTTGCGCTTAGATGAGCAATTCACAGCAGCTGTGAGCCTTATATTAAAATGCCAAGGCCGCGTTGTTGTCAGTGGCATGGGGAAATCTGGCCATATCGGTGGAAAAATAGCCTCAACGCTTGCCAGTACAGGAACACCTGCCTTCTTCATGCACCCCGCTGAGGCTAGCCATGGCGATTTGGGCATGATTGCCGCAGGTGATATTGTGATTGCGTTGTCTAACTCTGGCGAAAGCGATGAAATTTTAGCCATCGTGCCTCCGCTTAAACGCTTAGGCGCAAGTATTATTGCAATTACTGGCAACGACAATTCCACCTTAGCCCAAGCCGCCGACATCCATTTAAGTGCTCATGTAAGCAAGGAAGCTTGCCCACTTGGCTTAGCACCCACTTCAAGCACTACTGTGGCATTGGCGCTAGGCGATGCGCTAGCTTTATGTGTATTAGATCAGCGTGAATTTACCGCTGAAGATTTTGCACGCTCGCATCCTGGCGGCAGCCTAGGTCGGCGCCTTCTTCTACATGTCAGCGACCTAATGCGAAGCGGTGATAAAATCCCGAAGGTGTTAGCCGACGCGCCTTTAACGCAAGGATTGCTAGAAATGTCACGTAAGGGACTAGGCTTAACTGCCATTGTTGATGCCAACGATATGCCGATTGGCATTTTTACTGATGGCGATTTACGCCGCGCTTTTGAAAAGAATGTTAACGTGTCAAACGCTAGCATTGCGGATGTGATGCATCTAAACCCCTTCACCATCAATCAAGATCAATTGGCCATCGTGGCAGTAGAAGTTATGGAGCAACGCAAAATTAATGCACTACTAGTGACTAGTGATACCGGCGCTTTAGTCGGAGCACTAAATATGCACGATCTTTTATTAGCCAAGGTGGTGTAAAGCGTAATGACAATTTCAAATCTAGATGCTGCATTGCTAAAGCGCTTTAAAAACATCAAATTACTGGTACTTGATGTAGATGGGGTGATGACCGATGGTGGCCTTACCTTAGATGATGACGGTCGAGAATATAAAACTTTCCATACCCACGACGGCCTAGGTATGAAGTTACTGAAAGCTAGTGGCGTAGATTTAGCCATTATTACTGGTCGCACTTCCAATGTGGTTAAGAAACGTGCAGAGAGTACTGGAGTAGCGCATTTTTACCAAGGTGCAGAAGATAAATTAGAGGCTTTTAATGACCTGATCAGCACCTGTGGATTAAAGGCAGAACAATGTGCTTTTATGGGCGACGATGTAGTGGATTTACCACCCATGCTGGTCAGTGGCTTAGCCATTGCCGTGCCAGCATCAGCGGCATTAGTGCTCAAGCATGCTCATTATGTGACTAAAAAATCTGGTGGCTTTGGTGCTGTCCGCGAAGTATGTGAGCTAATCATGCAAGCACAAGGCACTTTTGATAATCAAATGCAGCAGTTCTTAACCCGAGCTCACATTTCAAATTAAATCGACTATGGCTTCAGTAATATCTAAACTAAAAGTTACAGTATGAAAACGACCGTGCGCCCAGCACTATTATTTCCATTACTTTTGCTATCCATGCTCGCGCTATTAACATTTTGGATTAATAAAACAGTACAGCCGTCTGCGCCTAAGATTGACGGCAGCAGTCGCCATGACCCTGACTATATTATGAGTAACTTTGTGACTAAGCAAACTGACATCAATGGTAATCTGCACTTTCAATTAGCTGCGGTTGAAATGCGCCATTTCCCAGATGACGATAGTACCTATTTGCAACGTCCTCGCTACACCCAATTTACAATAGGGAAAGCTCCCACTCAAGTAGAAGCTCTGCGTGGGATAGTGTCGGCCGATGGTGAAAAAGTGGAGCTATTTGGTAATGTAAAAATCACGCGCCCGGCTTTTTCTGGTAAGGGCGAGAGCACGCTAGACACTGATCATCTGAACATTTTTCCTAACCAAGACATAGTGCGTACCGAAAGCCCTGTCATCATTCGACAAGCGCCTAAGACTGTTGTTTATGGGACAGGTATGATTTATGAAAAGAAATTAGGCACGGTAACTTTGTTTCATAAAGTACGTGCACATTATGAAAAATCTTCGCCGAGTAAAGCAGCGTCGCAGCATAGCTCAGCTAAAGCCAACACACCAAACATTCCAACTAATGCCAACAATACGCGCACTCGGAGACGCTATGAGTAAATATTTAAGCACGACATGGTTAAAACTAAGCGCAAGCTTAGTGATTTTAGCTTTAACAATATCAGGGTATTCTGGTCGCGTGTCCGCTGAGGCCGCAGATCGTGACAAACCTATTGATTTGGAAGCAGACTCAGTCAAAGTAGATGACGCTAAACATACCAGCACCTATTACGGCAACGTGATTTTGACTAAAGGCACGATCATTATTCACGCCGATAAGCTCATCGTACGCGAGGATCAAGAAGGTTTTCAGCACAGCAGTTCTTTTGGAAATCCGACCACATTTAAGCAAAAACGTGAAGGCAAAAACGAATACATTGAAGGAAGCTCACAACGCATAGAATACGATGCCCGTATGGATAAAGTACAGCTTTACACCAAAGCCTGGGTCAAGCGCGGTGAGGATATTGTGCATGGCGACTACATCATGTATGACGCCAATGCTGAGTATGCTGAAGTCATTGGTGGTGGACCAAAGTCAGCAACCGCAGGCGTCCCAAGCGGTCGAGTACGCGCGATTATTCAACCCAAAAACAAACAAGCACCAGACACCGGTGCTGATAATACAAAAACCAACAGTAATGCCAAACCTGCACCAGTGACTGCGCCTAATAACAACGCTGCTACGCTTAAAGATTCTCGCTTTAGCGAGAGCTTAAATATAAATGGCGAGAGCAAATAATGAAAATGTCTTACCACTTATCAACTACAGATTAAATTAAGAATCGATCATCATGAGCGAACTCATTGTAGAGAATTTACGAAAGTCTTATAAAGCACGTACGGTGGTACAAGATATTTCCTTGCGCTTAAAAAGTGGCGAGGTAGTTGGCTTGCTTGGCCCAAATGGCGCAGGTAAAACCACAAGTTTTTATATGATGGTAGGGTTGGTGCCCTTGGATGCTGGCAGCATTTTTCTTGACGGCAAAGACTTAAGCCATATGCCGATTCACATGCGCGCGCGTATGGGACTATCTTATCTTCCGCAAGAGCCTTCTATCTTTCGCAAACTTACTGTTGCTGAGAATATTATGGCAGTGCTGGAGCTTCAAGACATGTCAGAAAAGGATATGGATGAGAAGCTGGACTCTCTTCTAGAAGAGCTCCATATCACGCATATTCGCGACAATCCAGCAATCAGTTTATCGGGTGGCGAACGACGTCGCGTAGAAATCGCTCGATGCCTAGCGTCAGATCCAAGTTTTATTTTGCTCGACGAGCCCTTTGCTGGCATAGACCCCATTGCAGTGATTGATATACAAAAAATTATCCGCTTTCTAACTGCCCGTAATATCGGCGTTCTCATTACCGATCACAATGTGCGGGAGACTTTGGGCATTTGCGACCGCGCTTACATTGTTAATCAAGGTCATGTATTTGCCTCTGGCCTGCCTAGTGAGATTGTTAATAACGAAAGTGTACGCGAAGTGTATTTGGGGAAAAATTTCCGCCTATGAAGCAAGGGTTTCAACTTAAATTTTCACAAAACCTTTCACTTACGCCACAACTGCAACAAGCGATCCGACTATTACAACTGTCCAGCCTAGAACTCAATCAAGAAATTGATGTGTTAATGCAAACTAACCCATTATTAGAGCGCGATGAAACCGGTGAAGATGAATATGGTGACGCCTCAGAAGTGGGTGCAGATGATGCAGCAAGCGCACAAACTACTCAAGAATCCCATTCAGAATCTTTGAACGCAGAAGCTTCAGAAAGTTATACGGACGCAAATCAAAGCTCAGAAAGCAACCAGCAAAACGAGGTTGCCGAATTTGATGCCAATCAAACTAGCACAGAATATGCGACCGAATTTAACGATGAGTTTGATGAGTTTTCCAATGGCAGTCGCTGGGATGAGAATAGTACGCCATCTGATGACGACAGCGACTTTAAGCAACAAGAAACACTTCCCACCAGTCTGCGCCAACATCTCCTATCCCAATTAAAATTGATGCCTTTGTCAGCGCGTGACCAAACATTGGCATTGTTGCTAGTGGATAGTATTAATGAAGATGGCTATTTAGAAGAGTCGCTTGAGGATATTGCAGAACAGATGCCTCTTGAGCTTGAAATAGAGTCATTAGAACTACAGACTGCATTACACCTTATTCAGCATTTAGATCCCGTTGGCGTGGGTGCGCGTAACTTAAGCGAGTGCTTATTATTACAATTGGAGTTGATGCCACCATCTACTCCAAACTTAGCATTAGCTATCAAAGTGGCCATGCACCATTTGCCAGCGCTAGGCGCACGTGACTTTACAAAGTTACGCAAAGAACTAGCTTGTGATGAAGCCACACTAAAGCTTGTGCAAAAACTTGTAACCAGCCTCAATCCGAGGCCTGGAAGCGCATATAGTCTAATAGGTTCAGAACACTATATTCAACATGAAGTCATCATTAAGAAAGTTAAGGGCGTTTGGATAGCAAGCCTGAATGATGGTGTGATTCCAAAACTGAAAATCAACCAACTGTATGCCAATATTTTGAAGCGGAATCGCGACAGCTCCAGTCAATATCTACAAAGCCAAATGCAAGAAGCGAAGTGGATGATTAAAAATATTCAGCAACGCTTTTCGACCATATTGCGAGTGTCACAGGCGATTGTTGATCGCCAACGTAATTTTTTGGAATATGGTGAGGTCGCTATGAGGCCGCTAGTATTGCGTGAAATTGCCGATGAGCTAGGACTACACGAGTCAACCATCTCTCGTGTCACTACCAATAAATATATGCTCACCCCGCGTGGGATTTTTGAACTTAAATACTTCTTTGGTAGCTCGGTTTCCACCGATAGCGGTGGCACATGTTCGGCAACCGCGATTCGCGCTTTAATTAAACAATTGGTCGATCAAGAAAACCAAAAGAAACCCTATTCCGACAATCAGATTACTGAGCTATTAGCCAAACAAGGTATTGTGGTAGCCAGGCGCACCATTGCCAAATATCGAGAATCGCTAAATATTTCACCGGCCAGCCTTAGAAAAACACTATAAATTCATTTTAAAATGGCATAGAAAATTCTCATCACAAAAAATAGCAATGCGCACTAGCACAGACACCTCTTAAAGTAGTAAACTGAAATTGTTCGACGAGTTTTGAAGTACAAAAATTTTTAATGTATGCAAGATTTTGCTGCAAGTAGCTCCAAACTGAAAATTTGATGTTTTCAGAACTTGAAGGATATTTTAAAAGGAGCGAGTCATGAATTTACAATTAACTGGTCTGCATTTAGAAGTAACCCCAGCATTACGCGATTATGTCACAAGCAAATTAACCCGAATTAGCAACCACTTTGATCATGTCATCGACGTCAAAGTCACCTTGAGTGTTGAGAAGCTCGCCCAAAAAGTTGAGGCAACACTGCATGTTCCTGGCAACGATCTTCACGCTGCTTGCACGGATGAAAACATGTACAGCGCAATTGATATGTTGACCGATAAATTGGATCGCCAAGTTTTAAAACACAAAGAAAAAAATAGCGATCACCATAAATCCAATGGCGCAGTTAAGCACCAAGTCGCTGAAGAATAAATACTCTTATATAACCACTTATGGCTCAAATTAATGTAGCTGAGCTATTCAAACAAACCCGCCGCAAACTCAAACTGAACTGGGTAGCTGGAGCAAACGGCGGGTCCAAAACCCTCACAAGCGTTACCGTCTCAAAACCATCATTAGCACTTATCGGTCATCTTAATTTCGTTCACCCCAATCGAGTGCAGGTACTCGGTTGCGCTGAAATGGACTACTTGCGAAGCCTGCCGGCCGAAGAAGCAACACAATCTATAGAAAACTTATACTCCACCGACTTGGCCGCAGTCATTGTAGCTAATGGTGAAAAAGTACCGGATACCCTAATCGCTGCTGCTGACAAGCATCTAACTCCACTGTTTACTTCACCATTGCGCAGCCCAGAATTGATGGACATTTTGAGCCATTTTCTAGCACAAGCCGTAGCTGACTCCGTCAGTCTGCATGGAGTTTTTATGGAAGTACAAGGCTTTGGCGCCTTAATTAAGGGCGATGCCGCAATCGGTAAAAGCGAACTGGCATTAGAACTCATTTCTCGTGGTCACCGCCTGATTGCCGACGATATCGTTGATTTTTTTCGCATTTCTCCCGAGCGCATTGAAGGCCGATGCCCTCCATTATTACAAGATTTTTTAGAAGTGCGTGGATTGGGTATTTTAAATATACGCGCTCTATTTGGCGACAACTCTGTCAAACCGACCAAGCCATTAGATCTAATTATTCAGTTGGAAATGGCTGACAAACAAGCGCCTCAACTTTTAGATAGACTGAGTATTAAAACCCAAAATGAAGAAGTGCTGGGCGTTAAGGTGCCAAAAGTACGTATTCCTATCGCTGCTGGGCGGAATATTGCCGTACTAGTAGAGGTTGCGATTCGCAACCACATGCTACTATTACGTGGGATTAATGCTACAAAACAGTTCACTCAGCGCCAACAGCGCGAGATGAAAAAATCAAAATTAAATAATTAATGTAGATTCATATAGGCATGAATTCAGTAGATTTCTAAATCACTATGAAGCAACTCATTATCGTCACCGGATTATCCGGATCAGGCAAAAGCATCGCACTGCGGGCGCTGGAAGACAGTGGCTATTATTGCATAGACAATTTACCGGCGACCATGTTGCCCAGTATCGCCGAGCATCTTCAGTCTACTAAGCAAACATCCACTGAATTCAATGCTGCTAAGCACGACCGTGTGGCGATTAGCATAGATAGCCGAAGTGCAGCAATTGAAACACTGCCTGCTCATATTGAACAACTAAAGGCACAGAATATCAGTACTCAAGTGTTGTTTCTAGAGTCAAATATTGAAACATTAGTCAAAAGATTCAGCGAAACTCGGCGTAAGCATCCCTTAAGTAGAGATACGACTACACTGGCTGAAAGTATCGCCTTCGAGCGCGAATTACTTGGCGATTTAGGCCAGCTAGGTCATGTAATCGACACTAGCAATCTGAGTGCTAACACATTGCGTGGCTGGGTTAAGGATATCGTTGCCACCGAACATAAGGGCTTGACGCTTTTATTTACCTCGTTTGGTTTTAAGCACGGCATTCCGCTAGATGCAGATTTTGTGTTTGATGTGCGTTGCCTGCCAAACCCACATTACGATCCGCAATTGCGCGACCTCACAGGCCACGATGCTTTAGTACAAGAATTTTTAAATAAACAAAGCGATGTGCATGAAATGCTGAAAGATATACGCCTGTACATTGAAAAATGGCTACCCCATTTTGTCACGGATAACCGCAGCTACTTAACCGTGGCTATAGGCTGCACAGGTGGCCAGCACCGCTCCGTGTTCTTTGTAGATCAGTTAAGTCAATATTTTATGCCAAACCAAAAAGTACTGACAAGGCATCGAGAGTTGAATTAAGTAGACATATATAGCTTTAACTTCAATAGTCGCTAAAATAGCTACCTCGGCAGGATCTACACTTTTAAAGTTGAGAGAAAAATGATTGGTATTTTAATTATCGCGCACGGCAGTCTTGGAGACAGTCTACTTGAATGCGCCCGTCATGTGGTGGGTAAAGCGCCACAACAAGTCGCTTGCCTAGCCGTTAGTAGTGACGATGACCCTACAAAGACGTTGCCGAATGCATTGGCCTTGGTTGCAGAACTTAATAGCGGCGATGGTGTATTAGTGCTTTCTGATATGTATGGTGCAACCCCGTGCAATATTGTCGGAAAGTTATTGCAACCAGGGTTGGTAGAAGGCGTCGCCGGCATCAACTTACCTATGCTTATCCGCACAATAAACTATCAACATGAATCACTACAGACCTTGATTGAAAAGGCAGTCAGCGGTGGGCGTGAAGGTGTAGTTCATTTCACCCGAGAAAGCTGCGAACGCTATGACTGAATGTGATGCTAATTACAACTTAGCTGAAATAACTGGTGAAAAATAATATGATCAGCATCGAGCTAGAAATTATCAATAAATTAGGCTTGCACGCGCGCGCCTCTACCAAACTTACCCAAACCGCCAGTCGGTTTAATAGTGAAATTTGGGTTGAGCGGAATGGTCGTCGCGTTAATGCAAAAAGCATTATGGGTGTCATGATGCTTGCAGCAGCAAAAGGCTCATTCATAACCTTAGAGGCCAACGGTGAAGATGAAGTACAGGCCATAGAGGCCTTATGTGATCTAGTTAATGACTATTTTGGTGAGGGCGAATAAAGCCATATGCCCATCATGGATACAATGAATAATGACTAGCTTTAGCATACATGGTGTAGGCGTATCCAGTGGCATCGCTATTGGGCAGGCGCATCTCGTTTCTAATGCTTTATTGGAGGTCGTGCACTACCAGCTTCCTAAACATTTAATTGATGACGAAATTAAGCGTTTTAGCAACGCGATCGCTGCAGTTAAGCAAGATTTAGAGCAAATTAAGCTAAGTTTACGTAGCAATGCCCCCGCTGAATTGGGTGCATTTATAGGCACGCATTTAATGATGTTGGCTGACCGTTCTTTATCTGAAATCCCTAAAGATATCATTCGCAACGAACAGTGCAATGCCGAATGGGCAATTAAATTGCAGATGGACGACATTGTTGAACAGTTTGAGCTGATTGAAGATGAGTATCTGCGTGAGCGTAAACAAGACGTTATTCAAGTAGTTGAGCGTGTACTGAAGGTGCTATTGGGTCATGCTAGCCAACTAAGCAACAAGCAGCAAAACAGCGTAATTAATACTGAGCGTAAACTCATATTAGTAGCGCACGACATCTCGCCAGCGGATGCTATTCAGTTTAAACAACACCAATTTGCTGCCTTTATTACCGATGTCGGCGGGGTAACCTCGCATACCGCAATTCTAGCGCGCAGCTTGAATATTCCTTCCATTGTTGCCTTGCAACGTGCACGCGATTTAATCAATGACGGTGAACTAATTATCGTTGACGGTAGCTTAGGGGTGGTCATTGTTAGTCCATCCAAAGAGATACTTGCTGAATATAAGCTTCGTCAAGAGCAATGGGAACTTGAACAGCAAAAATTACAGCGCATCAAATCCACCAAAGCGGTGACGATGGATGGCATCCATATTGAACTATTTGCTAACATTGAAGTGCCTGAAGACGTTACTGCAGCCAAATCCTCAGGCGCCACCGGCATAGGTCTCTACCGGACCGAATTCTTGTTTATGAATCGTCGCGATATGCCAGATGAGGAAGAGCAGTTTGTCGCTTACAAATCTGTGGCCGAGGCAATGAAAGGTGCAGTAGTCATTATTCGCACCCTGGATTTAGGCGCAGATAAGCAAATGAATCCTGACACCGTCAGCAATTGTGCCAATCCTGCATTGGGATTGCGTGCAATTCGCTTATGCTTATCTGAACCGAAAATTTTTCACACACAATTGCGCGCGCTATTACGCGCATCCCACTTTGGTAATATAAAAATATTGATCCCAATGCTGTCAACACTGGGTGAACTGCGTCAAACTAAGTTATTGCTAGAACGAGCCAAACAAAGTTTGCGTAAACAGGGCATTGCTTTTAATGAAACCATTGCTCTCGGCGGCATGATTGAAGTTCCTGCTGCCGCGATTAATGCAGACGCCTTTGCCAAAGAATTGGACTTTTTATCTATAGGGACCAATGATTTAATTCAATATACCTTAGCCATAGACCGCACCGATGATGCGGTAGCCCACCTATATAATCCATTACACCCATCAGTTTTGAAACTGCTTTCCATGACCATTAAAGCCGCCGAAAAATTAGGGAAATCGGTTTCAGTTTGTGGCGAAATGGCTGGCGATGCAAAATTTACCAAGTTGTTAATTGGTATGGGGTTGCGCCAACTATCGATGCACCCATCGCATGTGTTGAATGTAAAACAACGGATCCTACACAGTCAACTAAGCCTTCTGAACAGTAATGCACGAAAAATACTCGCCCTTACCGACCTCGACAAAATAGAACCTATGGTCACCAAGTTTAATCAGCATTAATCCACTAAAAGGAACCGCCATGTCTAACGATGGAACTTCAACTAGCGATATTAATCCTACCAATGATGATAAGAATATAGCCACGGTCACGCATCTTGGCGGCATACTATTTTCATGCATTCCTGCTTTAGTCGTGTGGCTACTCAAAAAAGATGACAGTGCCTACATTGCAGCGCAGGCAAAAGAAGCACTTAACTTTCAAATCACCATACTCATCGCACAATTGGCTGCATGGATTCTGCTATGGCTACTAATTGGATTTTTGCTTATGCCTATTATCTGGATGCTGAACATTGTTTTATGCATAGTCGCCGCCATCTCTACTAGCAAAGGTCAAGCTTATCGCTACCCATTTAGTTTACGTTTAATCAATTAATTGTAAGCCAGCTTAGGCTAGCTCAAGAAATAACAAAGGATCACCTGCATTGACTACCCATTTATTACAAGATAACCCACTATTGCACTTCACAGGTTTACCAAAGTTTGATCAAGTGAAAGCTGAGCATGTATCCCCAGCCATCGACCATTTACTCAACGAAGCTAGAGCAACGGTAGAAACTCTAAGCCAAGACACTTCTGGCAACGTCACTTGGGGGAACTTCGCTGCCCAGCTGGAAGATATGGAAGAAAAAATCGCGCGTGCTTGGTCTCAGGTTGGCCATATGAATGCGGTGGTGAACAGCCCAGAATTAAGGGCTGCCTATAATGATAACTTATCTAAACTTACTGATTTCTATGCAGATTTAGGACAGGATGAGCGCCTGTATGCTAAGTTTCGTAGCCTACGTGCCAGCCCTAAATTTGATGCACTAACACCTACCCAGAAAAAAATCGTGGAAAATGAGCTGCGTGATTTTCGCTTAGGTGGGGCAGAATTACCCCTAGCTAAAAAGATCAGATTTAAAGAAATTCAAGAACAGCTCTCTAAGCTGTCAGCCAAGTTTGAAGAAAATGTACTTGATAACACCAATGACTATTCACTTTATGTAGAAGATGCAGACACCCTAGGCGGCATTCCGGAAGATGTACTGCAAACCGCACAAGAAGCCGCGGTGGCTGAGCATAAAAGCGGATGGAAATTTACATTGCATTCTCCATCGTACTTTCCAGTATTGCAGTATGGTCAAAACCGGGAATTGCGCGAAATACTTTACCGTGCCTACGCTACTCGCGCCTCAGAATTTGGTAAACCTGAATGGGATAACACGCCACTCATTAAAGATATCCTAAAGCTACGTCTAGAAGCCGCAACCCTACTTGGTTTTGCGAACTATGCAGAACTGTCACTCGCCACCAAAATGGCAGAATCACCGCAACATGTATGTCATTTTCTGCAAGATTTAGCGGTAAAAGCCAAACCTTACGCGCTTAAAGATAAAGCTGAGTTAGCCCAATATGCGGCCAAACTGGGTATTACAGATATGCAGGCTTGGGACGTAGCCTATGTCTCAGAAAAATTACGCGAAGATAAGTATGCTTTCTCAGATCTTGAAATAAAGCAGTACTTCCCTGAAGCGAAAGTACTAGCAGGTTTATTTAAAGTAGTAGAGTCTATCTTTGGAATACAGGTGAGTCCGTCAAAAGCCTCACTATGGCATGACACTGCAAGTTTTTATGATATTAAAGACCATAACAACCATCTGATTGGTCAGTTCTACTTAGACTTATATGCGCGTAATAATAAGCGCGGCGGCGCATGGATGGATGAAGCGATTACTCGCCGTAAAGTTGGCAGCGAAATCACCATACCAGTCGCGTTTTTAACTTGCAACTTCTCAGCGCCTGTAGGTGGTAAACCAGCATTATTTACCCATGATGAAGTGTTGACCATGTTCCATGAGTTTGGTCATGGCTTGCACCACATGCTGACACAAGTGAATGACTACAGCGTTTCCGGAATCAAGGGAGTGGAGTGGGATGCCGTTGAACTACCTAGTCAATTTATGGAAAACTTCTGTTGGGAGTGGGATGTATTGCGTCATATGACCGCCCATGTAGATACAGGAGCACAATTACCACGCGCACTGTTTGATAAAATGGTATCAGCTAAAAACTTTCAGGCTGGTATGCAAACTATGCGCCAAATTGAATTCTCATTATTTGATATACGCTTACATAGTGAGTTTGATCCCGATGCACACCAAAGCGCACTGGATTTAATTGAGGCAGTACGTGATGAGGTAGCTGTAGTCCGCCCGCCGAAATGGAATCGATTCCCAAATAATTTTACCCATATATTCGCAGGCGGCTATGCGGCTGGGTACTATAGCTACAAATGGGCGGAAGTTTTATCCGCTGATGCCTATAGCATGTTTGAAGAAGATGGTGTGCTCTCTAGAGAAACTGGTCAACGCTATTGGCAGGAAATTTTGGCCCGTGGTGGATCACGATCAGCGCTAGAATCTTTTACTGCATTTCGCGGACGTGAACCTAACATTGACGCATTGCTGCGCCATAGCGGTATGAGCTTAACTTAATAGAAAGACACTCATGAAAAAAATACTTAAAACCTTAGCTAACATTCTCACCAGTTTTACCACGCTATATATGATAATTGGGCTGGGTTATAACTTGTTGAATAATCTACCCATTAGCGATTTATTTGCAGAAGTGTCTTTCTGTTATGTAGCGATCGCTGCATTCAACTTTCTGATGCTTGGTGAAGCCACGCTTTGGCATAAACGCACTGACCTTTAGTCTTAATTACAGATCACTATGAAATTTGCAACGTGGAATGTCAATTCTCTCAATGTCAGATTGCCGCATGTATTAGATTGGCTTCGCGACACCCAGCCAGACGTATTATGTTTGCAGGAAACTAAACAGGAGGATGTGAAGTTTCCCTATGCAGAACTTGAAGCTGTGGGTTATCACGCTATTCATATCGGACAAAAAACCTATAATGGCGTGGCTATTTTAAGCCGCCATCCTATGACCAATATACAGCGGAATATCCCTCACTTTGAGGATGATCAACAGCGAGTTGTTGCCGCAGATATCAATGGCATACGCGTTATTTGTGCTTATATCCCGAATGGGCAGGCGGTAGATTCTGAAAAGTATCACTACAAAATGCGCTGGTTGGTGGCGCTGACTGAATGGCTTAAAACTGAATTGGTCACACACCCTAAGCTTATGCTATTAGGTGATTACAACATTGCACCTGAAGATCGTGATTGCCATGACCCATCAGCATGGGTTGGTCAAATTTTGGTCAGCCCTGCAGAGCGAAATGCCTTTCAAAAAATATTGGGTTTAGGCCTGCATGATAGCTTTCGCCTATTTGATCAGGTGGATAAAAGCTATAGCTGGTGGGATTACCGCATGATGGGATTTAGGCGTAATTTTGGTATGCGCATAGACCATATTTTAGTCAGCGACGCCTTAAAATCTCTATGCATTAAAGCGCATATTGATAAAGCACCGCGTATGTTAGAGCGGCCTTCTGACCATACCCCAGTTTTGCTCGAAACCACCTAAGCTTTGGTATGGCTATTCTTACCCTTTTATTTTAATACCGAGCTGCTTGAGTTTACGATATAAATGTGTGCGCTCAAGGCCTGCAATTTCAGCTAGTTTGCTCATGTTATGCATCGCTGCTTGCATATGATATTCAAAGTAAAAGCGCTCAAATTCATCACGAGCTTCGCGTAAAGGTTGATCTAAACTCAGGCCGGAAATACCAACTCCAGATTTAGGCGTTGCACTCCGTCGCTCATCACTACTCGCTGACCATGGCTTAGCATCATCAAATTGATGCACGACACGCTTCACATCTTCCAGGCTAATCTTCTTACCTAAACTGGTTTGTATCAGGTTACGAACCACCGCATCAAGCTGGGCTAAATCACCTGGCCAATCAGCATTACGTAGACTGTTTAAAGCTGCAATATCAAACTCCCGGTACTCCATATCAGCAAGTTCAAACTGTAAGTTAGCAATGGCAACTACCAAATCAGGAATATCTTCTTTATGCTCATCAAGCGCAGGTATGCGTAGCGATACTGCTGATAACGCTTGCAATAAATTGTGATCAAATAAACCATCTACTTGCAGTTTTGGTAAATTCTCACTGGTGCCACAAACTACGCGCACGTTGTATTTTTCCGCTTTTGCAATAAGCAATAGCAACCCTTTTTGCTCAGTTTTATTCAGTTCTGTCAGCTCTGTAATGTAGAGCAAGCCATCACGTATTGCTTCTAAAATCTCCAAAGGCGCAGAGGCTAATCGATTGAGTTCAGTGAGTTGCAACCAAGGGGTATTTGGGGTTTGCAAAAAGCGAGCACACAACTCTGCACCGCTACCCTTAGGGCCAATTAACAAAACTGGACTTGGATTAAGGCTTGAACTTGCTGCAATCTTATCTAAACGATCCTTCAAAGCCATTACTATCGGGCTTTTACCTAAGCTCGCCAAATTCATCTCTGATTTTGGTAACTGCTCTCCATGTTTTAAAGCTTCACCGACCGTCTTTAACAACTTCTGTAGTGCAATTGGCTTTTCCAAGAAGTCAAAAGCCCCTATACGCGTAGCCTCCACAGCCGTATCTATCGTGCCATGGCCAGACATCATGACCACCGGCATAGTAAGCAGGCCACCGCTACCCCACTCTTTTAGTAGCGTTATGCCATCACAATCGGGCATCCATATATCCAACAGCACAATATCTGGCCGCTCATGTAGGCGTGCCGCGCGCGCTGCAGCTGCATTTTCAGCCAACTCTACGTGATAGCCTTCGTCTTGCAATATATCGCGCAATAGTTCGCGTATGCCTATTTCATCATCAACTACTAATATACGTTTTGATGCCATGTGTTTTATCTTTTAATGTTTATACAGTCAATGTTGGTTAAGTTACTTTTTCAGTCAAGAGTGGAATGCTAATGGTCACAATAGCGCCGCTTGCATTTGCTTGGTAATTTTGGTCTGAAGTCAATTTGGATAGATTTTCAATCTTGATGCTACCCTTATGTTCATCAATAATTTTCTTAACGATGGCCAAACCAAGCCCAGTACCATGAGGTTTGGTGGTGATATATGGCTCAAAAATATGCGACATCATCTCAGCTGGGAACCCACTGCCATTATCTTTTACCGATAACACAAGCATGTCACTCATCACTTCTGTCTTCACTGAAATGATGGGTTGTGCATGCTGTGCAAGGGCGTCTTGCGCATTTTGCAATAAATTATGAATCACCTGTCTTAGCATGGTGCTATCACCCTCGATGCTGCCAGCTTTCTTGGCTAAAGAAAGTTCTATCTGAATGCCAGGCAATTCATAAAGAGAAATTACCTCATGAATTAATGCATTTAAGTCTAAGTGCTCTAATTTCGGTGCGGGAGAGCGTGCATACTCACTAAATTCATTGACCATCCGCTTCATCGCATCCACTTGATTGACGATAGTTTCGGTGGAGCGTTTTAACATTTCCGCATCGGACGCTTCTAACTTGCCCAGAAATTTGTGTGCAATACGTTCTGCAGATAATTGAATCGGGGTCAATGGATTTTTTATTTCATGTGCCAATCGCCTAGCCACTTCGCCCCAAGCCGCATCACGTTGCGCCTGTACCATGGTAGTAGCATCATCAAACACCGCTACATACCCTCCATCTGGCAACCGCGTCCCACGTAAGGTTAAAATTTGCTTACCTTGCGCATTCACTAATTCAATTTGCGTTTGCGCCTCATCTTTTTGGCTATTCCTATTTTCTATATCCTGCTGACTATGCAAGTTAATCGCCTGCAAGAACTCTGAAAGCTGTGGCTGCTTGGTCATGATTTTTGCTAAGCTAAATCCAACGTAACGTTCCAACTCTACACCTAGAATATTGGCAGCCGCTTGATTAAAAGTGCGTAACTCTCCATGCTCATTGAGTGCCATTACACCAGAAGACAAATGCGCGAGTATGGTTTCTAAATAACCTCGTGCAGCCTCAACTCGATCGCGATTACTGTCTGCGGCTTTGGTCGCATCGCTTAATTGACGCGTCATACTGTTAAACGAGGCAACCAACACCCCTAGCTCATCTTTACCATGTTCAGGTAGGACTATGCTGTAGTCTCCACTAGCGATCGCTTTGGTGCCTTCAGCCAGCACAGTGAGCGGCGCAGATAGTCGACGACTCAGTACAAATGCAATCGCAACCGCACTAAGCATTGCTAGCATCATCACCAAGGTTAAGGTTAGTGCAAAGACCTCACGTAATGAAGCCCTACTATAGGAAAGCTTTTGATAATCCTGATACACATCCTGCACTGCTTCTGCAGTAGCGGCAAGCGTCTTGGGCACAGGTTGCAACAACTGCAAAATTGTTGTTTCTCCAGCGAGGTCTTGCACCGCCACTGGCACTAATACCCTTAAATACAGACCTTTTTTACCTAGCGGTTCAATACTGCCAACAATATGCTGCCGCGCTTGTCTAAGTTGAGTCACACTTGGCAGTTCTGGCAAAAAACTACTAGAGTCACTACTCGATACCGCCAAAATTCTTCCTTGCAACGTGAGTAAAGTAGCGTCCTGTATGCCACTTTTTTCACGCAAATCATTGAGCATAGAGAAGTGAGTGTTGGTTGGCTGAAATGCAAGGCTTGTCGCCATGCTTTCGCCTTTTTCTTTCACATCCGCCAACATGACATCCAAAGCCGTGCGGCCTAAATTAAGCCCACCCTCTAACGCAGCTTCAACCTTAACGTTAAACCAAGATTCAATTGAGCGCGTTAAAAAATTTACCGATACTAGATAAACGATTAAGCCAGGAATAATTGCCATAAGCGCAAAGGTAGTCAGTAGTCGCATGGTGAAGCGACTACCCATCACGCGCTGACGGATTTTTTTATAGATGCCGAATAGTTGAAGCGCAATCAATAGCACAAGAAAAACTGCTAAGACTATATTGAGCGTGACTAGCAAAGTATAGTATTCGCCAGATGCCGCAGTATTGGCGCTGGAATTTGAGAGTAGATAAAGTAAGAACGCACCTAAAGCCGTGCTAACAAATACGATGTATCTCATTATTTAGATTCTAATTTTAGTAAGCTTGGTGACCATTCAAAGCGTTGCGAGCTCATTTTCCAATCATTGCTCCCTAGGGCATCTACCTGTAATGATTTTGGCAGCTTCTTGTGGTCCAAGCGCATCAATAAAACGGCGCGATATATCAGCCCTTTATCCAGCTCGGATTTTTGTATCACTTTTAAATCTCGCACCGTAGCCAAATCCTGTTGCGCTTCCGCTAGCGTGGCAAAGGTTTTTTGCTGATCGCCTCGAATCACTAAATACTGACGGGATAGTGCGTGGTAGCCCAAAACAATTCTTTGTGAAACTGTTTTTATTTCATCATCAAACCAATATTTGCGCGGCGTCATTAATTGAAATTCAATTAAAAAATTAAGCTCGAAACCTTTATTAACCGCCTGTTCCACTTCATCCGTAAACTTCACATCTATATCAGCATTGAGTACGTAGTCGTCCTCTAGCGCGACTAGATCTGCGCTTCTTATATTTAAACTACTACTGGCGGCGTTGGCGCTAGTGGCTAAGAAGGCCAACAGGCAAATGCACATCAGTTGTTTAGTTTTTTTGTAGCAATGCATAAAAAAAGCCGTCATGAGCTGTTGAAGGAATAAGCTGTCCATTGATATTCGTAATACTACTTTGGGCATGGCCAATTGGAAGCTCAAAAGGTATTTGCATGGCATCCGCATTATTTAGCAAGAACTTGTCCACCTGCCCCTGATTTTCTTCATTAAAAATTGAACAGGTTACATAAAGCAATTTACCACCCTTTGCTAACATCTGCCATAAACTCGGCAGAATTTTCGCTTGTTGCGCAGCAAAAGAAGGAATATCAGCCTCTCGACGTAACCATTTAATATCAACATGGCGGCGTACGATGCCGGACGCCGTACATGGTACGTCAGCCAAAATTCTATCAAAAGCCACACCATCCCACCAACTAGCAGAGGCTGCATCGCCCACGAGTAAATTAGACCTTAATTGCAGGCGATCTAGATTACTTTGCACCCGTTGCAGGCGAGCCTCATCGCTATCAAGTGAAGTCATGTCCACATTGGCTAACTCTAGTATATGTCCAGTTTTCCCGCCAGGAGCGCAACAAGCATCCAGCACGCGCAAATTGCCCTCTAAATCTAATAAGTGTGCCGCAAGTTGCGCACCATAGTCTTGTACAGAAACAATACCATCAGTAAAACCAGGAATTTTTTCCACTGGTTGTGGGCGACTTAAGGTCACAGCCTGAGGGCCAATAGCACTAGACTCTATGTCTTGCCGCGTTAATAACTGCGTGTAATCGTGAATGCTAATTTTTTTTGTATTAACCCGTAAGGTCATCGGCGGATGCTGATTGCCAGTTTCTAATATACCTTGCCAATGCTGCGGATACTGAATTTTGAGTTTGTTAATCCACCACTGCGGATAAGAGTAAGTTGCGACTTCGCTAGTTTTTAACGCGCCAGCCAACTGTTCTTTTTGGCGTAGAAAATTACGTAAAATCGCATTAACCAAACCCTTGGCCCAACTCTTGGCTGCCGGTCTTTTTAGCTCACTTACCGCGTGAACCGCTTGATTCACAACGGTAAACGCATCTGCTTTATCATGCAGCAGTTGAAAAACTGCCACCAACAGCAAAGCATGTATGCGATCATCGGTGAGCTGTTTTTCTAAAAGCTGCGTTAAGTAAGCTTCAATTTCACCATAAAAGCGCAATGTGCCATAACTTAGATCTTGAGCGGCACCACGTTGCTGTGGTGTGGCATCAGGAAATGCGGCAAGAGCAGTGGGTAACGCTAAGGTTAAGTTGCGTCCAGACAAGACTTGATTAACGGCGTTGGCGGCGATTTGTTGGGATATATACAAAGAGAACTTTCTTAAAAATTAATACCTATTGGTTAGGTGTTGATTTTACTTGATAAGTTGATCGCTTGGTTTTTTATGCTGAGTTAGCAAGCGGCAGTAAATATATCGCCTATAGCCAAATTTCGGCTTTGCACAAAGACTTCCGCGTCTAGACGCTTAGCTCCCGGTGCTTGTAGCTCCGTAATCCGCAACAAACCATCGCCACAACCAACCAAAATGCCGGAATCAATCGCAACAACTTCACCGGGCTCGCCATGACCCGACTCTGCGACCGCCATCCAAATACGACAAACCTCTCCCTTGAGCTGGCTTTGCGCGACTGGAAAGGGATTAAACGCACGTACTTGACGTGATATTTCAGTGGCACTCTTACGCCAGTCAATCGCAGCTTCAGCTTTCTCTAACTTATGAGCGTAAGTCACCAAAGATTCATCCTGTGGCGTGGCAGACAGTTTCCCAGTTTTCTCTAATATGGCTATAGCCTCCACCATGAGCTTGGCGCCGACTAAACTTAAGGCGTCATGTAAAATCTGTGTAGTGTCAGTATTGGTAATCGCAACTACACCACGACTCACCATTGCACCAGCATCCAAGGCCGGCACGACCTCCATAATAGTCACACCGGTTTCGGTGTCGCCAGCTAATATTGATCGATGAATCGGCGCTGCACCACGCCAACGCGGTAATAAAGAGGCATGTATATTGTAGCAACCAAAACGTGGCATATGGAGGATAACTGTGGGAATAATAAGACCATAGGCGGCTACAATCATCACATCAGCATGCACTGCAGCAACTTGCGCTTGCACTGCATCATCTTTCAAAGTTACTGGCTGAAACACTGTAATCTGATGTTGCTCGGCTAATAATTTAACTGGACTGGCTTTTAGCTTCATACCACGTCCGGCAGGCCGATCGGGTTGCGTGAGTACCATTACAATTTCATGTCCAGCAGCAATTAAGGCTGCTAGCGCAGGAACCGCGAACTCTGGCGTACCAGCAAAAATAATTTTCAAGTACGATCCTTAAATATTGTTGTGGTGTTGTTTTGTAGGTTCATTATCACGAAGCTGCTTAAGCATTTTACTTTTAATACGATTGCGTTTAAGCGGAGATAAATACTCCACAAAGACTCTTCCCAATAAATGGTCTATTTCATGTTGGATACAGACGCTCAATAAACCATGTGCTTTCAATGTGAATTTTTGACCTTCATGGTTGAGGGCTTCAACTGTCACTTTCTCCGCCCTTGTCACATTTTCATAGATTCCGGGCACAGATAAGCAACCCTCTTCATAATCTTGCTCACCACTACTAGCAATAATTTTAGGGTTAATAAACACCTGTAATTTATCTTTTGTCTCACTTGTGTCAATAATGAGTAATTGGATATGTGCATTAACCTGAGTTGCTGCCAAGCCTATGCCTGGCGCATCGTACATAGTCTCTGCCATATCGTTGATTAATTGACGAATTTTAGCATCCACTTCTATTACTGGTTTAGCTACCGTATGTAGGCGCGGGTCTGGATAATTAAGAATATTTAAAATTGCCATATGTACTCTATTTATTTCTATAAAAATTTGATTAGCGAATTAATAACGTGATAAATTTCACTCAATAATACCGCTTTGGCACACATTTTTAACTAAGGCTATCAACATATGTATAACCACATTATAGCGCCGCTCATGTTTTGTTGCATAAGCTTTGGCGCTTATGCAGAAGAAGTCCGCCTTAAAAATGAGCATCCAGAACGCTATATGGCGACCAAAGACGACGCCTTGCTGGGAGTATTAGTCAATGGTCTTAATGCTTCTTGGCCTTGGCGCAAAGTGGTTGTGTTCAATCACACCCAAACTAAAAATCCACATTTAATTTCCCTTATATGAATATTAACCAAAGCGAGGATATCGCAGAAAAAACCTTGTGGATTGGCTTAAGTAAAATCCATGGCTTAGGTGCGCAAACCTTTTGTGAACTACTCAAAGTTTTTGACAATCCGCGTAATATTTATGCGGCAAGTTTCCAGCAATTAAAAGCCGTAGTTGCCGAGAATATTGCAACTGAGATAAGCCGCGGTATAAATGAAGAGGCTTTAGCAGAATCTATGCGCTGGTTGTCGCTAGAAAATAATTTTCTAGTGACCTTAGCCGACTCGCACTACCCAAAATCACTGCTTGAAATAAATGATCCACCCCCAATTCTCTACGCCAAAGGCAAGTTGGCGCTTTTAAACCAGCCTAGCATCGCTATCGTTGGCAGTCGGAACGCTACGACACAAGGTGAAGAAAATGCGGAAGCTTTTGCCAAGGGCCTTTGTAGCTACGGCCTTTGCATCGTAAGTGGTTTGGCACTAGGTATCGATGGCGCAGCGCATCGTGGCGCACTGCAAGCCAATGGCTCTACCATTGCAGTAGTTGCTACCGGCTTAGATATTGTTTACCCATCTAAGCACCTTGATTTAGCCCACCAAATAGCTAAGCATGGACTGCTAATCTCAGAGTTCGCTTTAGGCGAAACATCAAAACCACAAAACTTTCCAAGACGTAATCGTTTGATTAGTGGTCTAAGCCTAGGCTGTTTAGTAGTTGAAGCCACTCTGCAAAGTGGCTCGCAAATAACAGCCCGACTATCTGCCGAACAGGGCCGCGAAGTATTTGTAATTCCAGGCTCCATCCACTCTCCAACTTCAAAAGGATGCCATCAATTGATAAAGCAAGGCGCCAAACTGGTGGATAACCTGCAAGATATTATTGAAGATCTGAATTTAGCGCATTTAGGTTTGATGCACACAAATTCCTCAGAAACTCCATCTGGCGACCAATTGAGTAGCTAGCTTCTGACGGCTATGGGCGATGAACCAATTTGATTACAAACTAATATGCAGTTAAGCCGCTTGACGCTGAGCGAAGTTTGATACATGCTAAGGTTACATGAATTTAAAGGGGGTATCGCTAGCCTAGAAGGGCGGACAATATCAAAAGATTATGTAGTTAGAGTTGCAATACAGAATGCTTCATATTCTGTCATTTAAGAACTATGCATAAACCATCACACTTAATTTAAAAGTACTTTATTCAAAAATATTT
>CAILXF010000037.1 GCA_903838125.1 uncultured Pseudomonadota bacterium | reverse complement strand
CTCTTGCAAGGTAGTCACGCCTAACAACAGCATTATCTTTGCTTTTGTTACTTTGACCGTGATTTCGGCAATTCCAAGATTTAGAGCGATATCCTTGATCATCATCCCGTTACTCAACAAATCAAATATGACCCGTTGCTTTTTCTTAAGTAGGGTTAATTTTGTGGCGTAGATACTAACCAGTTGTAAGGCATCCATTTCCAACAATGGCTCTTCTTTGTTGAATGTAATGATTATTTTATTCATATTCCCTTGTTCTTAATGAGAAATTAATCGTATAAGTGCCGTAAGCCGATGTTGCATTGCAATTTGATTGCCTACCACCGACTGATGTATTTACTGCTCAATATCCAGATGAATTAGTTCGTTTGACGACCAACCGAATGAAGGTGATCGATTTAATTCAGACAACTCGTCCGCTAGCGCCCTTAACTTAGCGGAGACATCCTTAGTTAATAGATTTAACTCTAATGCTCTCGCCAGATTATGTAGCTCTATCACGTGCGCATTAAGATTGACGAAATCGTTAACTTTATTGATATTTTGCATAAAACCTTATTTATATGAATCTAAGGCGTTAGGCTTAACAAGAGGAAAGGCCAGCTCAGAGACGATTCTTGCTCTATTAAGCTGTTATCTTTCACAAGAATTGGGCTAAATATATCACATATAGATATGTTTTTACTAATAATATGTAAATTAATAATAAATTTGATAAATTATAATATTTAACTTGGAATGGCTGCTTATGGCCCCAACCCGCCTGACAACCATCAAATCACTCTTCTACAAAGCAGACATCCATAGATATTAAATTTAGTTGCAGTGAATGACTGCTTTAAAGCGATGTAATTAAAGTGGCGTTAGGCAGAAACGGGCCAGAAGCAGTCGCGCATAACTCCAACCAATATCCAAGAAAAACAATTTCTAAATTCAATCGAAATTATAATTTAGTATCATATATTGATGAATATGATACATTTGTACTAATTAATGTGAAGCGCAGAATTTAAGGAGTCTTATTCATTGAAATCAATCAAGATAAAAGTGTGGCTGACGATTTCCTGTGCGATTGTAGTGGCCGAGTCTCTAATAATGCTTCTATTTTGGTTGATTCCCTCAATTCCACCATTGATACAAACTGTCATTGATGTATTCCTGCTCGCCTTAGTTGTTGTGCCTCTCATGTATTGGTTAGATTCTGTGCAAATAAATAAAATTGCCCAAGCTCTACATGCATCCAATCAACTGTTACTAGGAACGCAGGATCAGGCTCTTTCTTTGCTCATTGCTTTAGCTGCGGTTCGTGATGATCAGACAGGACAACATCTTGTCCGATCAAGGCTTTTTGTAAGAGTCCTAGCAGAGCGATTAAAAAAAATGGGACACTACCTAGATGAGCTTAATGATGACTTTATTAAAGTGTTATATAAAGTTGCCCCGTTACACGATATTGGCAAAGTAGGGGTGCCAGATAGTATCCTTAATAAACCAGCCCGCTTGGAAGTAGATGAGTGGGCCTTGATGATGACCCATGCAGCAACTGGGGCATCTATTCTGAATGCGGCTAAAGAAAGCTTTGATGCTGATCATGGTTTGATAGCTACTGCGGCTAAAATCGCTGAATCGCACCATGAGAAATGGAATGGCTCTGGCTACCCTAAAGGTTTAAAGGGACTAGAGATACCGCTTGCTGCTCGCATCATGTCTTTAGCTGATATGTATGATGCATTAACTGGTGAGCGTCCATACAAAGCAGCGTGGACGCATGAGCAAGCCATTCAGGAAGTTATTAGGATGAAAGGCATCGCTTTTGATCCGATAATCGTGGAGGCCTTTTTGCTAGAAGAGAGCCACTTTAAGCAGATTTCAGATGATTTTAGAGCAGATTCATAGTAATAGCACTTAGATTTATGACTGATTGCCTGTCCGCTTAGGGTCTAAAGGTCCATTTCTCTTAGTCTGCACTCATGCCCTCGGATTACATTGCAATGCCAAATAGGCCCACTTAGCTACGATGCTTACTGGATTGGCAGCTTAGCAAGATAATTAGTATAAAATACTTTTCAATAGTTACGCAGTCATCGAAGTTAATTGCTGTGCAGTTCCAGATGCTTATCAACTACTATGTTTCTTATGTTCACCCAGTTTATCCATAATGGCGAAGATGAGACCTGTGAATACAAAAGTTACATGAACTCCAAGTTTCCATGCCATTTGCCTATCCTCAAAACTCTCCACATTGAAAAATGCTCTTAACAATTCGATTCCAGAAATAGCAATAATCGATGCGACTAGCTTCATTTTGAGATCACCAAAATCGACATGCCCCATCCAATCAGGTCGATCTTCGTGATCTTCAGTATCAATTTTGGAGACGAAGTTCTCATAACCCGCGAAGATAATGATGATAAGTAGATTAGCTAGTAGCACTATGTCCACTAGTGAAAGAACCCCAACTACAAGGCTTCCCTCACCAGAAGTCAACATATGAAATAGGTGAATGAACTCAATGCCAAAGTACCAGATTAGCGCTACTATCGCACCAACTAAACCTACATAAAATGGCGCTAATAGCCACCTGCTTGCAAAAAGGAAGTTTTCCAGTAAATTTTCTATAACTTTCATTAATTTTTATCCTAAATAGGGAATGGTTCAGCGTAGCGTTTAAGTGTTAACACGAAAAACGACATACAAGAGGTCATTGAACAACATTGCCCAGGTAGCTTTTCTCGTTATTACAAGTTGATCGGAACAACACGGCTGCGATGGGGTGTGATCAAGATCCCACTCAAAATATCGATACACGTTTGCCATTGCATCAGAGACATAATAACGCAGGACAAACGAACACTACCTAAATTTTTTCTGTGGTCGTTGACGTTTGACAAGTTTGCCAAGTTTGTATTTTCTGAATGTCTCCTTGGGTCGAAAGCGCCGAATTTTAAAGTCTGCGTTGATGTAGTTTCATTCACTTATACCCACAGACTTTTTATAGATAGGCGCGTTAAGTGGCTGTATTTGTACATGGGTTCAAAAGATGACATTGGTGGATATTGACCTTTATTCAATACATGTTGCTTTGATAGAGATTGTTTTCAGCAGGGAATCTCTTAGAAGACAGCTACCAGTACTACAGAAAATTACCCAGATTTTTTTGCGTTATCGTTTCTGGAAAGAATCAATGTATTACACGGCATCGGAGTTGTGATGGATAATAGCGAGCACATAATTTTTTGCAATATTTTCGGAATTATCCCATGGAAATTAAGGTCAACTTTCTCGATAAACTACGTCTTGAAGCCAAGTTCGATGACTTCACAGTAATTGCCGACCAGTCTATTCGTTATAAAGGCGATGGCTCGGCCCCCGGTCCCTTCGATTACTTTCTTGCTTCATCGGCCTTATGTGCGGCGTATTTTGTAAAGTTGTACTGCAACACCCGCAACATTCCTACCGAAAACATCCGCCTCTCACAGAATAATATTGTCGATCCAGAAAACCGTTACCAACAGATTTTTAAGATTCAGATCGAATTGCCGGAGGATATATCTGCCAAAGACCGCCAAGGTATTTTGCGTTCCATCGAACGCTGTACCGTTAAAAAAGTGGTGGAAGCCGGACCGGTGTTTGAGATTGAAGTGGTAGAGAACCTAGATGCCGATGCGCAAGGGTTGTTAACGTTAAAGCCAGCTTCTGACGCCTGTACATATATTGCAGGTAAAGATCTGCCACTTGAGCAAACTATTGCTAACATGTCCGGCGTGTTGGCTAGTCTGGGTATTAAGATTGAAATCGCTTCGTGGCGCAATATCATTCCCAATGTGTGGTCGTTGCATATCCGTGATACACACTCGCCGATATGCTTTACTAATGGCAAAGGGTCGACGAAAGAAAGTGCCTTGGCGTCGGCCCTGGGCGAGTATATCGAGCGACTGAGTAACAACCATTTCTATGCGGGTTCATTCTGGGGGGAAGACATCGCCAACGCAGCGTTTGTACATTACCCGAACGAGCGCTGGTTCAAGCCGGGTCGTAAAGATACGCTGCCGACTGAAATTTTGGATGAGTACTGTCGGAAAATTTACAATCCCGATGGCGATTTACGGGGTTCGCATCTGGTCGACACTAATTCTGGTAATGTGCAGCGCGGCATCTGTTCATTGCCATATGTGCGCCAGTCGGACGGTGAGGTCATATATTTTCCGTCCAACCTGATCGAAAACCTTTACGTCAGTAATGGCATGAGCGCTGGAAATACCCTGGTCGAAGCGCAGGTGCAATGCCTATCGGAGATTTTCGAGCGTGCAGTCAAGCGTGAAATTCTGGAAGGTGAAATTGCCTTGCCGGATGTGCCTCAGGAAGTGCTGGCAAAATATCCTAGCATTATGGCCGGCATTAAGGTGCTGGAAGAGCAAGGCTTTCCGGTATTGGTAAAGGATGCGTCGCTGGGTGGGACCTATCCTGTAATGTGCGTCACTTTAATGAATCCGCGGACAGGCGGCGTGTTTGCCTCGTTCGGTGCGGACCCAAGCCTAGAGATTGCGCTAGAACGGAGTTTGACGGAATTACTTCAGGGGCGCAGTTTAGAAGGCCTGAATGATTTGCCTCAGCCCACTTTTGCAAGTGAAGCAGTGACTGAGCCAAATAACTTTGTTGAACACTTCATTGATTCTAGCGGTATTGTGTCGTGGCGCTTTTTCAGCGCAAAATCGGATTACGATTTTGTTGAGTGGAACTTCTCTAGTCAGGGTGAAAACTCCAATGCTGAGGAAGCTACGACCTTATTTGGCATTCTCGCAACCATGGGCAAAGAAGCTTATGTTGCGGTCTATGACCAACTAGGTGCGACCGCCTGCCGGATCTTGGTGCCGGGCTATTCTGAAGTTTATCCAATAGAAGATCTGATCTGGGATAACACCAACAAGGCGCTGTTGTTCCGCGCTGATATTTTGAACCTGTCTCGTCTGGACGATGCCAGCCTAGAGGCACTGCTTGAGCGTTTAGAGAATAACGAGTTGGATGACTACGGCGACATCGCTACATTGATCGGCATTGAATTTGACGAGAATACGGACTGGGGTCAGTTAACAGTTCTGGAGTTGAAGTTGCTCATTCAGCTCGCCTTGCAGCAATTTGATGGCGCGCTTGAGCTAGTGGGCGCCTTTCTTCAGTATAACGACAACACGGTCGAGCGCGGATTGTTTTATCAGGCCTTGAATGTGGTGCTAGAGGTTATGCTAGACGACGACTTGGAGCTCGACGACTACGAGGTCAACTTCCGTCGGATGTTTGGCAATACTAGGATGGACGCCGTAATGGGCTCAGTGGACGGTAGCGTGCGCTTCTTTGGCTTGACACCGACCAGTATAAAACTGGAAGGGCTCGACAGGCACCACCGCCTAATTGACAGCTACAGAAAATTGCATACGGCTAGAGCCAATATGTGTTGAGGTCACCTTCTTACTTCGCGGCATCCTGCGGAGGCGCTCCGCTGTCAGTGATTAAACAATACGTTGAAAATCAGAGAACACCAACATCATGAGCACCTCCGGAACTCGCGCTATCCATCTCCGGGCTGAACCCCGAAGCTTTCCGCGCAAATCTTGGTAAAATCTTTTGACACATATCCCTGAAAAGTATCTAATTGGGAGGCAATAGAAAGCCTTTAAGGCTTATTATGCTAGAGCGTATAACAAGGAAAGTTCTATATTGAAAAGTAAAATTGACGACAGCTTAAGCAAACTCAACACGGCGCTCACTAAGGAGCTGTTGCAAGTTCTTATTCCAATTATTTTGTTGATATTAGTAGCAGCAATTGCAGCTTATAAGCTGATTGATGTCGCTCCCCCCAAAAAGATAGTTATGTCATTCAGCAGTCAATCTCCTAACTACAAAGTATATGCATCAATCTATCAAGCCTTATTAAAAAAAGAAGGTATAAATTTAGAAGTAAAAGAAACTAGCGGTGATATAGAAAATATAGCTCTTTTAAAAAACCCATCATCTGGTGTTAACCTATCTTTTGTACAAGATGGGGTCACGCGAACCGAGGGTGCAGGGGAGCTTCAATCACTTGGAAGCCTCTATTACGAACCCGTTTGGATTATTTGCCGATGTAATTCAAAGGTTAGCCACCTAGCCAGCTTGAAAGGCAAAAGAGTTGCTATTGGGAAAAAAGGGGAGGGATCAAACCTACTCGCTATTAAGTTATTGCATGAAAGCGGCGTAAACCAGTACAACACAACGCTATTAACATTAGGTGGAGAAGGCTCAGTTGATGCTTTACTCAACAAGTCTGTTGATGCAGCTATCTTAGTAGACAGTATCAACTCATCTCTCATAAAGAAAGCTTTGTCCAAAAACGGTATTCGTCTAGTCAATTTAGATGACGCTGAAGCTTACACAAAACACTTTTCCTATTTACATCGTCTAAAACTACCAGAAGGTGCCATAGATATAGAACGCAATATTCCTCCATCAAGTATTAACTTAGTATCCCCAACGGTGACCCTACTAGCCAGCGAAAAACTCCACCCAGCATTGATATATTTCATGATGAAAGTCATTACACAGGTTCATCAAAGCGAAAGTCTATTAAGTACGAATAACGAATTCCCATCGATTAAAACATCAGAAGTTACGCCAAGCACTCAAGCAATTAATTTTTATAAGTCGGGTACCCCGTTTTTAGATAAATACCTACCATTTTGGGCAGCTACCTTATTTAGCAGAATTTTGATTGTCATCCTTCCAATACTAGCCATCCTTATTCCACTAATTAAGCTAATACCAGCGGTCTATACTTGGTTTTTGAAATTTAGGCTGTTTAAATATTATGGTGAACTTAGATTTATTGAGGTGCAATTAAAACAAAAGACAGAAAATGAAAATCGTGAGTATTTTTATAGAAAACTGGATGAGATAGAGCAAAAGGTAAGTGAAATGAAGTTACCGATTAGCTTCTCACAACACAGCTACGAACTGCGGGGAAACATTCAATTTGTCAGATCTCAAGTGAGTAAAGAAAAATCTAAAAGAACTTAATTAAATTAGCAGACATCATTCCCTACAAACATACTGGAGTGAGCAAATGTCTCCGCTCTAATTCTCGAAATAAGGCATAGGGGATGGATAATAAACTTTTAATAAAAAGTAAATAGAATATATAAAGATATTTAAATCATGAATATGATTTGAGAGTGTAAATTTTGACCATCGGCTACCCAATTATTCAAGTAATAAAATTTCACTAACGCAATTTCATTGAAAAATATGGATATATATTTTTGATTAATAAGTAAATTTGTCAAAAGCGTAGTAACACCCAGCACTAATAAATAAGCCCTCTTACGAGGGCTTATTTATTAGAATTGAAATGGCGTGACTCACAGACTCACTGCACGCATCCTGTCCATTTTCTCGATAACAGCCTGATAGAGATCATGGTCGGAATCTGGGTTATTGCGATCTGGATGGTGGGCACTACGAATCTTTTTCAGTTTGGTCACATCGTCTGGTAGGTCATGCACCTTGGTTACTCGGTCACCATTCTTGACCATCGAGCGCTGAAGCTCAGCCTCGGCACCTTCGCGTGTGTCATATAATTTTTTACTGCCAAGACGCCAACTATCCTGATTTTTGCGTGGGGATAGCTTTTCCTTACCATCAAACCAGATCCATCTTCCAGTATCTGGATCTTGTTCAAAATGAATGGTGGTAATGGCGTAGGTATGAATTGGCGGCTCGATTTCCCTGCCGTCTAGCTTAATGATCTTGCCGACAGTTCCGACCGTGACAATGTAATACGCGCCTGCCTCATGCGGGCAGAACGCGCTGCTGTTAGTTGGTTCAGGCTTACTGTCGTTACTTGATGCATTCATTTCAGCTATGCGGCTGAGTGCTCTGCGTTGCGCGTTAGTCAATGTTATTGCTCCTTAATATTAGTTGAATCCCAATGAGATCAGCCCCTAGATTCCTAAAACAGCTTTGAAGCCATTATGTCCGCGCGGGAGTCGTTCTTGATATCATCATCGCTGGCGATCAGAGACTGATCTTTTGGGTCAGCAGTTTAGTAACCCCTGTTTACTGATGGTATTGTCTGCTGTGTGTTCGCACCGCGTCCAACATGGCGGCCGCATTCTCTGGTGGGGTTAACTGCGTAATCCCGTGACCTAAGTTGAACACATGACCATGACCATGACCATAGCTTTGTAATACTTTAATCACTTCTTTTTCAATTGCTTCTGGTGTTGACAGCAATATGGCTGGATCTAGGTTACCTTGTAAGGCCACCTGTGCACCCACACGCTGTCTTGCACTGCCAATATCAACAGTCCAGTCTAAACCAAGCGCATCAGCGCCAATCGTAGCCTGCGCCTCTAGCCATAAGCCACCGCCTTTGGTAAACACCACGCTAGGCACCACTCGCCCATCATTCGTTTTAGTTAAACCGTTGACGATTTTTTGCATATAATTGAGCGAAAACTCCTTGTACGCATCATGAGACAGTGCGCCACCCCATGAGTCAAAAATCATCACCGCTTGTGCGCCAGCAGCAATTTGTGCATTCAGATATTGAATCACAGTTTGTGCTGTGGTATCCAAGATATGGTGTAGTAAATCTGGACGAGCATAGGCCATTTTCTTGATTGTTAAAAAGTCAGTCTTGCCTTTGCCTTCAACCATATAGGTTGCTAATGTCCATGGGCTCCCTGTAAAGCCAATCAAAGGTAAGCGGCCATTTAGAGTTTTACGAATCTGGCTAACTGCATCAAACACATATTGTAGTTTGCCCATATCTGGCACTGTGAGCTTTTTAATATCCGCTTCTAATTGAAGCGTACGCTCAAATTTCGGACCTTCACCTTCTTCAAAATATAAACCTAAACCCATGGCATCTGGCACAGTCAAAATATCAGAAAACAAGATTGCAGCATCCAGAAGTGGATAGCGATCTAAAGGCTGCATGGTCACTTCGGTAGCAAAATCTGCGTTCTTACATAACTGTAAAAAACTACCTGCATTTTTTCGGCTTTGCCTATATTCAGGTAAGTATCGACCGGCTTGTCGCATCATCCATACAGGCGTGTAATCAGTCGGTTGGCGCATCAACGCTTTTAGGAAAGTGTCGTTTTGTAATGGATTCATATTTATTACCTAATAAAAAAAGGATGCATCTGCTCTTGCATCCTTAGTTTTTAAATGTAGAAACTGGTGTGTAAAAGGAACTAGCGTGGAAGTATCGATGTACCCATTAAAAATTCGTCAACGGCACGTGCTGCTTGGCGGCCTTCGCGAATCGCCCATACCACTAATGACTGACCGCGTCGGATATCACCAGCAGCAAATACTTTGGCTGATGAAGTCGCATAGTTTTCAGTATTAGCTTTTGCATTACCACGTTGGTCTTTCTCTACGCCAAAGGCTTCAAGTAGCTTTTGGACTGGTGACACAAAGCCCATCGCGAGCAATACCAAATCTGCTTTAATCACAAATTCCGTGCCTGGCACTTCCTGCATTTTCCCTTCTTTCCACTCAACTTTCGTGCCTTTTAACGCCACTAACTTGCCATTTTCACCGATAAATTCTTTGGTAGTAATAGACCAGTCACGGTTCGCACCCTCTTCATGTGAGCTTGAAGTACGCATTTTAAGTGGCCAGTTTGGCCATACCATCTCTTTGTTCTCTTTTTCTGGTGGCCGTGGCATTAATTCAAACTGCGAAATGGTTGCAGCGCCATGGCGGTTTGACGTACCGACGCAATCAGAACCGGTATCACCGCCACCTATCACTACTACATTTTTATTCGTTGCCAATACTTGATTCGGCACTGTATCGCCTGCCACCACTTTGTTTTGTGGGGTTAAAAAGTCCATGGCAAACATGACACCATCAAGCTCACGGCCTGGTACTGGCAAATCACGTGGATATTCGGCACCGCCGGCTAAGACTACAGCATCAAATTCAGCCACTAAGTCATCAGCTTTTACATTCTCGCCCACATGTTGATTGACGCGGAACTCAACACCTTCAGCCGTCATTTGCACAACGCGTTTATCAATATGGGATTTTTCCATTTTAAAGTCTGGAATGCCGTAACGTAGCAAGCCGCCGATACGGTCATTCTTTTCTAATACCACTACAGTGTGTCCTACGCGCGCTAACTGCTGCGCGGTAGCCAAGCCAGCCGGTCCAGAGCCGACCACAGCCACTTTTTTACCTGTTTTGTACGTAGGGATTTGTGGTTTGACCCAGTCATTTTCCCATGCTTTATCAATAATCGCGTGCTCAATAGACTTAATGCCTACTGCATCATCATTGATGTTTAATGTACAAGCCGCTTCACAAGGTGCTGGACAAATACGTCCTGTAAATTCAGGGAAATTATTGGTTGAGTGTAAGACGTCTATCGCGGCGCGCCAATCTTGGTTGTACACCAAGTCATTCCAATCAGGAATAATATTATTGACCGGACAACCAGAAGTACAAAATGGAATGCCACAATCCATGCACCGTGCACCTTGCTGCTTGGCCTGATCATCACTTAAATGCAGTACAAACTCTTTGTAGTTTTTAACGCGATTTTGTACTGGTAAATTGGCCTCAGCCAAGCGTTCGTATTCTAAAAATCCAGTTGCTTTTCCCATTATGCGGCTACCAATACTTTATCTTCAGCAAGTTCAATTAAAGCGCGCTTATATTCGTTAGGCATCACCTTAACGAATTTAGCGCGCATATTATCCCAGTCCGCCAGCAACGCCTTAGCGCGTGCGCTATTGGTATATTTAACGTGATTATTGATCAGCGCTAATAAGGTTACTTCATCGGGCTGATTGAGATGCTGCACAACTTCTTTTGCTGCCTTAGCTTCATGTTCAACCTTTTCCAATGACACCATGCCCATATTACAGCGCTTTGCAAATAAGCCGTCTTCATCATAAACATAAGCCACACCACCGCTCATCCCAGCAGCAAAGTTTTGTCCAGTTGACCCCAATACCACTACGGTACCACCAGTCATATATTCACAACCATGATTGCCCACACCTTCAACAACGGCCGAGGCGCCAGAATTGCGCACACAAAAACGCTCGCCTGCCACGCCGCTGAAATAGCTCTCGCCATTGGTTGCACCGTACATCACTGTATTACCAACAATAATGTTTTCATGCGATTGTCCGCGGAAATTACTTGGCGGTTTAATCACAATACGTCCACCACATAAACCTTTACCTACATAATCATTGCCTTCACCAACTAGCGTAAAGCTAATACCTTGGGCTAAAAATGCCGCAAAACTTTGACCTGAAGTGCCGGTGAAATTAATACTAATGCTATCACTTGGTAAGCCTGCACCGCCAAAACGCGTAGCGACTTGATTAGACAGCATGGTACCTACGGTACGATTGGTATTAGAAATTGGCAGATTCAGCACTACTTTTTGACCTTGCTCTAAGGCTGGTTTAGCCAAATCAATTAACTTATTATCTAGCGCATTCACCAAACCATGATCTTGCACATCATTATGTTTACGTGAAACGTTGGCTGGCATGTCTGGTAGATGGAAAACCTTAGAAAAATCTAAACCACTAATTTTCCAGTGATCAATGCCCGCCTGCATATCAAGTAGATCTGCACGGCCAATCAAATCGTCAAACTTGGCGACACCGATAGAAGCCATCAACTCACGGACTTCTTCAGCGACAAAGAAGAAGTAATTCACCACATGCTCTGGCTGACCTGTAAAGCGCTTACGTAGTTCAGGGTCTTGTGTAGCAACACCAACAGGGCAAGTATTCAGATGACATTTACGCATCATAATGCAGCCTTCTACCACTAGCGGCGCAGTCGCAAAACCAAACTCGTCCGCGCCCAATAAAGCACCCACTACCACATCGCGGCCGGTTTTAATTTGGCCATCGACTTGCACTACCACACGGCCGCGCAACTGGTTGAGTACCAATGTTTGCTGAGTCTCAGACAAACCAAGTTCCCATGGCGTACCTGCATGCTTCACTGAAGAGATTGGCGATGCGCCAGTACCGCCATCGTGACCTGCGATCACAATATGGTCAGACTTAGCTTTTGCCACACCTGCAGCGACAGTACCCACGCCAGTTTCAGAAACTAATTTCACTGAAATAGACGCTTTTGGATTGGCATTTTTCAAATCATGAATCAGTTGCGCCAAATCTTCAATAGAGTAAATGTCATGATGTGGCGGTGGTGAAATTAAACCCACGCCTGGTACTGAAAAACGTAGTTTGGCAATATATTCACTAACTTTATGGCCTGGTAATTGACCACCTTCGCCAGGCTTAGCACCCTGCGCCATTTTTATCTGGATTTGATCTGCAGATGCTAGGTATTCAGCAGTAACACCAAAACGACCTGATGCCACTTGCTTGATTTTTGAGCGCATTGAGTCGCCGGCCATTAGTGGGATGTCTTTGACAATCACATTCTCGCCAATCACCTTAGCCATACTGCTGTCAGTGCTAACTGCAATAAAGCGCTTAGGATCTTCGCCGCCTTCGCCAGTATTGGACTTACCACCAATACGGTTCATGGCAATAGCCAGAGTGGCATGAGCTTCAGTAGAAATTGAACCTAAAGACATGGCACCAGTGGCAAAGCGTCTAACGATTTCTTTTGCTGACTCTACAGATTCCAGTGGAATCGCTTTGCTTGCCGATTTAATTTCAAACAGACCACGCAGTGTCATATGGCGGCGTGATTGATCGTTAATCAGTTTGGCATATTCTTTATAAGTATCGTATTGATTAGTACGCGTCGCATGTTGCAGTTTCGCAATCGAGTCCGGCGTCCACATATGCTCTTCTCCACGAATACGAAATGCGTACTCACCGCCAGCTTCTAAGCTATTCGCCAACACTGGATCTTCGCCGAAAGCCGCGCTATGCATACGCACTGATTCTTCAGCCACTTGATCCAATCCGATGCCTTCAATGTTGGTAGCAGTGCCGGTAAAGTATTTTTCTACAAATGCAGAGTTCAAGCCTATGGCTTCAAAAATATGTGCACCGCAATAAGATTGGTAAGTAGAAATACCCATTTTAGACATGACTTTATATAAGCCTTTGCCGATCGCTTTTACAAACTTCTTTGCAGCTTCCGCATTGTCTTTAGTACCAAGGTGATTAATGGTCTCGAATGCTAACCAAGGACAAACCGCCTCAGCGCCATAACCTGCTAATAATGCAAAATGGTGGACTTCACGTGCTGAACCAGTATCAATCACTAAACCAGTGCTGGTGCGCAGACCAGTTTTTACCAAATGCAGATGTATAGCCGAACATGCTAGTAAGGCTGGAATTGCCAAGCGTGACTCACTGACATTGCGATCAGACAAAATGATAATATTAAAGCCATCTTGCACCGCTTTTTGCGCAGCACTAGCAATGCTGGCTACCGCCGCAGCCATGCCTGCCTTGCCCAAATTAGCAGCGTAAGTTATATCTAACACTAAGGATTGATATTGATTTTGAGTCAGGAGAGCAATTGATTTTAATTGCTCTAACTCATCCAATGTTAATACAGGTTGACTAGCCTCTAAGCGAAATGCTGGCTTGGTTTCATCTACACCTAATAAATTGGGTTTAGGTCCAATAAAGGTCACCAATGACATCACCAACTCTTCACGAATCGGATCTATTGGCGGGTTGGTGACTTGCGCAAATAGCTGTTTGAAATAGTTGTATATCAACTTAGGTTTAATGGACAACACAGGCAATGCAGCGTCATTACCCATAGAACCTGAAGCTTCTTCGCCATTTTGGACCATAGGCAACATAACAAATTTAATATCTTCTTGCGTATAGCCAAACACTTGCTGCATATCAAGCAGATTAATCTGCGGCAAGCTGGCTGTGATTTCAAGCGCACCGCCGACTTTAGGCATATCACTTAAAAAATAACGACTTTTTTCTATCCATTGCTGGTAAGGCTTAGCCGTTGCCAATGCTTTTTTAACTTCAGCATCATCAATAATGCGGCCTTGCTCCATATCAATGAGCAGCATTTTCCCTGGCTCTAAACGCCATTTTTTTACAATTTTTTCTTGCGGGAAAGTGAGCACGCCCATTTCTGAGGCCATCATCACTAAATCGTCATCGGTCACTAAATATCGCGCTGGACGTAAACCATTACGATCTAAGGTTGCACCAATCATACGGCCATCTGTAAACGCCACTGCGGCTGGGCCATCCCATGGCTCCATCAATGCAGCATGATATTCGTAGAAAGCGCGACGCTCTTCATCCATCAACGGATTACCTGACCAAGCTTCAGGAATAAGCATCATCATCGCGTGTGGCAAGCTATAACCACCAGCCACTAGCAACTCTAAACAATTATCAAAGCAGGCTGAGTCTGACTGCCCATCCACAATTAATGGCCATAGTTTTTCTAAATCTTCGCCTAACAATGCTGATCGCATGGTTTCATGACGTGCGGCCATCCAGTTGACATTACCTTGTACGGTATTGATTTCACCATTATGCGCAATCATGCGGAATGGGTGTGCCAAATCCCAAGCAGGGAAGGTGTTAGTTGAAAAGCGCTGATGCACTAGTGCGAGTGCTGAGACTACTGTCGCATCATTTAAATCTTGGTAATAAATACCCACTTCATTTGCTAGCAACATCCCTTTGTAAACGATGGTACGTGACGACAATGACGGGATATAAAAGGCAGCATTATCCTGCAAATTAAGCGCGGCTACTGCGTGCTCTACGCGCTTACGAATCACAAATAGTTTACGCTCAAAAGCATCCTGATCAGCGACAGTGCTTGAGATCAATACTTGACGCATGTTTGGTTCTACGTCACGTGCAGCTTGGGCAATATTGCTGTTATCAACCGGCACTTGGCGCCAGCCTAATAAAACTTGCTGCTCTTCTTGAATAATTTTGCCAATTAAAGCCTCAACCTGCGTACGGTTTGTATCTGCCTGTGGCAAAAACACATTACCCACGGCGTATTGACCAACGGCAGGCAATTGAATATCTAGTTTAGCCGCTTCTTTGCGCATAAATGCGTCTGGCATTTGCATCAACAGTCCAGCACCATCCCCTAGTTTTGGGTCGTAACCGGTAGCACCACGATGGGTTAAATTGGTGAGTAACTGCAAACCTTTTTGCACAATATCATGGCTCTTTTTACCCTTGATATGCGCAACAAAGCCCACACCACAAGCATCATGCTCGTTGGAGGGGTTGTATAAACCTTGCTTATCGGGCTTGCTAGGGTTCGAAAGGGCCGAATTCGCAAGCGCTGAATTTAAGATGCCGGAGTGATTTGACGCTGAATTTTCAAGCGCGGCTTGAATCTTGGTCTGCGCAATTGGGTTACTTAACTCTGATGCCATATTATCTGATCACAAAACATTTAGCTGAACCGGCGATTTTACCGTCAAATGCCTATGTGTTCAATAAGATAGAGCCTAAAGATTAAGTTTATTTTAAGCAGCTCACTCGTCAGCCATCAACCAAGCATGAGCCAGCGGAGCACATTGAGACTCACAACCTAAGTTAGAGCTACCAGTTGAAATGCTTTTTTAGCCGCCGCGATGGTATAGGCAATGTCTTCATCACTATGTGCAGCAGAAACAAATCCAGCTTCAAACGCTGACGGGCCAAGGTAAATGCCGCTATCGAGCATGCTATGAAAGAACTTATTAAAGTGCTCTTTATTCGACTGCATAATTTCATTAAAGCTGGTTGGGCAGTGCTCGCAGAAATAAAGCCCAAACATGCCACCCACATTTTGCGCATTAAACACTACGCCCACTTCTTTCGCCACCGCAATCAAGCCATCAACCAATTTTTTTGTTTGCGCCGCTAGCTTCAAATGAAAGTCTGGCGCTTGAATTAACGCCAAGGTTTGTAAACCGGCAGTCACCGCAACTGGGTTGCCAGATAAAGTGCCAGCCTGATATACCGCACCTAGAGGCGCTAAACAACTCATAATATCTTTACGTCCACCAAATGCACCCACGGGCAATCCACCACCGATGACTTTACCCAAAGTCGTCATATCCGGCTTGATGTTGTACAGCGCTTGAGCACCGCCAAGATGCACTCGAAAGCCAGTCATGACTTCATCAAAAATTAACACTGCGCCATGTTTTGAACATAACTCACGCAATGCATGCAAAAACTCCATATGCGGCACGATTAAATTCATATTCCCCACCACTGGCTCAATAATCACGCATGCAAGCTCGTCACCGACTTGCGCAAATAGATCCCGCAAGGCCTGTGTATTGTTGTATTCCAGGGTTAATGTATGCGCTGCCACCTCTGCCGGCACCCCGGCTGAGCTTGGCTCACCAAAGGTAAGCAAACCCGAACCCGCTTTAACCAATAGTGCATCCGCATGGCCGTGATAACAACCTTCAAATTTCAGAATTTTGCTACGTCCAGTAAATCCCCGTGCCACACGAATAGCGCTCATGGTCGCCTCGGTACCACTGCTAACCAAGCGCACTTGCTCCATACTCGGCACTAGCTTATTAATCAGTTGCGCCATCTCCAGTTCCAGGCCTGTAGGGGCACCAAATGACAAGCTATTTTCTGCCACGTCTTGCACTGCTTTAATCACTAGTGGATGCGCGTGTCCTAAGATCATCGGCCCCCAAGAATTGATGTAGTCAATGTATTGCTTGCCATCAACATCCCAAAGCTTAGAACCCAGGCCTTTTTTAAAAAATATCGGCGTACCGCCTACGCTACGAAACGCGCGTACCGGCGAATTAACACCGCCAGGAATAAGTTGTTGAGATTTTTCGAACAGGCTTTGATTAAGTGAGGTCATGATATATACAGTTGTGAAAATTGTTGGGTGGTTGATTCTACGTTATCTACACTGAAAATTGCGTTAATCATAGCCAGTGCATTGGCGCCGGCTTCAATAACCAAAGGCGCATTTTTTAGTGTAATGCCGCCAATCGCTACGCTAGGAATACTGAGCATTTTTGCTTGTTTAAATAAGTCTAGACTAGCTATTGGTGCGTGCGGCTTGGTACTTGAAGCGAAACAGGCTCCAAATGCTACATAATCTGCGCCTGCTTGCTGCGCACTTTGCGCCAGCTCAAAACGGTTATAGCAAGATGCACCTAAAATTTTATTAGCACCTAACCTCGCACGCGCTAAGGCTAGGTTGCCATCATCTGCCCCCAAATGCACGCCATCTGCGTCTAGAGTCAAACAAAGTTTAATCGAATCATTAATAATCAGTGGTACCTGATGTTGCCGGCAGATAGGAAGCAACGCTCCCGCTTGCTTTACCTGCAAGGAATGGTTTGCTAGCTTGTTCCGATACTGTACGAGGCTTGCGCCACCCGCAATAGCTGCGCTCACTAGCTTGCACAGCAATTCGGTATCTACGATATCTGGGGTGACTGCATACACACCTCTAATCATAAGTGCATTTCAACTAGTGCGCTTTAGCGGCAGTATCTCCGCCGTTCACTACCGAGTCTTCTTCATCGCGCGCCCAAAACATACGATCAGGAATAAATTGACCCATGCCAGGCCTAAAACCATTTTTCAGAGTTTGCCAAGTATATTCCTGCGCTTCCAAAATAGCCTCTTCAATCGTGAGGCCATGGGCCATACAGGCAGCAATTGCGCTAGTGAGTGTACAACCCGAGCCATGATAGCTACCGATTAAGCGCTCCCATTTATAAGCCTTAATTAATTTATTATCCCCATAAAGGGTATTCGTCACGTCCGTTGTGCGCTCGTGGGTGCCGGTAATTAGCACATACTCACTCCCCATTGACAGCAACCGCGCGGCACATTCATCTAGCGAGGTTAGCGCTACTTCATCGTTATCATCAGGAAAAGCAAAGCGTCGCGCTTCTAAGCTGTTAGGAGTAATCAAAGTAGCCTGCGGAAACAAAAGCTCTACCATGGCGTCCATCATGTCATCGTTACTTAGATCGTCACCACGTCCTGACATTAAAATTGGATCAATCAGTAAGGGCACATCCGGATAATCCGCCATAATTTCTGCGATGACTGCAATATTTTCTACCGACCCGAGCAGCCCCAGTTTAAATGCTGAGACTTGCACATCTTCCAAAATGGCGCGCGCTTGATCGTTCACCCAATCTGAATCCATCGCTAACACGCTATCCACACCACGCGTATCTTGCACGGTAATCGCGGTCACTACAGACAGTGGATGACAGCCTATGCTTGCAAAGGTCAGGATATCTGCCTGCAAACCTGCCCCGCCACTTGGGTCAGTGCCCGCAAAAGTCATGACTGAAGGAGGTGATTGATTATCCATTTTTCTACCGTTAATTATGATTGCATCAACTGGAGCGGGTGACGGGAATCGTTTATGTTCCTGAAATCCTTACTACCATTAGTGCTGCGTAAACTGTTTGTAATTTTTATACCAAATTTTATACCTAATATATATTGCTAGCTTTGCTTGTTTGGCTAGCGATAACATGTGGTCTGACATCAATTATACCTAATGATTCGCACTGATGTTGGATGGGGCGGGGTATAAACAAAGCTTAGAGGGAATTTAACATAGCGTTCATTATCTGACCGAAGGCTTGAGTGCGTAGCATTTTAGATAATAGTGCGTTATGTTACCGAATTTCACTAGCTAGAATTTAACTCTATTGGCTAGGGTGTGGGAGGGGCAAATTACCACCGTCAATAAATGATGTTAAGGGGTGTTCTATTTTTTATTAAGTTTTGTACTGCGAGACTATTGTCCATTCCTTGAAGGTCTATCGCCTTCCTTAACAGCTTCCTGCTTACATACATACGCCCCACTCTTGGTGATGCCATACCACCGCTGACCCTTGTAATGAAATATTCCAGTAGGTAGGTTCACCCAAACAACAATATCGGCTGGGCAATGCTTCTGTGCAGCTTGCTCGGAGTTAAATGTGTCAAGAGCAAAAGAGTGAAGTGGACTAAAGCTTAATAACAAACATACAAGTAATAGAATCTTTTTCATTTTATTCCTCTAAGAACAATTGCTCTGAACACGATAAGCGATTCGTAATATCGCTAGGACTATCAGCAGGGTTTAATTCAACATACTTATCTTTAAGTATTTCAACCAAATCAAATTTACTTACTTTGCGTTGCCTAGCTATGCGGTTGTAACGAAGGTCTTGTTCTTCAGGGATTGAATAAAACAATCCATACGAATCCTTTTCCTCTTCGCTGAGACTTGTTATTAGCCATTGTGGGGTATTTATCCCCTGCCATACCATTGCATCTGGCGAACCCATCTCACGGTAGAAGCTAAACTTCTCTCGGATGACTGTTCGTATGACCTTGTAATTCTCTTTTACAGAAACTGGCTTATCCATATCCTCGTCACCTTGATGCAACGAACGATGAATTTTCACTTCACCCAATGCCATCCTACAAACCCCACTAATCAAGACATAAGCACAGGCACTATTGCAGATAGCATCTTGAGGTACTAAGGTAGATAGGTGTTCTTTACGAATAATTCTGCCAATTGCAACTGCAGGAATACCCATACCCCCATGACTATTTAAAACAACCGAATCACTCTCTAACCGTAAGTGTTCCTTGTGAATTTGTTTAATATACTTTTTAAATAAAGGAACATCAGAATCAAGAATATGGTCAGTTAGTTTGAGTGATGCGTACTCATGCCCTTTAGAGTCTTTGTAATCTAACTTCTGGAATTCAACATCTGCAAATGCCGTTTGAGTGTAAATTATTGTCAATAGAAAAAGGTATTGAGTAATGCAACGTATCATTTTTTACCACAGGCCGACTTCACATTATTCACCAGCATTCCTGGGAGTTATTTGCGTGGTCATAAACATTACCTATTAAAACTTCTTCTTAGAAACATCAACTTTTTCACAATCACCAACTCCTGTTTCTAAAATTGTGTTCCCACTAGGCGTATTAAAATCGGCTGAATACCAAATCTTTCCAACATTTCGGTCTATACGAATAGAAGTTACATCTACCTTTCCTTCAATTTTACTTTTAGTATTAACGGTAATATCCCATTTAGATAAATCACTAAAGTCATCTATAGACAAAGTATTGGGATGATTTTTGGAACGATTTGAAGTTGAAACCGATCTAAAATTAACAGAGCTAGGCATGATATATTTAGATTTACCATAGTCAGTAATTTCAAAAACCTCATTGTATTGATGCGTTTCTGACGATCCATCAACGGAATAATAAGTTACTAATCTGATGTTACATGAAAGTTTGAACTCTTCAGCCTGAAGATTGAATGAAACCAAAATCAATAATAAAAATATAAGTTTTTTCATTCGTTATTTCCATCCAATTTCAAATTCAACATATAGATTCCAACAACCAAATCTATGACCACCCATACCATCTTTGAAAGATAGATTGGTGAGAATGGGTTGAACAAGATTGCGATGACTGCAAGTATTGTCTTTGTTGTTGTATCTATCGACTTCCATTCTTTAAGTACTATGAAAACTATTCCCAGACATACAGCAACACGTAGAACCTCATAATACGAATAAGG
>CAILXF010000036.1 GCA_903838125.1 uncultured Pseudomonadota bacterium | reverse complement strand
GTTGATGACGGCGCATTCTGGTCGCAAATGCAAGCCAATGTGGATTTTAGAGTAGATATAGTAGATGGCTTAATTAAGAGCTTGGTGTTTGGCATTGCCTGCACCATGATTGCCTTATTTGAGGGGTTTGATGCGCCACCAACGGCTGAAGGTGTGAGCCGTGCCACCACGCGGACGGTCGTGATTTCATCACTCACTGTGTTGGGTTTGGATTTCATATTAACGTCATTTATGCTCGTGGTGTAATGTCCACTGGCCAGTAATTTAAGTATGTGCAAATTGAGGGGATATTAAGTGGATAGAACAACAATAGATTTATGGGTAGGGGTGTTTGTGGCGCTAGGCATGGCAGCATTGTTAGGTTTGGCCATGAAAGTGGGAAACTTAACCTCTGCAAACATTGGCCCAACTTACAGTGTAAGTGCCGCTTTTGAAAATGTAGGTAGCTTAAAGCCGCACGCACCAGTAAAAAGTGCTGGTGTAGTCGTGGGTCGAGTTGACAGTATCAATTTTGATGGCTCAAAATTTGAAGCGGTTGTTAAAATTAATATTGACCAACGCTATGCGTTCCCTAAAGATACTTTTGCCAACATTTATACCGCAGGTTTGTTAGGTGAGCAATATATAGGTCTTGAAGCAGGTGGTGATGAAGACAACTTAAAAAACGGCGATAAGATTACGCAAACACAAGACGCTATTGTGTTAGAAAAAATGATTAGCCAGTTTTTGTTTAGTAAGGCTTCTGAAACTAAATCGGACAGCAAAGAACCTGATGTGAAGCCTTTAGCAAGTACTAAGGCTGCAGGTGTTAAAGCATCAACCAAGGCCGTTGAGTTAGGTGATCCAGGATTTTAATTAGTAGGCGATTCTGCTTACTGGGCAAAGCTAAGTAAGCGACAGTAGTGTCTAGAACGAGCCTTAAAGAGTCATTAATAAGGGATGAGAATGAAGTTAATTTCAAAATTTTTAGTCGGTATATCTTTATGTATTTTTATCGCGTCCGCGAATGCTGAGGTTGCCCCAGATGTGTTGGTTAAGCAAACTGCAGATGAAGTGCTGACAATCATCAAAAATGATAAAGAGATACAGGCAGGTAATAAGCAACAATTGTACGCGCTGGTTGAGGCGAAAATTTTGCCAAATTTTGATTTTGATCGCGTATGCCGTATGGTGCTTGGGAAAAGCTGGCGTTCAGCAACACCAGAGCAACAAGCGATCTTTCAAAAAGAGTTTCGTAGCCTTTTGTTACGGACTTATGCTTCCGCGCTTGGAAAATACAAAGATCAGGTCATTGAATATAAGCCTTTACGCATGGAAGTTGATGCAAAAAACGCCAGTGTAAAAACACAGATTTTGCAGCCAGGTGGCCAGCCAGTAGCTGTTGATTATGATCTTATTAAATCGGAACATGGCTGGAAAGTTTATGATATCGTGATTGAAAGCGTTAGCTTGGTAACCAATTATCGCAGTCAGTTCAGTAATGAAATTCGACTAAATGGTTTGGATAGCTTAAATAAAAAGCTTGAAGAGAAAAACAAGTCCGCTGGTGTGGCTTAACCAATAACTCATATGGTTAATATTACGCAACAGTCAAATAAATGGCTGATTTCAGGCCCTCTCTTAATGGATCATGCTAATGAAGCTTTGACGCAAAGCGCTGATTTATTAATGAATGATCAGCTTGAAATTGATTTTTCAGAGGTTACCGATATTGATACCGCTGCTTTGAGTTTGATTATGGAATGGCAGCGACGTGCGTTAGCATCGAAATGCACGATAAGCTTCGCAAACCTGCCTGCTAATTTAAATAGTTTGGCCGAACTTTACGGTGTGACTAGTTTTATTTCAGTCACTAAAACCTAAATATTTACTTGGTTTTTGTAAGCAAGTACCATTATTTAGTTTGAATCACCCAAAGCACTATAACCACTACATAGTTTATTATATTCAATATGTTAGGTTGTAGCGCTGAGTTATACTTTTATCTCCAATGGCAATATCAACTTGAAAGTCCAATGTGACTAGTCCTGCAATTAAAATTAATGGTGTGCATAAGTATTTTGGCAGTTTACACGCGCTTAAAGGCGTTGATTTAACGATTGAGCAAGGTGAATTCTTCGCTTTGCTTGGGCCGAATGGGGCAGGTAAATCTACTTTAATTAATATTCTTGCTGGCTTAATTAAACCTAGCGCAGGCAATATCGCCGTAATGGATTTTGATGTTGTTCATCAGTATCAGCAAGCCAGGCAGTTGTTGGGTGTTGTGCCACAAGAACTTGTGTTTGATCCATTTTTTAATGTGCGTGAAATGTTGCGCTTTCAAGCCGGCTATTTTGGTCGCGGACCTGAAAATGATCCTTGGATTGATGAAATTCTAGAGGGTTTGGGCCTAACTGATAAAGCACACACTAATATGCGTAAGCTTTCAGGTGGCATGAAGCGGCGTGCGTTAATCGCGCAGGCGCTGGCTCACAAACCGCCAGTAATCGTCTTGGATGAGCCTACCGCTGGGGTTGATGTGGAGTTGCGGCAGATGTTGTGGGAGTTTATTAAAAAACTTAATCGCGCGGGACATACCATAATTCTCACTACGCATTATCTTGAAGAGGCCGAGGCTTTATGTAGCCGAGTAGCAATGATGAAGCAAGGTGAAATAGTCGCTTTGGATAGCACGTCTAATTTGCTTAATAAGTTTGCAGGGAAGCAATTACGTCTAAGCCTTGGAAAAGTAACTTTGCCGCAGGGTTTGTTGCCAATGTTGCGTGTTCAAGATAATGGAATATTTACATTTGCACTTAGTGATATGGAGCAAATTGAAATGGTTTTATCAGGTCTTCGTGCTGCTAATATCAAGGTTCTTGATATGCAGTTAAGCGAGGCAGATTTAGAAGACGTATTTTTGTCTCTAGTGGGTAACCATTCATGATGGAATCAATCAAAATAAATGCCTCAATTAGAGGGCCATGGACGCTACTTAAGAAAGAGTTGCTTCGTTTTTGGCGTGTGGCTTTTCAAACAGTTGCTGCTCCTGTAATCACCGCTTTGCTTTACCTGCTTATTTTTTCACATGTGCTTGATAAGCAAGTGCAGGTTTACGACAAGGTGCCGTATACGGCATTTTTGATTCCTGGCTTAATTATGATGTCGGTGTTGCAAAACGCTTTTGCTAACAGTTCGTCTAGCCTGATACAGTCCAAGGTCATGGGTAATCTGGTGTTTGTGTTATTAACACCACTCACCCATCTACAGTTTTTTACCGCGTTTTTATTCGCTGCGATTATTCGCGGACTAGTGGTGGGCTTATGTATTTTCTTGGTTGCCATGTGGTTTGTGGATATTCATATGGCAAACCCTTGGCTGATTATCGCATTTGCCTTACTTGGCAGTGCACTATTGGGAACTTTTGGCATTATTGCAGGCATATGGGCAGATCGATTTGATCAGATGGCTGCATTTCAAAACTTCATTATCATGCCGTTGTCTTTCTTATCGGGCGTGTTTTATTCAATACATTCGTTACCGCCTTTTTGGCAAAAAGCATCGCAACTAAACCCTTTTTTCTACATGATTGATGGCTTTAGATACGGGTTTTTTGGCAAAGGTGATGTGTCGCCACTAATTAGTTTGTCTGTGGTTGGTCTGTCGTTCTTAGTGTTAGCATGGATAACCCTAAAAATGCTAAAATCAGGTTATAAATTAAGAACCTAAGTATATGGCGCGAAGTTTAGAAATTTCGGGCTAGAAAGTGAAAATATAAGTGTTAAGCGCAGAACAGTTAGCCAATTACATTACGCAACATTTAGTTTGTGATCATATTAAAGTCTTAGGTGACGATGGTACGCATTTTGAAGCGATAATCGTAAGCCCTGCATTTGTAGGCAAAAGTATGGTGCAACAACATCAGTTGGTGTATGCCGCACTAGGCGACAGGATGCGTGCTGAGATTCATGCGCTATCAATGAGAACCTACACCCCAGAGCAGTGGCAAAAAAGCTAGTGTTATGGCAGAAGATAAGTATTATCAATTAAATATTAAGTAATGGAGATTTACATGGATGCACAATTACAAATTAAAGAAACCGTCACCAATAATCCGGTAGTGCTTTACATGAAGGGAACGCCTAAGTTTCCGCAATGTGGTTTCTCGAATATGGCTACGCAAATTTTAGATGCCTGTAACGTTTCTTATATCTCGATAGACGTTTTGGCTGACCAGGCTGTTCGTGAAGGGATTAAGGTTTATGCCAATTGGCCAACCATTCCCCAGTTGTATATTGGTGGAGAGTTTGTTGGGGGCTCAGATATTATGCGGGCTATGTATGAAAGTGGCGAATTGCAAACTCTTCTTGACAGCCTTAAAACAAGCGCAGCCAGTTAATTGGACAAGCTGATTATTCAAGGCGGCAATCGCCTACACGGAGAAGTTCTGATTTCAGGAGCGAAGAACGCAGCGCTCCCTATTTTGTGTGCTGCCCTATTGGCAGAAACCCCATTGCATTTAAATAGTGTCCCAGCACTAAAAGATGTGGGCTCAACCATTAAACTTCTTGAGAAAATGGGCGTTAAGGTCGATCGCGATGCCGACAAAGTAAGTTTAGACGCTAGCATCATACATAGCAAAGAAGCGCCATATGAAATGGTGAAAACCATGCGCGCCTCTATTTTGGTATTAGGCCCATTGTTGGCTCGTTTTGGTCAGGCGCGTGTCTCCCTGCCTGGAGGTTGCGCTATTGGCTCGCGCCCAGTGGATTTACATATCAAGGGTTTGCAAGCTATGGGTGCCGAAATTCATATTGAGCATGGCTATATAGAGGCAACAACCGCACATTTGCCAAATAAACGCTTGCAAGGTGCACGATATTACATGGATTTAGTAACCGTGACTGGCACTGAAAACCTGATGATGGCTGCATCGTTAGCGCAGGGAACGACCGTGTTGGAAAATGCAGCAAAAGAACCTGAAGTTGTAGATATGGCCGAATGCTTAATTAAAATGGGCGCAAATATTAGCGGGGCTGGTACAGATGTCATTACCATTATCGGCGTTGAACGGTTAACTGGCGCTACCCATAACGTGGTCTGTGATCGCATTGAAGCCGGAACCTATATGGTGGCTGTGGCAATGACAGGCGGCGAAGTAAAATTGCTTAATGTACAACCAAAGTTGCTTGATGCAGTTATTGAGAAGTTACGCGATGCTGGGGCGACTGTCAGTTGCGAAACTGATAGCATCACTGTTAAAAGTGATGGTCAATTAAAAGCAGTGAACATTCGTACTGCGCCGCATCCTGCATTCCCTACCGATATGCAGGCGCAATTCATGGCGCTTAATACAATCGCTAAGGGTATGTCAAAAGTGACAGAAACCATTTTCGAAAATCGTTTTATGCACGTTCAGGAAATGCAACGTTTAGGCGCTGATATTGATATTGAAGGCAATACCGCCTTAGTTAAAGGCGTGGCGTTTTTAGATGGCGCAACCGTAATGGCTACTGATTTACGTGCATCGGCAAGCTTGGTGCTAGCGGGATTAGTGGCACGAGGCGAAACTGTAATCGAACGCATTTATCACCTAGACCGTGGCTATGAGAATTTGGAACAGAAGTTAAATGCCTTAGGCGCCAACGTTAAACGAGTAATGTAAGTTATTAAAGTCGACAAATTATGATCACCATTGCATTATCAAAAGGCCGCATCTTTGAAGAAACTACGCCCTTGCTAGCGGCGGCAGGTATCTACCCACTTGAGGATCCAGAGACATCACGCAAGCTGATACTGGCTACCAATCGTGATGATGTGCGTTTAATAATAGTCCGAGCTACCGATGTGCCGACTTACGTGCAATATGGAGCAGCTGATTTGGGCATAGCTGGTAAGGATGTTCTTGATGAACATGGCGGTGAGGGTTTATATCAACCTATAGATTTGCAAATCGCTAAATGCAAAATGATGGTGGCGGTACGTGAGGATTTTGATTATTTCGGATCAATTCGAAGCGGTGCGCGCTTAAAAGTTGTCACAAAATATGTAAAAACTGCGCGTGAGCACTTTGCAGCTAAGGGTATGCACGTGGATTTAATTAAGCTTTACGGTTCTATGGAGCTAGGCCCATTGGTTGGTCTAGCGGATGTTATAGTGGACTTAGTAAGCACTGGTAGCACGTTGCGTGCAAATAATCTCAAGGCGGTGGAAGAGGTTGGCGACATCAGTTCGCGCCTAGTGGTCAACCAAGCATCGCTTAAGTTAAACCGCATTAAACTGCAGCCGATTATGGATGCATTTTCGGCAGTTATCGCACAAAGAAATTCAATTTAAAGTTATAGGCTAACAGTTATGGAAATTAGACGTTTTTCTACCACCGACAGTAATTTTGACGAGCAGCTCAAACAATTACTTGCCTTTGAAACTGCTCAGGATGATAGCGTAGATGAAGTGGTCGCTAAAATTCTTAAAGATGTAAAACATCGCGGTGATGCTGCTGTAATTGAATACACAAATCGTTTTGATAAAACCAGTGCAACCAATCTAGCGGAACTTGAGGTTAGTCAGACTGAGTTGCAGGCTGCATTAACTGCCTTGCCCGTTGATCAGCGCGAGGCTTTGCAGTCAGCAGCTGACCGTGTGCGCATTTACCATGAAAAGCAGTTGATGGCATCTTGGAGCTATACCGAAGCTGATGGCACCTTGCTAGGTCAACAAGTGACGGCGCTAGATCGTGTCGGATTATATGTACCAGGTGGTAAAGCCGCTTATCCTTCGTCTGTATTAATGAACGCCATTCCTGCCAAAGTGGCTGGTGTTAAAGAGCTAATTATGGTTGTGCCTACGCCTAATGGCGAGCGCAATCAATTGGTATTTGCTGCAGCGGCGATTGCTGGCGTCAACCGTGTATTTTGTATTGGAGGCGCGCAAGCAGTAGGGGCATTAGCTTATGGCACTGCAACAGTGCCGCAGGTTGATAAAATCGTAGGCCCAGGTAATGCTTATGTTGCAGCTGCAAAAAGACGCGTGTTTGGTGTGGTGGGCATCGACATGGTGGCAGGCCCTTCAGAAATTTTAGTCATATGCGATGGTAAGACTAACCCAGACTGGGTGGCGATGGATCTGTTTAGTCAAGCTGAGCATGATGAATTAGCGCAAGCTATCTTATTAAGCCCGGATGCAGATTTCTTAAATAGAGTGAGTGATAGTATTGAAAGGCTGGTGGCAGAAATGCCGCGTAAAGACATCATTACTAAGTCATTAACTGACCGAGGTGCCTTGATTCATGTGCGTGATCTAGATGAGGCCGCCACAATCAGTAATTACATTGCGCCTGAACATTTAGAGCTGTCAATTGATGATCCGTTAGTGTTTAGTCAAAAAATTAAACACGCTGGAGCCATATTTATGGGTCGTGATACCTGTGAGGCGTTAGGCGACTATTGTGCTGGGCCTAACCATGTGTTGCCAACTTCGCGCACAGCTAGATTCTCTTCACCTCTAGGAGTCTATGATTTTCAAAAGCGTTCAAGTTTAATTATGGTGTCATCAAGCGGCGCGCAGGTGTTAGGCAAAGTTGCAGCAACACTGGCATACGGTGAAGGCTTGCAAGCACATGCGCGTAGCGCTGAATACCGTTTAAAAAATAACGCCTAAATATGAGTCAATATTGGAGTGATATTGTCCATAAGCTGACGCCATATGTTCCTGGCGAGCAGCCTAAGTTAGATAATTTGGTTAAGCTTAATACCAATGAGAATCCATATGGACCGAGTCCTAAGGTCATTGATGCGATTCAGCGGGAATTAGCTGACACGTTGCGTTTATATCCCGATCCTAATTCCGAGGCATTAAAAGCCGCTATTGCTCATGTGCATCAACTAAAATCAAGTCAAGTGTTTGTCGGTAATGGTTCTGATGAAGTGTTAGCCCATGTATTCCAGGCTTTGTTAAAGCATGATCAGCCCTTACTATTTCCTGATATTAGCTACAGTTTCTACCCTGTGTATTGCCGTTTGTATGGAATTGACTATAAAACCATTGATCTTGCTAGTGACTTCACAATCAATATTGCCGATTATAATCAGCCTAATGGGGGCATTATATTTCCCAATCCTAATGCACCTACTGGCATTCCGTTGACTTTGGAAAAAATTGAACAACTATTAAAAAATAATACGGAATCAGTAGTTGTGATTGATGAAGCCTATGTTGATTTTGGTACACAATCAGCTGTTAGCTTAATTAATACCTACCCTAACTTATTGGTCACACAAACGCTATCGAAAGCGCGCTCGTTGGCTGGTCTGCGTGTGGGCTACGCTTTGGGATCTCGAGATTTAATCGAAGCGCTGACTCGGGTAAAAGATAGTTTCAATTCATACCCTATAGATCGTTTAGCCTCAGCTGGTGGTATTGCTGCCATGCAAGACGATATCTATTTTAATAAGACATGCGAGATGGTGATAGCAACGCGCACAAAACTTATTGGGGATTTAGAGGCATTAGATTTTGAAGTGTTGCCATCCGGCGCCAACTTTATCTTTGCTAAGCATTCAACTAAAGAAGGTGCTGTGATTACAGAAGCACTGCGGGCAAAAAATATTATTGTGCGACATTTTAAATCGCCAAGTCGAGTGTCGCCTTTTTTACGCATAACGATTGGTACTGATGCGCAGTCATTATTGCTGATGAAAGCATTAGCAGAGATACTGAGCTAAAGGAAGTAAAAGCATTGTATAGCTTTGGTGTAACGGCTAATACCTGAAAAATACACCAGATATTTCTATAGGATGAAACGAAAAAACATACAAATAACGATAAAAAGTTTGAACTTACGCACTAACTGCGGTTATCATGGCGCAATGTGCGTTTTGTGCACGAAATAAAAATTACTTTTAATCATATTTTTAATCTTAGTAAATGGTATTTAATTTACTTTAAGTTGGAGGATGTATCATGGCACAAACACAAATGGCTTTAGATTCACTGGATTTTGACGGAACAGTTGCATTGGCAGCTAAAGTTGCTCCACATGTAGATATTTTAGAAATCGGTACACCTTGCATTAAGCATAACGGTATTAAATTACTAGAAGTGTTACGTGCTAAATTTCCAAACAACAAAATCTTAGTTGATTTGAAAACTATGGATGCAGGCTTCTACGAAGCTGAGCCATTCTATAAAGCTGGTGCAGACATTTGTACAGTCCTAGGTACAGCAGATATTGGCACAATCAAAGGTGTAATTGATGTTGCTAATAAATACGGTAAAAAAGCGCAAGTTGACTTAATTAACGTAGCTGATAAGAAAGCACGTACTCTTGAAGTCGCTAAATTAGGCGCGCACATCATTGGCGTGCACACTGGTTTAGATCAACAAGCTGCTGGCCAAACACCATTTAATGACTTAGCGATGGTTGCTGGTTTAGGTTTAGGCGTTGAGATATCTGTAGCCGGCGGTGTTAAAGCGTCAACTACACAACAAGTTAAAGATGCTGGTGCGACTATCATTGTAGCGGGTGCTGCAATTTACGGTGCAACTGACCCTGCTGCTGCAGCTGCTGAAATTACAGCAATTGCACACGGCGGTTCTGCGAGCGCTGGTGGTGTTAAAAAATACCTACCATGGTTAATCGCTGCAGCTGTTTTGGTTTTACTGTTCACTTTGCTTGGTGGTAAAAAAGCTGAAGAAGCGGCTCCTGCTGTTGAAGCGGCACCTGCTGCTGAAGCTGCACCTGCACCTGCTGAAGCTGCACCTGCTGAAGCTGCAAAATAATTAGACGTTAATCATCTTGCAACATCATCAGTATTGTTGATGTTGCAAATAAGTCTAATTAGCGCAAGCTAATAAACGCAAAGCCTAGTAAAGATAAATTTAAATCTTGCTAGGCTTTGTTTTTTATTGATCAGCTTATTTGGTCTGCTTGCATCTGCTTTAGGTTAAAATATGTCCCTAATACAGTTTTAAACTATTTCATTTAAGTGATTCTATATGCGCGCAGCTGAAGTAATAAGAAATACCCTAGAAACAAAAATTACTGCCTCAATTAATTTAGACGGGACAGGATTGACACAACTTAATACTGGCTTGGGATTTTTAGATCATATGCTTGATCAAATTGCTCGTCATGGCTTGATGGATATTCAGGTGCATGCCAATGGTGATTTACATATAGATGCGCACCACACAGTAGAGGATATCGGGATTACACTCGGCCAAGCCTTTGCAAAGGCTGTAGGTGATAAAAAGGGCATACGCCGTTACGGACATGCTTACGTGCCTTTAGATGAAGCGCTGTCACGTGTCGTACTGGATATTTCCGGCCGCCCAGGCTTAGCCTTTGGCTGCGTATTCACTCGTGCTGCAATTGGTACGTTTGACGTGGATTTAATCCATGAATTCTTTCAGGGTTTTGTGAATCACGCCAATATTTCCCTGCATATAGACAATCTAAAAGGCCAGAACTCGCACCATCAGGCCGAAACAATTTTTAAAGCGTTCGGACGCGCATTGCGCATGGCTGTAGAGTTAGATTCTCGCATGGAAGGCATGATGCCCTCTACAAAAGGTAGCTTATAAGTCTTGATAACAATCAACCCTATAGGCCAAAGCCATAAAAACGCATGAAGAAAATTGATATTGCAGTAGTTGATTATGGCATGGGCAATTTACGCTCAGTCTCCAAAGCCCTAGAGCATGTTGCGCCTACAAAAACAGTGCTGGTGACTAGCGATCCTGAGCAATTGTTAAAAGCCGAGCGCGTGGTATTTCCGGGTCAAGGTGCGATGCCTGATTGCATGCGTGAACTTGATGCACGTGGACTCCGTGAAGCTGTCTTATTTGCGGCTAAAAATAAACCATTTCTAGGAATATGTATTGGATTGCAGATGTTGTTCGAGCATTCTGAAGAAGGTAATGCTGCTGGCTTAGGTTTGTTTAAAGGTGAAGTTAAGCGCTTTGCGTTAGCAGATATGCATCTTAGCAATGGTGACAAGTTGAAAGTGCCGCATATGGGCTGGAATCAAGTGTATCAGAGCGCAATCAATGGCCTAGAGCAGCATGCGTTATGGCAAGGCATTGATGATGGCGCTAGATTTTACTATGTACATAGCTATTATGTGCAGCCAGCTGATGCTAGCTTGACTGCTGGATTTAGTGAGTATCCAAATCGATTTACAAGTGCGATTTCAAATAACAATTTATTTGCTGTACAGTTTCACCCGGAAAAAAGTGCAAGTGCAGGTTTGCAATTGCTAAGCAATTTTGTAGACTGGCAACCGTAATCATTGCCAAATTTTTAAACCCATTTTTTTTGTTTGTAATTATTTTAAATACCTACTATGTTAATTATCCCAGCAATTGATCTCAAAGACGGCCATTGTGTCAGACTTAAACAAGGCTTAATGGAAGAGTCCACCGTATTTTCAGAAGACCCAGGTGCCATGGCACGCCACTGGGTAGATCGCGGTGGCAAGCGTTTACATTTAGTGGATTTAAACGGTGCGTTTGCTGGCAAGCCAGTGAATGAAGCCGCGATTAAGGCTATCGTCAAGGCTGTGGGCGGTGATATTCCTATCCAGCTGGGTGGTGGCATTAGAGACCTAGAAACTATAGAGCGCTACCTTGATAACGGTATTGATTATGTGATTATCGGGACTGCTGCAGTTAAAAATCCAGGCTTCTTGCATGAAGCTTGTTATGCTTTCCCTGGACAAATTATAGTGGGATTAGACGCAAAAGATGGGAAAGTTGCTGTAGATGGATGGTCTAAGCTCACAGGACATGATGTAATAGATTTAGCCAAAAAATTCGAAGATTATGGTGTTAACGCTATTGTTTACACGGATATTGGCCGCGATGGCATGCTGACTGGCGTAAACATCGAAGCTACGGTGGCACTCGCGCAAGCACTGACCATTCCGGTAATTGCTTCGGGTGGTGTGACTAATCTAGATGATGTACGTAAATTATGTGCTGTAGCGAGTGAAGGTATTATTGGCACTATTACGGGCCGTGCAATTTATGAAGGCACATTAGACTTTACTGCAGCACAAGCCTTGGCAGATGAGCTGAGCTAATGGGTTTAGCTAAAAGAATCATCCCGTGTTTAGATGTCACCGATGGTCGCGTAGTAAAAGGTATTAATTTTCTTGAGCTCCGTGATGCGGGCGATCCCGTTGAAGTTGCTAAGCGTTATGATGAGCAAGGTGCAGATGAACTAACTTTTTTAGACATTACTGCCAGTTCAGATAATCGTGGCTTAATTCTTCATATTATTGAACAAGTGGCTTCGCAAGTATTTATTCCATTGACTGTAGGTGGCGGTGTACGCGAAGTTGAAGATGTGCGCCGTTTACTAAACGCAGGGGCAGATAAGGTGAGTATCAATACCACCGCTGTATTGAATCCACAAATGGTGGCGGACGCTTCCAGTCGCTTTGGATCACAATGTATCGTTGTCGCTATTGACGCTAAAAAAGTAGACAATCAGCCCTATCAGTGGGAAGTATTCACGCATGGTGGCCGTAAAGCGACTGGGCTAGATGCTGTGGAGTGGGCAAAGAAAATGGTGGCTTTAGGCGCTGGCGAGTTACTTATTACCAGTATGGATAGAGATGGTACTAAAATTGGTTTTAACAATCCATTGAATCGCGCGATTTCAGATGCGGTGGCCGTACCTATCATTGCCTCAGGGGGCGTAGGTAATTTGCAGCACTTAGTGGATGGTGTAAAAGAGGGGGGTGCCGATGCTGTGCTTGCTGCAAGTATCTTTCACTATGGAGAATATACTGTGAAACAGGCTAAACAATACATGGCCCAACATGGCATAGAAGTTAGGCTATAAATTGACTCAATCTAAAAGTTGGTTAGATGAAATAAATTGGGATGCTAATGGTCTAGTGCCTGTCATTGCGCAAGAGCGAAATACTGGACTTATCTTGATGTTTGCATGGATGAACCGTGAAGCCTTGCAACTAACTTCTAACAGCATGCAGGCGGTATATTGGTCACGATCACGCAATAGACTCTGGCGGAAAGGGGAGGAGTCAGGGCATGTTCAACTTGTATCTGAAATTCGTTTAGACTGTGATGAGGATGTAATCCTCCTTACTATCGATCAGGTTGGTGGGATTGCGTGTCACACGGGTCGGCATAGTTGTTTCTTCAAAACGCTACAAAATGGACATTGGCTCATAGATCAGGCCGTGATTAAGAACCCGGAAGAAATTTATAAACATGAATGATATTTTAAATCGCTTAGCGGCTCTGTTAGAGCAAAGAAAAAGTGCTGATGCACAGACTTCATATGTGGCCAATCTTTATGCCAAAGGTATGGATAGCATATTGAAGAAAGTCGGTGAAGAGGCAGCAGAAACTATTATTGCAGCTAAAAATGGTGATCAACAGCACCTGGTTTATGAAACAGCTGACTTGTGGTTTCATACTTTGGTGATGCTGGCGCAAGCTGGACTAAAACCGCAAGACGTTTTAGATGAACTGGCTAGGCGTGAAGGCTTGTCAGGCATAGCCGAAAAAGAGTCTAGGACAGCAGGAAGTAAAGAAAAATGAGTGTAGACTGCATCTTTTGTAAGATCGCTAATGCTCAAATTCCGGCCACAAAAATCTACGAGGATGAAGAGGTCATGGCTTTTCATGATATTCATCCTATCGCCCCAGTACATTTTTTAATTGTGCCTAAATTACACATTAAGAGTTTGATTAGTTGTGAATCGCAGCATCAGGCGCTATTAGGAAAATTGTTGCTATTGGCACCTAAGCTAGCTAAAGAGCAAGGTTTAGCCGGATTTCGTACTATGATCAATACAGGACATGAAGGCGGGCAAGAAGTATTTCATATACACTTGCATGTATTCGGTGGCAGCGCTAAGCTACCAAAGACCTAAAATCTAATTTTATCGACCGTACTTGCAATAAAAACTATTATTAAGGAGAGTCAAAATGGGTTCATTGAGCATCTGGCATTGGTTAATCGTATTATTAATTGTGGTATTAATTTTCGGTACAAAAAAACTACGCAATATGGGGGGCGATGTTGGCGGTGCAGTCAAAAACTTCAAGGAAGCTATGAATGAAGAAAATGCTACACCTGTTTCTATTCAAAGCAGTGCAGTAGTAAATGAGGCGAAAGTGACCCCAGCTGTTAAGGCTGCGCCTAAAAAGAAAGTAGCGGCCAAGCCAGTCGCAGTTAAAAAAGTAGCGGCTCCAAAAGTAGCGGCTCCAAAAGCAGTTGCGGCTAAACCTAAGGCTGTTGCTAAGCCTAAAGCGCCAGCGAAAGCAAAAGCACCTGCAAAGGCTAAAGCTGTAGCAACTAGCAAGACCTAACAAGCATTGTTATCGTTATTCTAAGTCTGCGCATTCGTGTTTGATGTTTCTTTCTCTGAGTTGGTTGTGATCGCAGTGGTTGCGCTGATTGTAATCGGCCCAGAGAAGCTGCCCAAGGTTGCGCGTACTTTAGGCGCATTAACTGGCCGTATGCAAAGATATATGACTGATATTAAAGAAGAAGTGAATCGTGAAGTACGCTTTCAGGAGTTGCAGCAACTGCAACAGGAAATTCAAGCTACGGTGGTCCAAACCCAAGCCAATATTCAACATCAAGCACACACCATAAACCAAGAGTTGGATTTTGAGGTCGCCGCTACACAGACAGTCATTAAAAAGAAGCCAGCGGCACGTAAGAAAATTCCAGCTAAAGTTAAGTCTAGCTAGTGACCCCTACCGATAATTTCATCGCTCATTTGATAGAGTTGCGCTCACGTCTATTGCGGATAGTGATTGGCTTTAGCTTAGTTTTTATCGCTTTCTTCCCATTCGCAAACAGAATTTATGCGCTACTGGCAGCGCCATTGTTAAGTAAATTACCAGCAGGCGGGCAGATGATTGCCACTGCGGTGACCACCCCATTTTTTGTGCCAATGAAAGTAGCGATGATGGCGGCATTTATTGTTTCCTTACCGCATACGATGTATCAGGTGTGGACTTTTGTTGCGCCTGGCCTCTATGCCCATGAAAAGAAATTCATGATTCCAATGATTGTGGCTAGTAGTTTTCTGTTTCTTGCTGGCATGGCATTTGCCTACTTTTTAGTATTTCCAGTAATTTTTGGCTTTATTGTTGGCACAGCCCCTCAAGGAGTGGCCGTTATGACGGATATCGGCAACTATTTAGATTTCGTACTTACCTTGTTTTTCGCATTTGGATTAGCATTTGAGGTGCCAATTGCCGTGGTAATGGCCGTGCGCTTTTCATGGGTCACCCTAGAGCAGTTAAAGCAAGCACGCGCTTATGTTGTTGTGGCAGCCTTTGTGATTGGTGCAGTATTTACGCCGCCAGATATAATTTCTCAGTTTATGCTGGCAATACCCATGTGGCTGTTGTACGAACTAGGTATTGTTGTTGCAAAATATACCAAACAAGCCCCTTCCCATAGAATTTTGCCTTCTAGTTAATTGCTACCAAGACAAACTACTCTTTCATTAGGCTTGGTTTTGGCCGTTTGCCAATAATGATGGTTACGTTTAAATCTTTTTCAGCGCGTGCAATTCTAAGACGGGCTTTTTGATTTGGTTTTAGCACTGCAATTAAATTAAGCATGCCAGGGCTGTCTAGTACTGGTTTCCCCTCAATTTCTAATAAAATATCACCTGCACGCAGACCAGCATTGTCGGCGGGACTGTTTCTTAACACTCCGGCAATTAAAGCTCCTTGTTGTTTGCTTAGCTTAAATGACTCCGCTAATTCTGGTGTAATATCTTGAGCTTCTATACCAATCCAGCCTCGGGTCACGGTGCCTTGGCTTACAATCTGCTCCATTACCTGACGAGCTAGTGTGGCTGGAATGGCAAAACCTATGCCCATGGAGCCACCATTACGTGAATAAATGGCACTGTTTACCCCCACCAGATTGCCGTCAGTATCAATTAGTGCTCCACCAGAATTCCCAGGATTGATAGAGGCGTCGGTTTGAATAAAATTCTCAAAGATATTTATACCTAAGTGATTGCGACCAAGGGCACTTACGATGCCTTGCGTTACAGTTTGGCCTACACCAAACGGGTTGCCTATAGCTAATACAACATCGCCTACGCTCAGTCGGTCTGAGCTAGCAAAAGTTATTGCCGGCAAATGGTCAGCGTTCACTTTAATGAGGGCAAGATCAGTATCTGGATCTGTACCTACCACTTTAGCTGACATTTTACGACCGTCAGCTAGTGCAATTTCAATTTCATCGGCAGCGGCAACCACATGGTTATTTGTCAAAATTAATCCCTGCTCACTGACAATGACCCCAGATCCCAAGCTGTTCTCTGGCTGAGATTGACTGTCTAGATCGTCTAATTGATCGCCGAAAAACTGACGAAAGTTTGGGTCTTCCAAGTATTTTTGATGAGGATTAACAGCCACTTTTTTGCTGGTAAAAATATTAACAACGGAGGGCATCGCTTTTTTTGCCGCATAGCTATAAGAGCCAGTTAAACTGAGTCTTGCGCTTGATTCGACCTGCTTCACCACGATGGTTTGACCACGACTGAGAAAATCGGGAAAGAAAATACGCAACACGAAAAGTAGCGCTAGGCACAGCGTCACAGCCTGTGCAAAAATAAGCCATAATCTTTTGTGTAGCTGATTGATCATAATGTTGGATATATATTTAATTAATAGTAATCGGAATGTCTAAGTAGTGTAATACGTTTCGTCATTATATCGGGACGTCCTGTGAATAAAACAATAGTAGCATCAACATAAGGAAGATAGGCATGGTTGAGATCAACACCCTAGTTAATTATAGCCAGCAGTTGATGCAGGTATCGAGCTTTCAAGACTTTTGTCCAAATGGCCTTCAGGTTGAAGGTAAGGCAGAGGTCCGGAAAATAGTCACAGGTGTTACGGCGAGTATGGCGCTCATTGAAGCGGCACACAACGCTAAGGCCGATTTAATTTTGGTGCATCATGGCTATTTCTGGCGAAATGAAGATCCTAGGGTTGTCGGAATTAAACGCAATCGCTTAGGTTTTCTATTGAAGCATAATATTAATCTAATGGCTTACCATTTGCCTTTAGACGCACACGCAAAGTTTGGAAATAATGTGCAACTAGGTAAAAAGTTAGGAATTACTATGGAGGAGTATCGAGGTGAGTCTGACTTGGTGGCTGTTGGTTATTTAGAGCAAGCCATTCAGTTGGTTGAATTTTCTCGACATATAGAAAATTTACTGCAACGAGCCCCCTTAGTCATCGGAGATGGTCAAAAAATGGTGAAGAAGATCACCTGGTGCACAGGGGCAGCACAAAATTATATGGACTCAGTTATTGCGCTAGGAGCCGATGTGTTTATTAGTGGTGAAATATCTGAACAAACCACACACCAAGCAGTTGAATCTGGCGTTGCTTATATTGCTGCTGGACATCATGCAACTGAGCGTTATGGCGTGCAAGCCTTAGGGGAGCACTTAGCCGAAAAATTTGATTTGCAGCATGAATTTATCGACATCAAAAATCCAGTTTAATTCTTTTATTTCAGACACTTAATAAATAAAGCTTTAATTAGGCGGTGGGAAATAGTATAATTCTGCCTTTGCAATTACAGTCGTCGGTTGGGAATTGTGAATTTTACGCTTTAATTTTTTACGTCTTTATTTTGCATCATTATTTTCAAGTAATTTTGTTAAGAGCAAGCTGATGCAAGCCCCAAAAAGGTGACGTTGCATATCCAACTCATCTATTTTAGTTAATGAGGAAAACATGTCAGACAAACAAAGTAACCCGCAAGTGCCAAGCTCAGTAACTGAGCAAGCTTCGCAGGTAGATGCAGAAAAGCGTAAATTTTTGATTGCAACGTCAGCGGTTGGTGCGCTTGGATGTGCTGCGGTCGCGGTTCCGTTTATTAAAAGCATGACGCCGAGTGAGCGCGCCAAAGCTGCCGGCGCGCCGGTTGAAGTGGATATCAGTAAAATTGCACCGGGTACTATGATCACCGCCGAGTGGCGCGGTAAGCCGGTGTGGATTATTAATCGTACTGATGAAATGACAGCGGAGCTGGCTCATCATAATGATCAGCTTTCTGATCCTAGTTGTGAGGTAACTTCACAGCAGCCCTCTTACTGTAAGAATGAAAGCCGTGCTATTAAACCTAACCTAGCGGTAATCGTAGGTATATGTACGCATCTGGGTTGTTCACCTACAGCTAAGCTGCAGCCAAATGGTGACATGGGAGCCAATTGGACTGGCGGATTTTTCTGCCCATGTCATGGTTCTAAATTTGATTTAGCTGGTCGCGTATTTAAGGGATCGCCTGCACCTATTAATTTGGTAGTGCCCCCATACAAATATTTAACCGAGAATACATTGCTTATTGGCGTTGATACGGAAGAGAAAGCCTAATCATGACAGATACTAAAAAATCAGCAGCGGCCAGTAAGTTAGATGGCGCTTTAGCTTGGGTGGACGATAGATTCCCGCTTACCAGTAATGTTAAAGCGCACTTAACGGAATATTACGCTCCGAAAAATTTCAATTTCTGGTACTTTTTTGGCTCATTAGCCATGATGGTGCTAGTTTTACAAATATTAACCGGCATTTTTCTTACTATGCATTACAAGCCAGATGCTGATCTAGCCTTTGGTTCTGTGGAATACATCATGCGTGACGTTCCTTGGGGCTGGTTAATTCGCTATATGCACTCAACAGGCGCTTCTATGTTTTTTGTGGTCGTCTATCTACATATGTTTAGAGGCATTATTTACGGCTCATATCGTACGCCACGTGAATTGTTGTGGCTGTTTGGTGTGGCTATATTTTTATGTCTAATGGGAGAGGCATTTTTTGGTTACCTATTACCATGGGGCCAAATGTCTTATTGGGGCGCACAAGTTATTGTAAATCTGTTCTCTGCGATTCCATTTATTGGGCCTGATGTTTCTGAGTGGTTGCGTGGCGATTATCTAGTGTCAGATGCTACCTTGAATCGCTTCTTTGCTTTCCATGTAATTGCCTTACCTTTTGTATTGGTAGGATTGGTGGCAGCACATTTAATTGCTTTACATGAAGTTGGATCAAATAATCCTGATGGAATTGAGATCAAAAAATTAAAAGATAAGAAAACTGGTATACCTTTAGATGGCATTGCCTTTCATCCTTATTACACGGTTAAAGATATGGTGGGGGTCGCGGTGTTTTTAATTGTATTTTCAGTTGTTATCTTTTTTGCACCTGAAATGGGTGGATATTTCTTAGAAGCTAATAATTTTGTACCGGCTAATCCTCTAGTCACGCCAGCGCACATCGCGCCGGTATGGTATTTCACGCCTTACTATTCTGTGTTGCGTGCAGTGCCACCGATCTTAAACTCACAATTTCCAGGTGTGGCTGCAATGGGTCTTTCTGTCATGGTGTTTGCGTTATTACCATGGTTGGATAAAAGCCCAGTTAAATCAATTCGCTACCGTGGTACTTTGTATAAAAAATGGTTGGCGGCCTTTGTGGTGAGCTTTCTAGTGCTGGGTTACCTTGGTACTGAGCCTTCTAATATTTGGGGTCAGTTCGGCAGTTGGTTGGGTAATGCTGAGCGAGCTACCGTTGTAGCGCGTATCGCAACTACGGTTTATTTTGCATTTTTTGTGTTGATGCCTTGGTATACCAAAAAAGACAAAACCTTGCCAGTGCCAGAAAGGGTAACGGGATAATCAAAATGAAAAAATTACTAATACTGCTAGCGATATTGCCGTCTTTAGCCTTTGCTAATGCTGAAGTTCATTTAGATAAGGCACCTATAGATGCATCTAATCATGAGTCGTTGCAACGCGGCGCAAGAACCTTTATTAATTATTGTTTAAATTGCCATAGCGCAAATTACATGCGTTACAACCGTCTTTTAGATATCGGACTGACTGAGAAGCAAATCGCAGATAACTTACTATTTGCTGATGGTAAAGTTGGTGATCAAATGAAGGTGGCAATTAATAAAGGCGATGCAAAGAAATGGTTTGGGGTAGCGCCACCTGACCTTTCTGTTGAGGTGCGTGCACGAGGAGCCGATTGGGTTTATAGCTACATGCGCGGGTTTTATCGCGATGAAAGTAGTGCAACTGGTTGGGGTAATTGCGTGTTTGACCCAGTTTCATGCAAAGTATCTATGCCACATGTGCTTTATGAGCTGCAGGGTGTGCAAGCAATGAATCACGAGACGCATGAGTTGACGCTGATTAAGCCTGGTCGATTATCTGTTGCTGAATACGATAGTTTTATTGGCGATTTAGCCAATTACATGGCTTATATGGCCGAACCTGCAAAACAACAGCGTAATCATTTAGGCTGGTTTGTATTACTATTTTTAGGGGTGTTGTTAGTACTTACTTACAAGCTCAAAAAAGCCTATTGGAAGGATATACATTAAATGATGACTTTATACTCGGGGACGACTGATCCCTATAGCCACCGTTGCCGAATTGTTTTATTTGAAAAAGGCATGGATTTCCAAGTCATTGATGTCGATCTTGCAAATAAACCAGAAGATTTGGCAATCATCAACCCATACAATCAAGTGCCGGTGTTAGTGGAACGTGATTTAGTGCTTTCGGAAGCTAATATCATTAATGAATATATTGATGAGCGTTTTCCACACCCACAATTGATGCCACCAGATCCTGTAATGCGTGCTCGTGCTCGTTTGTTTTTGTATAGCTTTGAAAAAGATCTATTTGACCATATTAAAGATATTGAGTCTGATGATGAAATGAAGGCTGACAAAGCACGTGCAACGATTCGTGATAATTTGACCCAATTAGTGCCTATTTTTTCAAAGCAAAACTATTTGCTTGGCGACGAATACTCAATGCTAGACGTCGCGGTAACGCCTTTGCTATGGCGTTTAGGGCACTATGGTATTGAATTGCCGAATCAGGCGACAGCTATATTAAAATATGCTGAGCGTTTATTCTCAAGACCGTTGTATGCGGATGCTATGACGCCATCAGAAAAAGCAATGCGTAAATAAACAATTAAAAGCACGGTAACCTGTGCTTTTAATTGCTCATCACCTACACTATGACAACCCTCACATCAACCAAACCATACTTAGTACGTGCCATACATGAGTGGTGTATGGATAACAATTTAACGCCACACCTTCTTGTAGCAGTCGATGCTAAAACTCGCGTGCCAATGGCTTACGTCAAAGACGGCGAAATTGTACTCAATCTTAGCTATAGCGCTACCAAAGATCTGCACCTTGACAATGAGGCTGTAGTGTTCTCGGCACGTTTCGGAGGTATATCGCAAAACTTATACATACCCATGCACGCGGTTAGAGGAATCTTTGCCCGTGAAAACAGCCAGGGGATGTTTTTTGAAATAGACTCTGATTCGCCGGATTTAGAACTAAATTTTCCAGATGAAAACACAACTGAAACCACGTCAGATAAGCCTTTGGAGGCATCTGATAAAGTAAAAAGTAAAAAACCTACATTAACTATCGTAAAGTAGCTTAACTTTTAGCTAAAAGTCAGTATAATACGCAACTCAAATAAACGCCGGATTAGCTCAGTTGGTAGAGCAGCGCACTTGTAATGCGAAGGTCGTCAGTTCGATTCCGACATCCGGCACCAAATTCTTAGCAGTTACCCTTTTTATACATTTGACAGCAAGTCAAATTGTCAGCATAATCGCGGGTTCGGTTTGGAGGGGTGGCCGAGTGGTTAAAGGCGACGGACTGTAAATCCGTTCTCTCAGAGTACGAAGGTTCGAATCCTTCCCCCTCCACCATAATTTGTTCTATATCGTATGGTAATGAAATATCGTAACAGTAATAGTTTGAGCCTGTAGGCGTTGGTTTTGATGGGTGCGCGGGTGTAGCTCAGTTGGTAGAGCTTCAGTTTTCCAAACTGAATGTCGCGAGTTCGAGTCTCGTCGCCCGCTCCAAGCGATTGAGTAGCTAAACCTTATTTATTAGGTAAGCGCCCATGTGGCTCAGTGGCAGAGCACTCCCTTGGTAAGGGAGAGGTCGCGGGTCCGATTCCCGCCATGGGCACCATAAGCATTGAAGTATGAATTTTGTTGTAACGAGTAGCACTTTAAATTTGAACAAGTTTTATTAATTTTAATAAAACTTATAGTTAATAAAATATTGTAAAGGACTGAAGCAATGGCAAAAGGTAAATTTGAGCGGACCAAGCCGCACGTTAACGTTGGAACGATTGGTCACGTGGATCATGGTAAGACGACATTAACGGCAGCTTTAACGACAATTCTTTCAAAGAAATTTGGTGGCGAAGCAAAAGCTTACGATCAAATTGATGCTGCACCGGAAGAAAAAGCACGTGGTATTACGATTAATACTGCCCACGTTGAGTATGAGACACAAAATCGTCACTACGCTCACGTAGACTGTCCAGGCCATGCCGACTATGTAAAGAACATGATTACTGGTGCAGCGCAAATGGATGGCGCGATTCTAGTATGTTCAGCAGCTGATGGCCCTATGCCACAAACGCGTGAGCACATCTTGTTGGCACGTCAAGTTGGCGTACCTTACATTGTTGTATTCCTAAACAAAGCAGACATGGTTGATGATGCTGAGTTATTAGAACTAGTTGAAATGGAAGTGCGTGAATTGCTAAGCAAATACGACTTCCCAGGTGACGATACACCAATCATTCACGGTTCAGCTAAGTTAGCTTTAGAAGGTGACCAATCACCTATCGGCGAACCAGCAATCTTAAAACTAGCTGAAGCATTAGATACTTACATTCCAATGCCAGAGCGCGCAATTGACGGTGCATTCTTAATGCCAGTTGAAGACGTGTTCTCAATCTCAGGTCGCGGTACTGTTGTGACTGGTCGTATTGAACGCGGTATTGTAAAAATCGGTGATGAAATTGAAATTGTTGGTATCAAACCAACAATCAAAACAATCTGTACTGGTGTTGAAATGTTCCGTAAGTTGCTTGATCAAGGTCAAGCAGGTGATAACGTAGGTGTATTGCTACGTGGTACAAAACGTGAAGAAGTGGAACGTGGTCAAGTATTGTCAAAAGCTGGCTCTATTAAACCGCACACAAAATTCACTGCAGAAATTTATGTGTTAGGTAAAGATGAAGGTGGTCGTCATACACCATTCTTCCAAGGTTACCGTCCACAATTCTACTTCCGTACAACAGATGTAACGGGTGCAGTAGAGTTACCAGCAGGTACAGAAATGGTAATGCCAGGTGATAACGTTTCAATTACGGTAACGTTGATTGCTCCAATTGCGATGGAAGATGGTTTACGCTTCGCGATTCGTGAAGGCGGCCGTACTGTTGGTGCTGGTGTAGTTGCTAAGATTATTGAGTAATTAGTTTTAT